>NZ_KV821056.1:0-56500 GCF_001815555.1 Corynebacterium sp. HMSC073D01 | reverse complement strand
CGGCGATCTCGTCGTTGTTGTTCACACCGTCGCCATCAGCATCCGGATCTTCGGAGTTCGGGATCTTGTCATCGTCGAGGTCACCATCGATGAGATCAGCGATCTTGTTGTTGTTCTTATCGGTGATCGGAACCTTGGCAGTGCCATCGGGGTTCACGCCATCGGGCTGAACATCGGTGTCGGACTCGTCAGAGTTCTTCTTCTTGTCCTTATCAAGGTCAAGGTCACCATCATTGACCGGGTTACCGTTCTCATCGGCGGTGGAGGTCGGGTTCAGCGGGTTCAGGCCAGCGGCGATCTCGTCGTTGTTGTTCACACCGTCGTTATCGGCATCCGGATCGAGGTAATCCGGAACCTTGTCGCCGTCGGTGTCCAAAGCCTCGATGAGGTCAGCAACACCGTTCGGGCCCTGCTTGCCGTCAACCAGCTTGCCGGTCTTATCGGTGATACCCGGGTTAGCCAGGCCGTCGCCATCCGTATCCGGAACGGCGCCGTTAGGAACGTCGGACTCCTCGGCGTTGGTCAGGCCATCCTTGTCGATGTCGCCTTCGCCATCCTTGATTTTCTTGCCGTTCTTGTCGGTGTACCCACCGGAGTAGGGATCCAGCGGGTCAAGGCCAGCGGCGATCTCGTCGTCGTTGTTGATTCCGTCGTTATCAGCGTCCGGATCAATGGAATCCGGAATCTTGTCATTGTCGGAGTCCTTGCCCTCGATGAGGTCAGCGACATCGTTCTTGTTCTTGTCCGTGATTCCGGGGTTGCCGAGGCCGTCGCCGTCGGTGTCCTTGACGGGCTTATCCTTGCCGTTTTCCTGCGGAACGTCAGACTCTTCCTTGTTGGTGGCCTTGTCACCGTCGGAGTCGAAGTCGCCGTCGGAAACCGGCTTGCCATCCTTGTCCTTGGTTCCGTTAGAGAACGGATCCAGCGGATCAAGACCAGCTGCGATCTCGTCATCGTTGTTCACGCCGTCGCCATCAGCATCCGGGTCAAAGCGGTTCGGGATACCGTCTTTGTCCTTGTCCGGAAGCTCGGAGGTCACGAGCGCGGAGTCAGCAGCAATGATGTTCGGGCCGGAAATCAGGGTTGCGGTGTAGAGGTCCTTGCCCTTGAAGTCCTTCGGGATCTCCAGGGAGCACTTATCTGCGTCCTTGAGTTCCTTGATCTCACAGGTCTTCAAAACCGTGCCTTTACTGTCGGTCCACACAATCTTGTTGGGGAAGATCGGCAGCGTGCCGTCCAGCTTCACCTCAAGGGTGTCACCGCCGGTGGCCGGGTTATCCGTCACGTTGTAGTAGGGAATATCAAGGGTGATCGCCTTGTAATCCGAGATGGCAAAGTGAACGTTGAACCAGCCAGGCCCATCCGGAGAAGCGATAGCCGCCGGTACGACAGAGCCGAGGCGGTTCGGGCGGTCGAACACCGGGGTGGTGTAGGAGCTGTATGTCTGAACGATCTCACCGGCGGGGTTCTTCACCGCGCCGTAGATAGCGTACTTGTCGGTACCAGCCGGAAGACGCAGCTCATACCAGCCGTCAGCACCCGTCTTGGTGGTCGAGGTGCCGGTGACGTACTCCGGGTGAGCCTTGATGATCTCCTCAGTCTTGGTGACGTACTCGTCACGGCTGAGCCCCTTGGTGGCAGCCTCAATGGCCTTAGAGCCTGCCTCGTTCAGGCCGGTGAAGACGACCTCATAACCGTCTGCCGGAACATCCTTTTCCTTACCTGCATTGAAAATCGGGCCGGTGGAAAGGTTAGCGTCACCGACTTCGTGCCACACGCGACCCTTAATCCGGGGGCCAGAGGTATCGACGTTGACCTTCTTGGAGAACATGTGCTCGCCGGGGAACTCGTACATGAAGATGCCGACGTTCTGGAGATTGTTCTTGTCCATGTTGAACGTAGAGCCAGCCACACGCTTATTGGCCGGACTGAAGCTCGGGTACCAGCCCGGAGCGGTGCGCATCATTTCCAGCTTGTTGCCACGCTCGTTGGTGAACGGTTCAATCCAGAACTTAATCTGGTCGCCCTTGCCGGGGTTGAACTCGTGGTGTTCCCCGAGGGCATCCTCGTACGGCGGAAGGGAGACGGCGAAGGTACCCTTGCCACCCTGGGTGCCATTGCCCCAGGTGAGGTCATGAGTTTCCGTGTAGTAAATAGGCGATACGGCGCCACCCTTGCCGTCGATCCACTGTGCGTAGACCTTCGTGCCCTCAGGCACGCGGGTGTTCGCTGTGACATCGTTCACGCCACCAAAGGAGGCCGTGGTGGAGTCGAGTGTATAAGCGTGACCGGAAGCAACAAACGTTCCCAATTGCATGTCGTAGACGCTGCTGATCTGGCCGTTAGCAATCGCATCGGACTTGATAGCCGTTTCCATGGAGGTGCCCGGAGCGGGCTTCTTCGTATTGGCGGGCTTGGCCGGGGCGGAAACTGCGGTTTCCTGTGCGCTCGCTGCCGGAGCGTTGTCGACGGCGTAGACACCCGAGACGGTGAGCGCGGTGGCTACACCGAGAGCGGTAATGGTCCGGAACATACTCGATGCTCCCAGACCGGACATGGCAGAGCCGGACACGCTCCACCGAGAATTCTTGCGTATTTTCATCGCCTGGTCCTTCTTTATCGAATTTCTTGATGTTTGCGTCAGGGCCCGACCGTCATGAGGTGAACGAAACCCTTTGCTCAGACTTTACTCAGTTTCTTTTAAGGAGCAACGGAACCAACCCCCACCTTTGCTCGCCTTCAGAGCTTTTACCTGCTACTTTCGAGCATTTGGGCGCACACCTCCCCGCAATCTTCCCCTATAAAAAGGCAGGCTTTCACCGAATTCCTGCAGCTCATTCCCTACTTTTAAGCTGCTAACTGTGTGAAACTCAAAGGCTTCTTTCTTAAATTATATTTTTTTCTCAGGCTAGCCCTTTTGGGGGGTAAACCAAAAGGCTAGATGTCTTATTTGCAAGACATCTAGCCTGGTTCCCTTACTTCTTGTACCTTCCCGTGGCGTAGTAGCGCGACATGAACTCGTCGCGATACTCCTCGAACGTGCCGTTTTCCAGGTGATACCGGATGTTATCCACGAGTTTCACCACGAATAGCAGGTTGTGCATGGTGCACAGGGTGCCCGCTAAGAATTCCTTAGCTTTCAGGAGATGGTGAATATAGGCGCGCGTGTAGTTCTCGCTCACGTACCCGCCGAGCTCCGCATCGATGGGAGTGAAATCCCGCTTGAAACGGGCAGCCTTGAGGTTGAGGCGCCCGTCGAGAGTGTAGACGCCACCTCGCCTGCCCAGGCGGGTCGGTGCCACGCAGTCAAAGGTGTCCGCACCTGCCGCAACAGCGGCGAAGATGTCGTCCGGCTCGCTGATCCCCAGCAGGTGCCGGGGCTTATCCTCCGGCAGCTCCTCGGTCACCCAGCCGACGATGGTGCCCAGCTGGTTCTTCTCCAGGGCACCGCCGATGCCGAAGCCATCGAAGCCACGGCGCCCCTCGTCGCGGGCCTCGCGGTCGAGCTCCATGAGGCCCCGGGTGGCCTGGCGGCGCAGGTCCTCGTACTGCGCGCCCTGCACCACGCCCCACAGCTGCTGCTCCGGGCGGTGAGAGCGCTCGTTGGACAGTTTTTCGTGTGCCTCCAGGCAGCGCTTTGCCCAGCGATGTGTGCGGGCGACGGAGGCCTCCTGGTACTGGCGGGTATCCACGAGCGTGGTCAGCTCGTCGAAAGCAAAGATGATGTCCGCGCCGAGCTGGTGCTGGATCTCCATCGACTTTTCCGGGGTGAAGCGGTGCTTGGAGCCGTCGATAACTGAGCGGAAGTCCACGCCGTCCTCGTCGACGCGGGCCATGCGGTCCTTCTTGGCGGCGCGGATGTCCTGCTCCGTCAGGTTTGCAGTATCCATGGCGAGAACCTTCTTGAAGCCCACGCCGAGACTCATCACCTGGAAGCCGCCGGAATCCGTGTAGGTGGGGCCGTGCCAGTTTTCGAAGGCAGCCACTCCCCCAGCCTCGTCCACGATGTCCGGGCCGGGCTGCAGGTAGAGGTGGTAGGCGTTGGACAAGATCGCCTGCGCACCCGTCGTGCGGATCTGCTCCGGCGTCAGTGTCTTCACCGTTGCCTTCGTGGCCACGGGAATGAACGCCGGGGTCTGGATCTCGCCGTGTGGCGTGGAGATCACGCCCGTGCGGGCGGCACCGTCACTGTGGTTAATGTGAAAGCTCATATTCCTTTTCCAGTTCCTCACCCTCGATATCGATGGTGGGAAGAATTTTATCCAGCCACTTCGGCATGTACCATGTTGCCCTCCCCAGCAGGAACATAGCCGCAGGGACTAAAGCCATGCGCACGAAAAAGGCGTCGAAAAGCACTCCGAAGGCAAGGGCGAACCCGAAGACCTGAACGAACGGGAGGGGCTGGTCGATGGCGGCAATGAAGACCGCGATCATGATGAGCGCAGCGGCGGTGACCACGCGCGCGCCGAGTGTGAAGCCCTCGACCACGGAGGCCTCCGTCGGCGTGTAGGCGCCGTGACTTTCGTCGCGGTGCTTGACAAAGTGCTCACGCATGCGGGTGACGAGGAACACCTGGTAGTCCATTGCCAGACCGAAGCAGATGCCGATGAGGAAGATCGGCATGAAGCTGATGAGCGGGCCGGGTGTGCCCACCAGACCCCACAGGCCCTCCTGCCAGACGAGGATGGTGACGCCGAACGCCGCGCCAACCGAGAGCAGGAAGCCGAGGCCGGCGATGACCGGCACCGCGATGGAGCGGAAGACGATGAGCAACAAGACGATCGCCAGCCCCACGACGACCAGCAGATAGATCGGCATTGCCTTCTCCAGCTGGGTGGTGATGTCCTGCATGATCGGGGTGAGTCCCGTGACACCCATCTTCAGGCCGGTGGTCTCCTCGATCCCCTGCTGCTGGCTGCGGATCGACTCCAACAACCGCGTCGTCGCCTCGTCTGCGGGGCCGGTGCGCGGGCTGAGGAGGAGCTGGGCACCCGTGCCGTCCTCGTTCATGCCGGCGATCTGCACGTGCTTGACCTCCGGGTGCGTCTTCAGCTGCTGCACGACGTACATGTATGCGGCCTCGCGCGGAACCTCACCGTCGACGTTGAACGGCTGCAGGGCGGGGGCGGAGGTGTCCACGTCGTGCGCGTCGACGACGACGAGGAACGGCGCATCGATGCCCGGGCCGAAGGCCTCTTGCATGAGGTCGGAGGCCTGGCGCTGCGTGGTCTCCTGGTTCGCCACAGCGTCGACAGGCAAAGAGAGCTGGAGGTTGAGCACCGGCGTGGTGAGAAGCCCCAGGATGACGACGACCCCGGCGAGGATGAGACCCGGCGCGCGGTGCACCGTCTCCACCCAGCGGCGGCCGACGGTGCGTGCCTCCGGATCCTGCAGGTGCTCCTGGCGGCGACGAAGGAACGCTGGCTGCCAGCCGAACACCTTGGAGCCGAACAGCCCCATGATGGCGGGCAGCAGAGTGAGCGCCACGAGGACGGCGACGAGCACCGTGAACGCGGCGGAGATACCCATCCAGCTGAGGAACGGGATGCCGACGAGCGTCAGGGCGATCAGCGCGACGAACACGGTCGTGCCGGCGAAGACAATGGAACTGCCGGCGGTGCCCACGGCCATGCCGGCGGCCTCATCCCACGGCATTCGTCGCTTCTCGGCGCGGAAGCGGGCGAGGATGAACAGCGCGTAATCGATGCCGACGGCGAGCCCGATCATCATGGCCAGCACGGGGGTGGTGTTGTTGAGGCTGACGAAGCGGGTGGCCAGGAGGATGGCGCCCATGCCCAGACCGACACCCGGCAGCGCCGTGAGGATCGGGATGCCGGCGGCGATGAAGGAGCCGAAGGTGACGATGAGGACGAGGAGGGCGACGACGACGCCGATGGCCTCAGAGGTAGTCTTAATCTTGATCGGGTCGGCGAAACCGGGGCCGTTGGCCTCCACCCGGATGCCCGCGTCCTCGCCGAGGCGGATCGCCTCGTTGATCACCGCGCGGTGTTCGTTGGTGACATCACCGGTGGAGGGCACGTCAATGTTGAAGCTGGTGTAGGCGATGGTCTTGTCTACAGAGACGCGCCCGAGGTTCGCCGCATCCTCCTGGGCGGTCTCTTCGGGCAGGCCGGCGGCGACCATGCCATCGACAACGCGCTGCTTCATCAGCGGGTCGAAGGTGATCGGGTTGGCGAACATCTCCGTGCCCGAGATGGGGGTGAGGTTGTCCTTGACGTAGTTAATGGTTTTATCCATCGCCGCCATGTTTTGTGGCTCGTCCAGGGTTTCCCCCTCGGGAGCCTGGAAGACGAGGTTTACCGAGGATGCCGCCACCGGGTTCGGTTGCCCCGGCCACAGGTCTTCGAGCATCATCGCCGCGTTGTACGACGGTGTGCCGGGGATGCTGAACTCGTTGGAGAAGCCCTTTTGGAACACGCCTGCGCTACCCAGCACGGCGGCGAGGATCAGTGTCCAGGCGGCGATCACCCACCACTTCTTGCGGTAGGACCAGCGCCCCACCTTAAACAGGAACTTAGCCAAACCCTTCAGTCTCCCATCGAACAATCGGCGAAAAATAAAAAAGGCCTCGATGCGCGCATCGAGGCCTTTTGACTGGCGGTGGCGAGGGGATTTGAACCCCTGGTTGGGGATTACCCAACACTCGCTTTCGAGGCGAGCACCTTCGGCCGCTCGGACACGCCACCGTTTACTGAGGGTAATTGACGGGTGCCCGATCGACCAAATCGCACGCTAAAAAGGCGAGTTACTTCTTCTCGTCCTGGAAAGCGCCGAGGATCTTGTCGCCGGCTTCCTTAACCTTGTCGCCGAGCTCCTCAATGCCCTGCTTAATGTCGGCCTTGGTCTGATCGGCCTTGCCCTCAGCCTCGAGCTTCTCGTTATCGGTTACGTTGCCGAGGCCTTCCTTAGCCTTGCCGCCGAACTCTTCTGCTTTGTTCTTGATGTCGTCCTGGATGTCACCCATGACAGGTACCTTTCCTTTCTGTTTTAATTCTCGTCTTAATATGTAAAACGAGTCTACGCGAATTCGCCCCCACACGCCGTGGCCGATCCTATGACGTGTCTACGACGTTTCTATGACGTGTCTACGACATGTCTATGACGTGCCGTTTATCGCGGAAGAACGCGCGCAGCGGTGCCGCGCAGTCGTCCGCCAGCACGCCGCCGACAACCTCCACTCGGTTCGGCAGCGCCGGTTCCCGCACGACGTCGATGACGGAACCCACCGCGCCGGTCTTCTCCTCGAAGGCACCGAAGACGAGCGACGGGATGCGCGCGGCTAGGAACGCGCCCGCACACATCGTGCACGGCTCGAGGGTGACCACCAGCTCCGTGTTTTCCAGGATGTAGTCCCTGCGGGCGCGGGCAGCCATGCGGATCGCCTGCACCTCGGCGTGCGCCGTCGGGTCGGAGGTGGCTTTGCGCTCGTTAGTCCCCCAGCCGATCATCGTCCCCTCCGCGTCGAACACGGCGGCGGCAACGGGGACATCCGTAAACGGCGGGGTGAGCAGGTCAAGCACCGCGCGCATCCGTTGCTCGCGGCGCTCGCGGGGGAGATTGACAAGCACCATAACCCCTAACTGTGCCACACTTACCCCCATGAACGTTCACACAGTCTCTCGTCCCATTTGCATCATCGGCCTCGGGCTCATCGGCGGATCACTCCTTAGGGATCTGCACGCCGCCGGGCACCCCGTTTTTGGCTATAACCGCACCACGTCCCGCGCCGAGGAGGCCCGCGAGGAGGGCTTCGATGTCTCCAGCTCGCTCACCGAGACGCTGGCGCGCGCCGAAAAGGAGGGCGCGCTCATCGTCATCGCCGTTCCCGTCCCCGGCTTCCCCACCATCCTCGATCGCATCGCAAACGAGGCCCCCAGCTGTGGCTTCACCGATGTCGCCTCCGTTAAGAGCGCGATCCTCACGGCCGTGAAGGAGCGTGGCCTGGCGGGGCGCTACGTGGGCAGCCACCCGATGGCGGGTACCGCCGATTCCGGCTGGAAGGCCTCAAAGTCCGGCCTGTTTAACGGCGGTGCCTGGGTTATCTGCTACGACCAGCTGGAGGCCGGCGAGGTAGATGACTCGTGGGCCGCGCTGTGGGCCGATGTTGCCCACATGGCCGGGCTCGTCGGCGCGGAGGTCATCCCCACCCTCGCCGATTCCCACGACGCTGCGGTTGCCCGCATTTCGCATCTGCCCCACGTGCTCGCGGAGGCGCTCAGCGTTGTCGGCGACAACGGTGGTGCGCTCGCCCTGTCGCTTGCCGCCGGTAGCTACACGGATGCCACGCGCGTCGCGGGTTCCAAGGCGTCCCTCGTGCGCGCCATGTGCGAGACCAACGCCCCCAAGCTCGTCGAGGCCCTCGACGAGGCCCTCGAGCTCCTCACGCAGGCCCGCAACGATCTTTCCGGTGACCAGCCCTCCATCGAGGAGCTTGTCGACGCCGGGTATCGGTCCCGCATCCGTTTCGACGCACGTTCCGGTCTCCGCCCGGTCCTCCGCCTCCACCCCGGTGCCGACGGTTGGCTCTCCATCTTGCACCAGGCCGAGGCTATCGGCAGCCGCGTCGAGGTGTTCTAGCTCCAGATGGCGTTTGGATTGGGGATCGCCTTGCCCTTCACCTTTTTCACCGGCGGCTCCATGACGATGTAGTAGCACAGCAGCGCCGTCGCCGCCGGTGTGATGACGCTGTGCAGCATCGAGGCAATGTCCGAATTGATGAGGTTCAGCGCGCCGGTGAGGAACATGATGATCTGCGCGGTGATGAGCACGGGGAACTTCCGCGCCACGATGAACACAGTGGCGAGGAACACCGAGGACAGCACCGCGTGGATGATCGGGATCCATTCCATCAGGTCGAAGTGAATCCTGCCCAGCCAGGCGTTCTCCCCCATCGCCGTGGTGAGGGTGCCGAGGATAACCACGATCTTGTACTGCAGGACAACGCTCAGCATCCCGCTTGTGGGTGCGGGCCGCCGCCGCGGTGTGAGGAAAGCACCGGCGAGGCCGACAATAAAGAGCGTGGCCAGGTCGTGAACCACGAGGCAGAGGAGAGACCCCGGGGCATCCATGACCACGAGTGTCAGCATGATGGCCTTCAACAGAGAGAAGACGATCATATGGCGGGCGAGGTTGCGCTCGATCCCCACACTGTGTGCGGCCATGATGCCACTGAGGACGACGCACGCTACGCAGACGACAAGTGTGACCCACAACATGGTGGAGATACCCATGGTTCTCCGCATGCAGTTGGCCAATGCGCTCAACGAAATTAGAGCGATCACCGCGAAGGCGAGCTTCCTCATAGCTATTACTTTAACCGCATGAAGCTAGAATCCGCAGATACTTAAGAAACAAAAAATACCCCCTTGCATATATAAGCAAGGAGGCATTTTCTATCGTGCGCCCGAAGGGATTCGAACCCCCAACCTTCTGATCCGTAGTCAGATGCTCTATCCGTTGAGCCACGGGCGCAACGAAGAAAGAGTTTACTCAAAGTTCAGAATTTGGCAAATCCCCTGCTCCCACCTGCAAAATGCGGGAGCCTGCCTACTGGTTCGCAAGCCACGCGCCGGCTGCGGCGATCGCCGCCTCGGCACCCCGGTCGAGCGTTGGCTGCAGATCCGGGGCGAAGGCCGGGTTGTGGTTGCCCGGCGCGTTTTCCTGATCCGCAAAGCCACCAAAAGCCCAGTACACATAGGGGGTATCTACCGCATCGGGGACGTAGGAGAAGTCCTCGGAGGCCGACTGCGGGGTGATGTCGATGGACTCGTCGCCGAAGACCTCATCGAAAGCGGCGCGCACTTTGGCGGTGAGCTCCTCGTCGTTGATGGTGAGCGGGTAGACGTCGTAGTACTCGATCTCCGGCCCCTTCGGGCTGCCCGCCGCTTCGCACTCCGCCTTGACGATGCGCTCGATGGCGGCGTGAACCTTCTTTTCCACGTCGTTGTCGTAGGCGCGCGTGTTGATGAGGAGGGTGGCCTTATCAGGGATGATGTTGGACTTCGAGCCCGCCTGCAGGGAACCGACGGTGACCACGGCCGTATCACTCGGCCCGATCTCGCGGGACACGATCGTCTGCAGGCGCATGACGATGCTGGAGGCCAAGACCACCGGGTCCACACCCAGCTGCGGCATCGAGCCGTGGGACCCCTTGCCAAACACTGTGATCCGGATGGATGCTGCCGATGTGAGAAACACGCCCGGTTTGGTGCCCACGTGGGCCCCCGGGAGGGAGCTCAACACGTGCTGGCCGAGGAACACGTCCAGCTTAGGAAGTTTTTCTGCAATGCCGTTTTCCACCATATCTTTGGCGCCCTGGGCTGTCTCTTCGCCAGGCTGGAACACGCCGACGTAGGTGCCGGACCAGGCATCCTTGTGGGCATTGAATGCCTGCAATGCCGTCAAAAGGCTCATGATGTGGAAATCGTGCCCGCACGCGTGGCTTTTGCCTTCCTCTTCGGAGGCGTAGTCCTTGCCCGATTCCTCCGGCACGGGCAGCGCGTCGATATCCGCGCGCATGGCCACAGCCGGCCCCTCGCCGTTTTCAATCGTCGCTACGATTCCCGTGTCCCCCACGTACTCGTAGGAAATTCCCGCCTTGTCTAACTCCCCCGCGATTCGCTTGGCTGTCTCCGTCTCTTCCATGGACAGCTCCGGGTGTATGTGGAACTCCTTGTACAGTTCCTCCCGTTCGCCCCTGTTTTCTTGCAGATCCTTGGCTACCGCGCTAACGAAGCCCTTTACTGACATTGCGATCCTTTCTCCAACACGAGATGTGTTACTCACGCAATGGTAATATCGTCACACTCACTACGTTTGGTAGCACGATTGTCACCGCACAGTTGGAAGCTGAGGCTTGAACAGTCCGATTGTCCGGGGACCACATAGGCCATTGCAGGAAAAACGGACTGGTCACGCGTATCGGGATCTAGTTCTCGAACTCGATATCAGTTTCCATCGGCTCCGTTTCCCTCAGCGGAGCCCTCACGTACCTCTCCACTATTATGTCCAGCGCCTGCTGCCCCGCCTGCTGCCCCGCCGCCATTACCTGCTGCGTGTTCATCGGGTGTCCGTTCGCTGCCTGAAAGCTCCGTTGGCGGCTGTTGAGGATCTTCCACCGCAGTTCCCCGAACTCCTCCAGCATTTCCTGTCCCCTCGCTCGGATTGTTTCCTTGTCCGTTGGCAGGCCGAGCGCCTTGTTCACCTCCATGAGGGTGTTGGCCGTTGGTAGAAGTTTCGTTATTGGTTGGATTACCCTGTTCATTTCGGTCATTACTGGCATCCTCTAACTGCTTTTCATCGCCATTCAAACTGCCGATTAGTGGTAGTGATAATTGTCCCATAGCCTGTTGAATTTTCGCTACTTAACCCCGAAATTCTTGTAGGTGCGCGGCGACAAGAAAAACCCCAGCTAGTGTTCCTAGCTGGGGTTTAATTGTGCGCCCGAAGGGATTCGAACCCCCAACCTTCTGATCCGTAGTCAGATGCTCTATCCGTTGAGCCACGGGCGCGGCGCTGCCCCAAAACCACTAAAGGGCAGCTGCGGAGACGAGAGGATTTGAACCTCCGGCCCTCGATAAAGAGGGCAACTCATTAGCAGTGAGCCCCATTCGGCCGCTCTGGCACGTCTCCTTGGTCACCTATCGTACCGGTAACCGCGCTTCCCACCAAAATAGCAGGTGAGAGTAAACTGTCCACATGCTACGAGAAGATCTTACCAATATCCCCAGCTACGTTCCCGGAAAGAAGATCGAGGGGGCGATCAAGCTTTCCTCCAACGAGTTGGCGCACGACGCCCTCCCCAGCGTGAAACAGGCCCTGGACAAGGTCGAGGTGAACCGCTACCCCGATATGTTCGCCGTAGAGCTCCGCGAGACGCTTGCTTCCACCTTCGGCCTCAGCTTTGAGCAGGTCGCCGTCGGCTGTGGCTCCTCCGCCCTGTGCCAGCAGCTCGTGCAGATTACGTGCCTCAACCGCGAGGATGAGGTCATCTACCCCTGGCGCTCGTTTGAGGCGTACCCCATCTTCGTCGACGTGTGCGGCGCGACGAAGGTGCCGATCCCGCTGGACAAGAAAGAGGCCGTTGACCTCGACGGCATCGCCGAGGCCGTGACGGAAAACACGAAGCTTATTTTCCTCTGCAACCCGAACAACCCCTCCGGCACCGCCTTCACCGGCGCAGAGTTCGACGCGTTCATGAAGCGCGTGCCCACGGACGTAGTCGTCGCCCTCGACGAGGCCTACATCGAGTTCGCCGACGTGGAGTCCGGTGTGGGCAAGCTCGCCGACCACCCGAACCTCGTCGTTTTGCGCACGTTCTCGAAGGCCTACGGTCTCGCCGCCCTCCGCATCGGCTATGCCCTCGGTTCTTCCGAGCTTATCGACGCCCTCATCAAGGTCGCCATTCCCTTCGCCGTCTCCGCTCCCGCCCAGGCTGCTGCGCTCGCCAGCCTGGCGGCTGGCGATGAGCTCGCCGCACGAGTCGCCGAGGTGAAAAAGCAGCGCGCCCGCGCCCAGGAAGCTCTCGGCGCCGTCCCTAGCCAGGCAAACTTCATTTGGCTGCCCGGCCAGAAGTTTGAGAAGGAGGGCGTCATCGTCCGCCACTTCCCCGAAGGCACGCGCATCACCGTCACCACGGAGGAAGAAACGGACGCGCTGCTGAAGTAGGTGCCTTAAGGTTTTGCAGCAGATCCCGAACACCGGCTTCCCTCGCATTTCCGCAGGTCGCCCGAATCCAGGCTCGATATCTGCTGCGATAACCGAACTGCCTCTCCGGCCACCCCACCCTTTTTACTTTTCGCAGCAGATTCCGAAAGGCCCCGTGCATTTACGCAGGTCGGCAGAATCCGCCCCCCAAATCTGCGACAAAAAGTAAAAACCCCTGGTCACACGCACCAGGGGTTTTCTTACCTGCGGAGACAGAGGGATTTGAACCCCCGGTCCGGTTAGGGACGCTCGCTTTCAAGGCGAGTGCATTCGGCCGCTCTGCCATGTCTCCAATGGGAAAAATACTATAGCCTGGTGTGCATGAAAGCAATTTCCCAGGAGCTAGAAGTAATTGATGCACCAACCCCCGAACTAGGCGAGGGCGAGAAGCTCATGAAGGTGGCCGCGGCCGGTGTTAACCGTGGCGATATCCTGCAGAACCAGGGCCACTACCCGCCGCCGAAGGGTGTCACCAGCATCCTCGGACTAGAAGCTGCAGGATACGTTGATGACGAGCCCGCCATTGCACTTTTGGCCGGTGGTGGCTACGCCGAGTACGTGGCCGTTCCCGAAGGCCAACTCATGCCCGTGCCAAAGGGGCTGACCATGCCCGAGGCCGCCACCATCGCTGAGGTGACCTGCACCGTCTGGTCCAACGTGTTCATGCTTGCTGGCCTGCAGAAGGGCCAGCGCATCCTCATCCACGGCGGTGCCGGTGGCATCGGTACCTGCGCCATCCAGCTGGCCAAGCACTTTGGTGCGGAGGTCGCTGTGACCGCCGGTTCGCAGCGCAAGCTCGACCACTGCAAGGAGCTCGGCGCGGATATCCTCATCAACTACAAGGAGCAGGACTTCGCCGAGGAGCTGAAGAACTCCTGCGATGTCATCCTCGACATCATCGGTGCCAAGTATTTGGACCAAAACGTCCGGGCGCTGGCTTACGACGGGCACCAGGTGACCATCGGCATGCAGGGTGGCGTCAAGGGTGAACTGAATATCGGCAGGCTGCTGTCCAAGCGTGGCTCCATTTCCGCCACGGCACTGCGCGCCCGCGACACCGAGGACAAGGCGCGGATTGTCGCCTCCACCGTCGAGCACGTCTGGCCGATGATTGAAGCCGGCGAGTTCACCACGCAGGTCTCCACGGTGCTCCCCCTAGAGGAGGCTGCCGAGGCCCACCGCCTGATCAAGGACGGCGAAATTACCGGCAAGATCGCGCTCGAGGTCTAACAAACCCGCATTCTGGGTGAAGAGTCAGGGCTCGGCGCGCTCCCGCGCCGAGCCCTTTTTCACCGCACGTTTTACAGCCCATCTACACGCCCGCCGCCAGTGCAGCCCCTACCGCCACCCCGAATCCACTATTTTCCACGCGGCACAAGATATTCCGCTTCGCAATTCACTCGCATCAAATACACCAGGCCGACTGCGTCGACACGTTTCCCGCTCATATATACGTGTGATCTATAACACGCAGAGTTTCGTAGTAGGGTACATCACCTGCAGATAAAATAAGTGTGAAAAGCACGCGGCACCGGATGCTGAAGTTGGTTTCCACCCGGTAACTTCCACGTTGAATTTTGAAAATGACAGGTTAAGAAATGGATGTAGGCATGAGTAATAACCCGTCCTTTTACGGAAAGGGGACGTATCGAGCGTGTAGATTTGCTTTGCGGTTTGCACGCCGCACGGCATCTAAAACGCTCATCCTGCTCCTCGTCATCCAAATTATCCTCGCAGCGTTTCCTGCTGTGCAGGCGTGGCTCATCTCCCTTCTGGGCACATCGCTGCAGGAAGAGCCTGGCAATAAAACTGTTTTTCTGATTCTTTTGGTCGCTTTACTACTCGCAGGCTTCGTTTCTTTGCAAGATGTGTGTGGACGATTGGGGGATATTCTTCGTCTCACAATTGCGTGGCAAGGCCGACTCGCAGTAGACCAAAAAGTTTCACGGATTGACCCTAAACAGCTTCGGCAGCCAGAGGTAAACAAAAGGACACGGCAAGCCTTGGAGGTGGTCTCCAACGGGAATCTTTCAGTACAAGCCACCGCGGTGACAAGCGTTATATTCGCCGTATTTGTATGTATTTTTCTTTTCCTCTCCCTTTTCAGGTTCAGCACTTTAGGTGCCGTGCTTCTTTTGCTTTCGCTCATACCGAGCCTCCTCACTAATTTTTACTGCTCAAAGAAGCTGGCCGAACAATGGGAACGGAATAACGACTACCACCGCCATGCCAACTATTTCTTCGAACAGATGATGTACCAGTCACCGGGAACAGAGCTGGCACTGTTGGACGGCAGAGAATGGTTTCGCAGTCAAGCCGGACGCTATCGCAATAAGGCTGCAGCACTAGATCGAAGCGTCCACGCGATGTACATCAAGGCGGAAATTATCAATGGCCTTGTCACGGTGGTAATTTTTGCCTTCTGTTTACTTGCGTTCCTATTGCACGGCAATGCCAGTCCTGTCGAAGCCACCGCAGCTCTCGTTGGTATTTCGAGTGGGTTGTTTGCCATTCACAATGTCGGTTGGTCCGTCGGAATGCTCATGCAGGAAACGAAACCATTGCTCATGCTTGAAGAATTTCTTGCCTTGCCTGAGATGACACCACCGCTGCCCGTCGTTCATCAGGTTGCTGCTTTGAACGCGAAGGACATTGATGTGACGATCGGGGACCGAACAATTGTGTCCCATGCTTGTCTTCATGCGCACTGTGGCGAGGTCGTTGCATTGGTCGGGGCAAACGGTGCCGGAAAAACATCACTGCTTTCTGCTCTCGTTGGGCTATACGACGTGTCCGACGGATCAATTCTCGTATCCACGGATTCGTCAGACCACCGTGAGCTTAATGAGCAAGACTTTGCGGAACGCCATCGCTATTTCGGGATGCTGGCGCAGGATTACTCGCGTTTCGAGCTAACCGTTCGCGAAAACCTCTGCTTGGGGCTTGCCCCGTCCCGTTGGCCTTCGGATGAGAAGTTATGGGAGGCGCTGCGAATGGTAGGCGCGCAAACGTTTGTCACGAGCCTGGATATGCAACTGGGAGAGCAATGGAAAGGCACAGGGCTTTCAGGCGGACAATGGCAACGCCTAGCTCTGGCACGGTTGTATATCCGTGATGCAGGAATTTGGATCCTCGATGAGCCAACAAGTTCGATCGATGCACGTGGGGAGGCTGAGATCTTTTCTTGCTTGAGGGCTTTGAGCAGTAGGAAAGTAGTCATTGTCGTTACTCACCGCGCGTCTACGCTGCAGAATTTGGATCGGATCTACTACATGGAGGGCGGCCGCGTAGAGGAGTCAGGAACCTTCACCGAACTTGTGTCTAGGGATTCAGGTTTTCGACGTTTGTTCGCTTCCCAACTTCAAGACACAAATATTGACGAGGCCATCTAGGCTTCACACGTTAGGCGAAGTTAGGCGAAGTTTTCTGCGTATCAGCCTCCCAGGCAATTTCGTCACTTCCCCTCATCCCACATAGTTCCAGGTAGCGCATATTCAGAAGCCGATTATTCGGACCCGAACCACGCTCCTGAAACATCAGCTGGTGGGATGCGTCCTTCCCTTTCTTCTGAGTTTTTTTATTCTTGCTTCAAATAATCCCACCACGGGGTGCGTAGCCCTTGCCCGAAGAACTCGCGCTCCCAGTAGGAGGCGTAGAGGAAGAACTTCGTCGCCTCCTCGCGGTCGGCGGGGCCTGCGTCCTCGAGGGCGCGCTCCACGCGCTCGATGGCGGCGCGGGTGCAGTCGACAAACTCGCCGTCGGCGTAAGCGGACAGCCACGGGTGGAAGGGGTGGTCGGGGGTGTCCTGCTCGCCGAGGCGAAGGGCGATGTCAGCGTAGAGCCAGTAGCACGGGAGAACGGCGGTGGCGGCCACGGCGTAGCCCTTCGTCGTCGCTGCGGTGAGCAGGCTCGTGTAACCCAGGGTGACGTACGAGGGGTCGCATTGGGTGGCATCCTCGGCTCCGCCGAGGATTGCGTCGTGGAGTTTTGCCTTTTCCTCCATCGTGCCTTGCGCATCGCGCGCCCAAGCGATCATGTCGTCAGGGGTGGGGGCAAGCGCTGCCACACCGGCGAGAGCCTTGCCGTATTCACCGAGGTAGTAGGCATCCTGGAGGAGGTAGGTTGCGAACGCTCGGTGCGGGAGGGAGCCGTCGGCAAGCATGGTGAGGAAACCGTCACTTAAGGTGGCGGTGACCAGCGGGGACACCAGATCCCAGAGGGCGTGTGTGTGGGGGCCGGCGGGTGCGACGAGCGGATCGACCGCGGGACCTATGGGAGCCTCCCACGGTGTCGTGTCCGCGGCCTGGCGATACATGCGGTTCCAGGCTGCGTGGTCGACCGGGCCGTGGCCGTGGCCGACGTTCAGGTCGTCGGCGGCGCGGATGGCGGCGGTGAGCCACAGGGTTGCCCACTGCGCGGCATCGTCGATGCTCTGACCTGCAGCCAGGCGCGTGGCGAGGCTCGAGGAGAGCGAACAGCCCGTGCCGTGCGTGTTCTTCGTGTCGATGCGGGCGTTGGGGATGGCGAACGTGTCGCCGGAGGGGTGGACGACGACGTTGTCGGCGCGCCCACCCGTGAGGTGACCGCCCTTGACCAGCACCGCAGTGCCAAGATCGTGCGCGAGAGCCTGCCCCTGGGCGATGGCTTCCGCGTGCGTCGTCGCGGGCTGCGTGCCGGCGAGAACCGCGAGCTCATCGATGTTGGGGGTGATGATAGTGGCGCGGGTGCACAGATCACGAAGGGCGTCCTCGGCGGCCGTGTCGAGGAGCCGATCACCGCTGGTAGCGACCATGACCGGGTCGACGACGAGGTGCGTGACCGGGTGCGCGTCGAGGTACTCGGTGATGGTGTGGGTGATCTCCGCCGAGCCGAGCATACCGATCTTGACGGCATCGACCTGGACATCGTCGAAAACGGCATCAAGCTGCGCGCGGAGGAACTCGACCGGCGGGGTGTGAACCTCACGGACACCGCACGTGTTCTGCGCAACGAGCGCCGTTGTCACCGAGAGCGGGAAACCTCCGGCCTCGTTAATGGACTTGATATCGGCCTGGAGGCCGGCGCCACCGGTCGGATCGGTGCCGGCGATGGTAAGGACTCGGGGCAGCACTACTTCCTCCCATTCTCAAAGGCCGCTCGCAGCTCGCGGGCTGCTTCCTCCGGGTCCGCTGCTTTCATGATGGCGGAGACCACGCAGATCCCCGCGCCGTCTGTTCCACCGAGCTCACTCGCGTTGGTGAGATTCACCCCACCGATCGCCACGGCCGGCACGCCGAGGCCTTTGGCGCGCGTGGCGATCTCAGCAAACGCCTGCACACCGATCCCCGCCGGCGCATCCTTCTTGGTGGTGGTGTCTGCGACAGGCCCCACGCCGATGACGTCCGGGCGAAGCGCCGGATCCATCCTCTCCACCTCGTCCAGCTCCCGGTGGTTGCCCACCGAGAGGCCCAGCATGAGGTTCCCCGGCAGTTTTTCACGGGCCTCGAGGTAGTCCACGTCATTCTGCCCGATGTGCAGGTTAAGGCCCAGCTCACAGGCAACATCAAGGCGATCATCCACAAACAGCGGCACGCCCGTGGGCTCCATGAGCTCCTTCAACTTGATGGCCCGCGCGAGGAACTCCGCCTCGGTTGCATCCTTGTCGCGCAGCTGCACAACGCTCACCCCTCCCTTTATTGCCTTGTCGACGATCGGTGCTACGTTTTCCGGTCCCCCTCCCTGTTGCGGGTCGGTGACGAGGTAAAGACTCCAGTTGGTAGCCATTACAGGGATTCCTCCTCAAAGGTTGTGTATTGTTCCAGCTCATCTGCGGTGAGGGTGTAGAGCGCGTCGAGCCACGCCACCTTGAAGCTGCCCGGCGCGCTCGCGGTCTTCGCCGCCTTGGCACCGGCTGCCGAGTGGTGGGCGTGCGCGGCCACCACGGCATTGTGCGGGTCCGCCCCCACGGACAGGTACGCGGCTACGACGGCTCCGAGGGAGCACCCGGTGCCGATCACCTTCTGCATGAGCGGATCCCCGCCGGTGATACGCGTAATGCGGCCCTCCGAGACGACGATATCGGTGGCGCCGGAAATCCCCACCACCCCACCGGTGCGCGCAGCCAATACGCGGGCTGCGGGGATCGCCGCATCCGTGGCATCGGCCGAATCAACGCCGCGGCCTCCGGCGGCGTTCTCATCAAGATTGGCAAGCGCAATGATTTCCGAGGCGTTGCCGCGGATGGCGTGTGGCTTGTCTGCGATGAGAGATCTCTGGAAACGGGTGCGCTCCTTCAGCCCGCCGCAGGCCACCGGGTCGAGCACCCAGGGGGTTCCCGCCTCGTTTGCCCCGGCGACGGCTGCCCGCATGCCCGCGTACTGCTCGTTCGTCGGGGTTCCCGCGTTGATGAGGACGCCGGAGGCGATCTGTGCGAAGTCCCCTGCTTCCGTTGGCGTATCGCACATGGCAGGTGATGCCCCAATGGCGAGGATGACGTTGGCGGTGATGTCCATGACAACACCGTTAGTAAGACATTGGATGAGCGGTTCTTGATCCCGTACCGCGTGCATGATTTCTGGGTAGGCTAACTGAGCCATTGCAATTCCCTTCGCTAGAACGACCTAGATCAGGTTCGACGGGTGTTTTCTCAGCGCCCCTTGTGGCGGGACGCACCCCGTTGCCTGGTTATGCCCACATTAGCAGCCCCACCCAACCGCTGTGCCCGGGGGTAACCTCCCCTCCGCCCAGCTCGGGGATGACCGGCAGTGCAGGAAAAATGCGTTTGGTGCCCTAGGATTCGTGCGTTTGGGTACCTAGGATTGATGCGTTTGGTGCCCTAGGAACCATGACATTCCTGCCCCGCGCTCTCGACCTGCAGCTTAACGAGCTACTCCCCTATGTCGGCGCGATTGCTATCGATGGACCCAAGGGCTTCGGAAAGACGAGTACGGCGGAAAAGCGTGCGACAACAGCGCTGCACTTAGACCGTGAGCAGGATCGCATCATTCTTCGTGCCAATCCCGCTTTCGACCACTTTCCTGATGGCTCAATCCTCATCGACGAGTTGCAACGGGCACCAGAAGTGTGGGACATTGTGCGTCGGGCGGTGGACGACGGGTGCGATCCAGCCCGCTTCCTACTTACTGGTTCAGCTACTCCCATTGCAGGCACCACGACACACAGTGGCGCTGGACGCGTGTTGTCTTTGCGTATGCGCCCGATGGCCGTCTTTGAGCGTGACTCGCGGCAAGATCTCATCTCCCTCAAAGAAATTCTTGCCGGTTCCGCCACCATCAC
This sequence comes from Corynebacterium sp. HMSC073D01, assembly GCF_001815555.1. NCBI lineage: Bacteria > Bacillati > Actinomycetota > Actinomycetes > Mycobacteriales > Corynebacteriaceae > Corynebacterium > Corynebacterium sp. HMSC073D01. Next base: position 36,499 of record NZ_KV821056.1, on the reverse strand, counting down.
AGGCCAGACCGATCAAACCTCCGTCGACTACGCGCATAGCATTGCGACGACAGGACTGCCCGGGCTGCGGGATCTTCCCCCGCTCGTACAAAAGCAGCACATCGCTTCGTACATCGACCGGATCCTTGACCGCGATTTACCCGACCAGGGTTATACGACGCGCAATAAGGCAGCACTCCTCGCCTGGATGCGCGCCTATGCCGCAGCAACAGCAACACAGGCAAGCTATTCAGAAATCCTAGATTCTGCGACACCTGGCGAGTCCAACAAGCCATCAAAAAAGTCATCTGCGACATACCGGGACAAACTCAGCGAGATTTGGATTCTCGACCCATTACCTGCCTGGAATTTTGCCTCCGCCCCGTTCCCACGTGTTTCCCAACAGGCGACACATTTCCTTGCCGATCCCGGTCTTGCGCTGCACCTACTTGGATTGACCGAAAGGTCCCTTCAAGCTCCTCGGAACGCCCATATCTTTGGCTGCCTGTTTGAGGCTCTTGCGGTGCTGAGCATCCGCGTTGCCGCCGAGGCGAACTTCACCACCGTCGGCCATTTCCGCACACGCAATGGCGACCATGAAATCGATGCCGTTATTGAAAGTGCCGAAGGCGGCATCATTCCCGTCGAGGTAAAACTCACACACACTCCCTCACCCGAAGACGGGAAACATCTCCTATGGCTACGGGATAGCCTTCCCGACGAGGTCATCGACATGATCATCATCACAACCGGGGATCGGGCTTATCGCCGAGAAGATAGCATCGCGTGTATCCCGCTTGCTTTGTTCGGAGTTTAGAAACCTGGAAAATTTTACCGAAGGTTCCCCTTTTTCGAGGCCCTCTCCGTCCAGGTTTTCGCGGCGTTACAACCCAGGGGTTTTCAGGCGTCCACGTGAAAGCTCCGGAAAAATTCACGTTCTACCCGTACCAACTGGGCGTACTGAAAGCCTGATTCGGGTCGAGCTATTGAAAATGAGGGAACAGGTTACGTTTCCGAATGGCGTGACTGAATTTTCCGGGCTTGAGTTGAGAACTTGATTGCTTCCGCTCTAACGAACTGTTGAAGGCCACTTTGCGTAAACTCCACGTTCCACCGATGACGCTTGCTGTCATAGCTCATGGTGACGATACCGCGCTTCTGCAGGTTTTCGGAGGCCCCGATCACATCGTCAGGGTCGGCGTTAATCCTCTTCGCGAGCGTCTTTACCTTCATTCGCGAGCTACCGAAGATCGTCTGGTTTCTGAGCGCGTACAGGATCTCATACTCTATTTCGGAGGTATAGGGAAGCTCTGGTGACTGTTCGTTCATAACTCTTTTGATCCTATTCTGGGTGGGAGGGAAATTCTGCCAGCGTCGGAGAGCAAGCCAAGGGGAAGAGTCCCGACTTAGGTCATTTTAGTGCGTACGTGGTGGGTGGAGGGTGTAGTCGGGTCTCGCTCGCCCGATCCTCGCCTTATTGCAATAGGACCGGATTTTCCGGGCACGCTATCCTCTTAAGGTTTTGCGAACTGGGAAAAAGGCAGGGGGACTTCTGTAGAAAGCCCGATTTTTCCCGGATCCTTACATAGACCTCGACCGGCGGGCTTGCCTTAGGCTTCCTGAGTTGGCTCACTATAGTGCGATGGTGCGCACTAGCTGTCGAACGATCGATCAGCGCGGACGAAAACAGTTGAGATAGCAATGGGGATTTCTTTGATCTGCCTCAAGGGTGATCCTCATCATCCACACGTGACCTACGTCAGGCAATAACAATTCCCCCAGGACCCAAGAGCACTTTTGCGGGGCTGTGCGGTCCTCAGATCGGAGATGCTAACGACACCAAAAACCGGCATCGGCAACGTAGTTTCGCAGCCGTTCCCTGTCACCGGCCCCCTACCCCAGCGATGCGAGCACGCGGGTGAGGTGGTCGATGTCGGCGTAGGTGTTGAACGGGGCGAGGCCGATGGAGAGCGCACCACCAGCCTCAAAAACACCCATGTTTGCCAACAGGGGGTCCTGGGGGGCCAGGGAGGTGACCAGGGAGTTCGAGAAGAGGCGCTGCTGCACCGTCGCGGCGTCGATGCCACGGACCACGAAGGTAAGCCGCGGGATGCGGTCGATGGCGGCCATGCCGTAGCCGGCAGCCTCGCCGGTGATGCCCACGAGGTGCACGCCGCTCAAGCCCCGCAGCGACTCGATGGCGTGGCGGAGCAAGCCCGAGAGGTAGACGTCGAGGCTGGCCATGGATTCGCGGAGGCGACGGGAGCGCTGGCCCTCAACATCTTCGACGAGGCCAGCGTAGTGGTCGATAAGCGGGGCGACACCACCGAGGAGGCCACTGGAAAGCTGGCCGACCTCGAGGGGGTGATCGAAGCGGGGGAACATCGAGGTGTCGCGGAATACGAGCGCCGACAGTTGGGGGCCACCGAGGGCAGCGAGGTCGACGAGGACGATGTCCACACCGTAGGAGTCGATGTCGATGAGGCGGTAAGGGGCGAGCGCCGTAGCGTCGAGAAGCACCCACGCGCGGGAGGAGGAGTGGGTGATGTCGGCAATTTCCTCCACCGGGGTGGCGGTGCCGACGTAGGGTTGGGCGCCGGGGACGATGACGAGGCGCGTGGAACCGTCGATAAGACTGCGGTACTGCCAGGAGGGGATCTCCCCCGTGCCGAGGTCGGGCTCCGCAATGGTCAGGTTGTAGCGAGAAAAGGCCGAGTTGAGGGCGTGATCGCGGGCCCCGACGACACCCGAGCGGGCCAGCCGGCCGGACATGGAGTGGGCCAGCGCGCGGGCGAGGACGAAGCTGGAGGGGCCGAGGACGACGTGGTCACTGCGGACGGAGAAGAGGTCGGCGACGGCGCGGGTGGCCGAGGCCATGTGGGTGGACCCGAAATGGGTGTTGGAGGAGTGCCGGGAACCCGGCTCGGGGGCAACGACCAGGGGTGCCGTGCGGAATGACGTGGCGACGCCGGAGGCGACCTTCTCCGGGATCTGGGGGCATTCCCCCGCATTGAGGTAGATCCAGCCCTCGCCGAGAGAGGTGTAGAGACCTCTCACCCGTGCGGCATCGTACATGCTGCGTATCCCCTTTCTTTGAACCTGCTCTCCATCATCCTACTTCACACCGTTTAAGCTAGACTGCGTGCACACTGACAACTCTGGTAAGGACCTCGCGCGGATTACCGCCACCGAGGTGCGAGACATTCCGCCGAGCAAGTCGCGGACGTTGAGCGCCGCGTGGGCGGACCTCGTCCGCGGACTGAAACAGTACGAGCTGTGGCTGCAGCTGGGCTGGCAGGACATCAAGCAGCGGTACCGCCGCAGTGTCCTCGGCCCCCTGTGGATCACCATCGCCACCGGCGTCATGGCCCTGGCGCTGGGACTGTTGTACTCACTGCTGTTCAAGATTCCCCTGGAGACGTTCCTGCCGCACGTGACGGTGGGCCTCATCATGTGGAACTTCATCTCCGGCTGCATCAAGGAGGGCTCGGATATCTTCATCGATAACGAGGGCCTCATCAAGCAGCTGCCGAGCGCACTGAGTGTCCACGTGTACCGGCTGGTGTGGAAGCAGCTCCTGTTCCTGGGGCACAACCTCGTCATCTGGGCGATCCTCATGCTTATCTTCCCACGGCCGCTGGGGTGGGACATTCTCCTCATCTTCCCGGCGCTGGCGCTGCTCATTGTCAACGGCGCGTGGGTGGCCATGTTCTTCGGCATCGTCGCCACGCGCTACCGCGATTTCTCCCCACTGCTGGAGGCGCTGACGCAGCTGCTGTTCTATGTCACCCCCATCGTGTGGATGACTGATACCCTCACCGAGCAGGGCCCGGAGGTCGCAGGGCGCGCGAAGCTGGCGCTTCTGAACCCGCTGTACCACTACATGGAGGTCGTCCGCGCACCGCTCATCGGTGCCCCGATCCACGCGTACAACTGGTGGGTGGTCCTGGCTTGCACCGTCATCGGTGTTGGCCTGGCCCTCATGGCGATGAAAAAATGGCGCTTCCGCGTCAGCTACTGGGTGTAAGGAGTTTCCATGGTTTCTATCGATACGTATAACGCGTGCGTCGACTTCCCCATTTTTGACGCCAAGTCCCGCTCCATGAAGAAGGCGTTCCTCGGCGCCGCCGGTGGTGTCATCGGCAAGACCGCCGACAATGTCATCGTCGTCGAGGCGCTGAAAGACATCAACCTACACCTGCGGGAGGGCGACCGCGTGGGACTCGTCGGCCACAACGGCGCCGGCAAGTCCACCCTGTTGCGCCTGCTCAGCGGCATCTATGAGCCCACCCGTGGCGCGGCGGACGTGCGCGGCCGGGTGGCCCCCGTGTTCGACCTCGGCGTGGGCATGGATCCGGAGATCTCCGGCTACGAGAACATCATCATCCGTGGGCTGTTCCTCGGGCAGTCGCGCCGTCAAATGAAGAAGAAGATGGATGAGATCGCCGAGTTCACCGAGCTGGGCGACTACCTCAACATGCCGCTGCGCACCTACTCCTCCGGTATGCGCATCCGACTCGCCCTCGGTGTGGTCACCTCCATCGAGCCGGAGATTTTGCTTCTCGACGAGGGCATCGGTGCCGTCGACGCGGCGTTTATGGCCAAGGCCCGCGCCCGCCTCTCGGAGCTGGTTAAACGCTCCGGCATCCTCGTCTTTGCCTCGCACTCCAACGACTTCTTGGCACAGCTGTGCACCACCGCCCTGTGGGTGGACCACGGCCAGATCCGGAAAGCTGGGACGGTTCCGGACATCGTCGAATCCTACGAGGGCAAGGAGGCCGCCGACCACGTGCGTCGTCTCCTGAAGAACATGGACGAGTAACCCATGTTTCATGTTCTCGCCCACCTCGACGAGGAGGTCGCCGCTTCTCCCGGCGACACCGTTCTTGTGCTTTTCGACGCTTCGTCCTCGCGGCAGGAGGGCGACGAACTGTTTGCTCGCTTCTCCCGCCGCATGTGGGCCCTCGGGGTCACCGACTACTGCCAGGCCGGTTTTCCCAACCGCAATGACCCTTCGCTTTACCCCGCGATCCGCAGGACCGTCGACGAAAAGCAGCCACCAGGCGCGACACGGAAACTGTCGCCTCACCCCTGGGTGCAGGCGGCGCTGAATAAGATGGTGTCCATGGATATCGCTGCCGTCATCGTCACGCACAACCGCGTCGAACTGCTCCGCAACTCGCTCGAGGTGGTCTGCAACCAGAGTTACCCCGTGCGGTGGGTGATCGTTGTGGACAACGGCGACCAGGAGGACGTCGAAAAGCTCGTAAAAGAAGTAGCTGGGGCGCGGGCCGTGTACTGCCCGAGTAAGACGAACCTCGGCGGGGGCGGCGGGTTCGCGTACGGGTTCCTGACGGCGCTGGCGCTGGGTGCCGATGCCGTGTGGTGCGCCGACGACGATGGGCGGCCGGAAGACTCTTCCGTTTTGGAAACGCTCGTGACATGCATGGACGAGCGGGGGCTGGACGAGGTCTCCCCCGTCGTGCTGAACCTCAACGAGCCCGAGAAGCTCGCGTTCCCTCTGCGACGCGGGCTCACCTGGCGGCGCAAGCGCTCCGAACTGGGGCGAGGTTTCCTGCCCGGCATCGCCAGCCTCTTCAACGGTGCCCTCATCACCGCGCACGCGATGGAAGCCATCGGCGTGCCCGACTACCGCCTGTTCATCCGCGGCGACGAGGTGGAATACCACCGGCGACTCGTGCGCAGTGGGATGAAATTTGGCACCTGCCTCGACACCGCCTACCTGCACCCCGATGGCAGCGACGAGTTCAAACCGATCCTCGGCGGGCGGATGCACACGCAATACCCCGACAGCGACTTCAAGCGCTTCTTCACCTACCGCAACAGGGGTTACCTCATGAATCAGCCGGGGATGCGCAAGCTGTTGCCGCAGGAATACGCCCGCTTCGCCTGGTTCTTCCTCGTGCAAGAAAAAGACCCGGCCGGTTTCCGCGAATGGTTGCGGCTCCACCGGCTCGGGCGCCAGGAAAAGTTCGAACGACCCTAGGGCTTAGGAATTGCCGTTGCGGTTCTTGTTAAAAATGAACCAGCGCTGCACAAAGAAGTTGATGACCGTGGCGACCCCCTGCGCGACGACGAACGCCGCCGTGGCCGCCACGTACTGGTTGACGAAGTTATCCAGGAAGTGGAACCCGTAATCGTAGATCAGGGTGTTGAGGAAGTAGCTCATCCCATACAGCAGCCACACCTGCATGAACCGCTTGGTGGACGCGCCCATCCCGAACGTCCAGCGGCGGTTGATCATGTACGCCACCAGCGTGCCGACGATGAAACCGATGGTGCGCGCGTAGAACGGCGCCCACCCGAAACCGAATTGGAACAGGTAGGTCAGGCCGATATCGAATACTGCAGAAATGCACCCGGAGACGATAAACCGGTAGCCCTGCTTGCCTAGAGAATCCACGCAGGGCAGTATAGCGACATTTATTTATACAGTGGGAGAGGTCTCGGTTTATCGCCGTGTTCCTCGCGGCCCTTCTTCGTGCGGATCCGGCGGGCCTCCTTCTCCTCCCAGAAAGCCGCGATATCCTGCACCACCTTGGCGTGGCACCAGCAGTTTTTCCCCACCGGATCGCCGGTGTAGACCGCAGCAAACTCCTGCGGATCCTTCGCCTTCGTGCCGACGTTTTTTGCCAGCTCATCGGCGCGCCAATCCCGCGTATCCATGAGGAAGGAGCCCGTTTTCACATGGCTTGGAGCATCCACCCACGCCGAGACGAGCTGCGCCCCGTCTAGCTGCCAGACCACTTCGTGATCCGCCGACTTGTCGACGATACAGATCGTCATGCGACAAGCCCCACGATAAGCCCCGCTGCGGCCCCGATGACCGTATGCGGGCATTTCACCGGCAGCTTGTCCGCCAACCAGTGGCGGGTGACATGATCCAACCAGGCGGTGGCCGCCAGCGCCGCCACCGCTGCCGGCAGTGCGTAGCTGGGAAGATCCCGCACTGGCTCGTCTTTTGGCACCGGGTGTGGCTCATCGTGGGCGATGTAGACGGCGCACGCCGTGGCGAGCGCCGCGTCGACGGCCAGCCGGGCCGGGAGGTTTTCCACGTAATCGGGAAGCGCGTAGACAGCGAACACGGTGGCGCCAAGTGCGACCTTTTCGTCTGTTTTCATGGGTTCAGTATAGGCTTAGGGTCACTATGACGTGGTTGAGTAGATTGTTGAAGCGGGGTTCTGACGAACCCACAACGAAGGAACACATCGCGGCCTCCCGCACCAACGTGCCGCTCGATGATCACATGACGCTGCTGTTCGCCCAGGAACTTCCGTTCCACCCGGCGGAGGAGCGGGCCATAATAGAAAAGATTCTGAAAGAATACGAGGGTCCCACGATCACGAGCCAGGATATGCTGCCTCAGCAAATTCGGGACCTCATGGATTTGTGAAGCGAGTAATCTATTAACGAAATGACTACTGAGACTGGCGCAACTTCTTCCGCAGCTTCGGGCGGAAAAGGAGCCTACACCACAGAAGCACGTACCCTCACCGGCTGGGGACGTACCGCCCCTACCACGGCAAACGTCCTGTACGCACACGGCGTTGACGAGATCGTCGCCGCCGTGAAGGACGCCGCCGACCACTCCGCCGCCGGCGACCACCGTGGCATCATCGCCCGCGGCATGGGCCGCTCCTACGGCGACCCCGCACAAAACGCCGGTGGCATCGTCGTCGACATGACGGGACTGAACACCATCCACTCCATCGACACCGCCACCGGCATCGTCGACGTGGATGCGGGTGTCACCCTTGACCAGCTAATGAAGGCCGCACTGCCCTATGGCCTGTGGGTTCCGGTTCTCCCGGGCACCCGCCAGGTGACCATCGGCGGTGCCATCGGACCCGATATTCACGGCAAGAACCACCACTCGGCTGGTTCCTTCGGCAACCACGTCGTAAGCATGGAATTGCTCACAGCAGACGGTGAGATCCGTCACCTCGAGCCGGACTCTGACATCTTCTGGGCCACCGTCGGCGGCATGGGGCTCACCGGCATCATCCTCCGCGCCCGCATCCAGATGACGCGCACGGAAACCGCCTACTTCCTGTCCGACACGGTCCGCACCAACAACCTCGACGAGACTATCGCCGAGCACTCCAACGGCGCCGAGGCGAACTACACGTACTCCTCCGCCTGGTTCGACTGCATCAACCCCGAGCCGAAACTCGGCCGCGCCACCATTTCCCGTGGCAGCCTGGCCACCCTCGCCCAGCTGGAGGAATTCGCCCCCAAGCTGGCCAAGGACCCGCTGAAGTTCAACGCCCCGCAGCTGATGACGGTGCCGGACATCTTCCCCTCGTGGACGATGAACAAGCTCACCCTCAACACCATCGGCGAGCTGTACTACGCCATGGGCAAGGACTCCACAAACGACATCAAGAACCTGACGCAGTTCTACCAGCCGCTGGACCTCATCGGTGAGTGGAACCGCGGCTACGGCAAGGCCGGTTTCCTCCAGTACCAGTTCGTCGTGCCCACCGAGGCCGTCGAGCCGTTCAAGGAGATCATCAAGGACATCCAGGCCTCCGGCCACTACTCGGCACTCAACGTGTTCAAGCTGTTCGGCGAAGGCAACAAGGCACCGCTGTCCTACCCGATGAAGGGCTGGAACGTGTGCGTCGACTTCCCCATCCGCAAGGGCCTCGGCACCTTCCTCGACAACCTCGACGAGCGCGTCATGGAGTTCGGCGGCCGCCTCTACCTGGCCAAGGAATCCCGCACCAGCGCCGAGAACTTCCACAAGATGTACCCGGGCCTGGAAGGCTGGCTGAAGCTCCGCAACGAGCTCGACCCGCACGGCGTCTTCGCCTCCGACATGTCCCGCCGCCTCGAACTGAAGTAAGGAGAAATCACCCATGCTCAACGCAGTAGGAGAAGCACAAAACATCCTCCTCTTAGGAGGCACCAGCGAGATCGGGCTGGCAATTGTCAAGGAATTCCTGCCCGCCCACGTCACCCTCGCCATCCGCCCCGGCTCCAGCCACGCCGAGCAGGCTAAGGCAGAGATCGAATCCGCCGGTGCGCGCAGCGTCCGGGTTATCGACTTCGATGCGCTCGACTTCGCCTCCCACCCGGCTGTTATTGACGAGGCATTTGAGGGCCATGATTTCGATGTTGCAATCGTTGCCTTCGGGATCCTCGGCGACAACGAAGAACAGTGGCAGAACCAGGCCAAGGCCGTCGAGGCCGTGCAGACCAACTACACCGCCGCCGTCTCCGTCGGCGTCCTGTTGGGCCAGAAGTTCAAGGCCCAGGGCCACGGCACCATCGTGGCGATGAGCTCCGTTGCCGGCATGAAGGTGCGCCGCTCCAACTTCGTCTACGGCTCCGCCAAGGCGGGCCTCGACGGCTTCTACGAGCAGCTCGGTGAGGCACTGCGCGAGGATGGCGTCCACGTCCTCCTCGTCCGCCCTGGCCAGGTTCGCACCCGCATGTCCGCAGGAGTCAAGGAAGCGCCCCTCACCGTCAACCGTGAGGATGTAGCAAAAGCGGTCCACGAGGCCGTCGTCAAGCGTGACGATACCGTGTGGGTACACCCGGCGTTCAAGTACGTCTCCCTCGTGCTGAACCACATCCCGAAGCCCATCTTCCGGAAGCTTCCCTTCTAACGATGGGCAACGAGTACGCACCTGACCGCCTCCCACTCGCCACAACGCTCGCAGCCATCGCTGCAGCGGGCGTGGGAGGCGGCCTCGCGACGTTCTTAGTCTGGTTCACCCTCCGCCACACAAACCTCCCGGCCTTCACAAGCTCGAACCTCACCACCGCCGTCGCCACCGCCGGCACGGTCATCGTCTGCCTTGCCACAGCCGCCGCCGTGTGGTGCTGGTTCCACGGCCCGACGAAACTTCGGCCACTTGTGTACCTTGTGTGCTATCTAGCACCAGCCGGGATTGTGTGTACCACCACCGCCGTGCCCCTCTCGACCAGCAAACTCTGGCTCGACGGCATCACCGGTGACCAGGAATTCCGCACGCAATTCCTCACCCGCCTCACCGACAGCTGGCACATCTCGGACATGAACTACATCGACATGCCGAGCTACTACCCCGGCAGCTGGTTCTGGCTCGGCGGGCGCGTTGCCAACATCCTCGGACTACCCGGCTGGGAAGTGTTCCAACCCTGGGCACTCGTCTCCATCGCCGGTGCCGTGAGCGTCCTCACCCCCGTCTGGCAACGCCTCATCGGCTCCCTGCCCGTCGCCACGGCAATCACGCTCGTCACCACCTGCGTCGTACTCGTTATCTCCGCCGCCGAACCCTACGCGGCGATCATCGCCGCCGGCAGCTCCGCCGCCATGGTGCTCGCCGGCCGGGCGCTGCGCGGCCACCTCTGGTCACTCATCGGCATCATCGTCTTCCTCGGCATCTCCGCGACGATGTACACCCTGTACACCTCCGTCCTCGCCGGCACCCTCATCCTCGGCTCCGCCATCGTCGCCGCACTCGTCGAACAATCCATCAAGCCCCTCCTGCGGATGATCCTCATCGGCATCTGCTCCGGCCTCATCGCCCTCACAGTCTGGGGCCCCTACCTGTGGGCCGTCCTCTCCGGACGCCCCCGCTCCGGCGCCACCAGCCAGCACTACCTGCCCTACTCCGGTGCCCAAGTTCCCCTGCCCATGTTCAGCTTCACCGTCATCGGGCTCCTGTGCCTGGTCGGACTCATCTACATGGTGCTGAACATCCTCGAACCCGACATCATGTCGCTCGGCATCACCGTCATCGTCACCTACGGCTGGATCATCGCCTCCATGGTCGCCTCCCTCGGCGGCACGACGCTCCTCGGCTTCCGCCTCGATGCCGTCCTCACCGTGTGCCTGGCCACCCTCGGTGTCCTCGGGCTTGCGCAGGCGCACCTGTCATACTTGCCGACGAAGCCCCGCATCACCGCGGCTGTTGCTATTGTGATTGCGCTCGCCGGAATCTACTACGCCCAGGAAATCCCCGCCCGCAACACCAACGCCATCGACCGCGCGCACACCGACACCGACGGCGAAGGCAGGCGCGCCGATAGGTTCGCGCCCGGGTCTGCGACGTTCTACGAGGCTATCGACGCGGAGTTGCGGACGCACACCACCTCCCCGGCTGATACTGTTGTGCTTACTGATGAACGAACCTTCCTCGCCTACTACCCCTACCGCGGGTTCCAAGCCATGACGAGCCACTACGCCAACCCCCTCGGCCAGTTCGACCTCCGCAACACGCTCATTGAGCACTGGGCCAACGCCTCCTGGAATGAACTCAAAGACCCCGATGCGTTCAAGGATGCCCTCGACGCATCTCCCTGGGCTCCTCCGCAGGCCTTCATCTTCCGCGGCAACGCAGACGACATGGACACCGGCTGGACGTATGACCTCGCTGAGGACATCTACCCCAACAACCCCAACGTCCGCTTCCGTGGGATCTTTTTCAACCCCGCAGTATTTTCCGCCCCATACTGGGATGTGGCCCAAGTTGGCCCCTTCGTAGTAGTGACCTTAGACTGATGTGCCGTGCTGACCCTCGACAAGATTAAAAAGCTGGCGATCGCCTCTGGCATCGTCGGCTTCCTCCTGTTCATCCTGACGCCATTCCTCCCCGTCAACCAGACGCAGTCGACTGTGCACTGGCCCCAGGGAGACCTCCAGTCCATCACCGCGCCGCTCATGAGCTACGCGCCGGAGAAGCTCGAAGCAACCATCCCCGTTGATGCGTTTGATGAGCTTCACGACGGTCAAAACCTGCTCCTTGGAACCCTCCCCCAGGACTCCAAGGACGCCACGCAGCGCGGCCTCTTCATCCGCCTAGGCGAAAACGGCCTCGACGCCGTGGTGAAGGACAAGGTGATCTTCGCACTGAGCCGGGAGGACGTCGACAAGCTACAGCCCACAGACGAGCTGAAGCTAGTCAGCGACGCCGAGGGGACGACCATCACCCTCGGCAGCCACGAGGGCTCGACTGACGAAGACACCAGACCGCAAGTCACAGGACTATACACAGAACTCAACCGGGAGGCGAACGTACCTGGCCTTAGCGCCGACATCACCATCAACTCCCGCTTCACCTCCTCGCCAAGCCTGATCAAATACCTCGCCATGTGGGGCGGCATCGCCTGCCTCCTCCTGTCACTGTTCAGCCTCTGGAAATTCGACCAACTCGCGGGCAACCACCAGCCCGAATACACCCCCCGGTGGAAAACCATCACCCCCCTCGACGGCATCGTCGGCGCCATCCTCCTGTTCTGGTACTTCATCGGCGCCAACACTTCCGACGACGGATTCATCCTCACCATGGCCCGGCAATCGCACGCCGCCGACTACATGGCCAACTACTACCGCTGGTTCGGTGTCCCCGAATCACCCTTCGGCGCGCCCTACTACGACCTGCTGGGCTTGATGACGTATGTGTCCACGTCGTCGATCTGGGTCCGCCTCCCCCAGCTGATGGCAGCGGTGCTGACGTGGCTGCTGTTGTCGCGTGAGGTCCTCCCCCGGTTGGGGCAGAAGATAGCAGATAGAAGAGTTGCGCACTGGACCGCCGCCTTCGTCTTCCTCTCCTTCTGGCTGCCGTACAACAACGGCATCCGCCCCGAGCCGATCATCGCCGCACTCTCGCTGCTTACGTGGGTGCTCGTGGAGAAATGCTTTGCGACGAACAGGCTCCTCTACGGCGCCTCGGCTGTTATTGTTGCGACAATTGCGCTCGGCGCCGGCCCGACCGGGCTCATGGCCGTCGGCGCGCTGCTCGCCGGGATTCCGGCATTCATCCGCATGCTGCACCGTCGCAGGGACCTCGGAGTCATCGCACAACTCGTGCCGTTCCTGCCCGCCGGCTTCGCCATCCTCATGGCGGTGTTCGGCGACCAGACGCTGCGCACCGTCACCGAGGCCGTGCACGTCCGCTCCGCGAAGGGGCCGTCGCTGCCGTGGTACCTCGAGTGGGTGCGCTATGAGACGCTCATGGGCAACAACGTGGACGGGTCGTTTACCCGTAGGTTCGCGGTACTACTCATGTTCGCGGCTGTTGCTCTTGTGATTGCCTCCACCCTGCGCCACGGCGGGGTCGTCGGCGCGGCCAAGGCACCGACCTTCCGGCTCGTCATGATGTTCGCGCTCACCTTATTCGCGTTCTGCTTCACGCCCACCAAGTGGTCCCACCACTTCGGTGTTTTCGCCGGGCTTGGTGCCGCCCTTGCTGCCCTGGCGGCGATCGTCTGCTCGCAAATCGCGCTGCGCTCCGTGCGGAACAGGCTGCTTGTCATCGGCGGGTTCCTGTTCCTGCTCGCCTTCTGCCTCGCTGGGCAGAACGCGTGGTGGTACATCTCGTCGTTTGGCGTGCCGTGGTTCGACAAGTCGATTCAGTTCAAGGGGATCGAGTCCTCCACCGTCATGCTCGTCATCGCGCTGCTTGTTTTGTTGGCGGGAGTCATCAGCGGGTTCCTCGACGAAGTGCGGGAGGTGCGAGGAGACGGTGCCAGAAAGGATCGTCGACTAGCAAAATTCGACGGACTCTTCGCCGCGCCGATAGCCGTGCTCAGCGCCCTCGTCGTCGTGTTCAGCTGCCTCAGCCTGGGCAAAGGGTTCGTGTCGCAATACCCGGCGTACTCCGTCGGGCTCGGCAACCTGCGCGCACTGACCGGAAACAGCTGCAACCTCGCACAGGACGCGCTGCTCGAAACCGACACCAACGACGCGTTCCTCACCCCCATCGAAGGAACCCTCGCCGAATCGCTTGACGACGGCGACGGTGTCGGCTTCGGCCCCAACAACATCCCCGAAACCATCGTCGGTGGCGGTGTCGACACCTCAGCGCGATCAGCCGGAACCGTGGCTGGTGCCAGTGATGCAGAAGCAGACACCGCCAGCGGCGACTCCGCCGGATCCAGCACCAGCACGCAGGGCGCCCGAGAAGAACAAGGCGCCAACGGATCCAATATCCGGCTGCCGTTCGGCATCGACTACACCAAGGTCCCCGTCGTCGGCTCGCACCGGTATGGGGCCCAGTTCGGGTCGAGGGTGCAGACGCAGTGGTACGAGCTGCCGGAGACGGAGAACCCGCTGCTTGTCATCTCCGCGGCTGGTAAAATTGCGCACCATGATATCAATGGGGTGAAACAGCCGGGGCAGAAACTCCTGGTGGAATACGGAAAGCGCAACGGGGGGAGCGTCGAAAAGCTAGGAAGCGTGGAACCGATGGATATCGGACCCGCCCCCCAGTGGAGGAACCTGAGGGTGCCGCTCGACAGCCTGCCTGCCGAGGCCGACGCCGTGCGAATCACAGCAGTGGACACAAACCTCAGCGGGGAGGAGTGGGTGGCTTTCACCCCACCGCGCGTCCCCACCCTCGCGCCCCTCAACGACGTCATCGGCTCCGAGAAGCCGGGGCTTTTGGACTGGGCCGTCGCACTCCAGTTCCCGTGCCAGCGGTCCTTCGACCACTACGCGGGTGTGGCGGAAGTGCCGGAATACCGCATTTCGCCGGACCACCCGGGCAAGGTGACGCTGTCGCCGTTCCAGGATTACAACGGCGGTGGCGTGATGGGGATTGCGGAGGCCGCCAACAAGGGTCGCGAAATCCCCGGGTACCTGAAGGACGATTGGCAGCGGGACTGGGGCTCCATCGAAGAGTACTCGTTGCGCACCAATTCGCGCGGTGAGGAGCCGAAGCCCGCCGCGGTTGATACGGAAGTGATTACCCGGTCGGGTCTGTGGTATCCGGGTCCGATGGCGACCGACGAGTAGCCCTCATTTGTAGGACCTTTCGTACAAGGTTGTAGCCGCACCATTTATTTTCCGGCTGGTTGTTGTAGACAAGCGGGCCACCTCCGGGTGGCCGCCAGCCAACTCGCCCCTCAGCGTCGCGCTCTAAGTGCCCGTTGAGGGGCCTATCTCTTCGGTCATCGTTTTGCGCGTTGTGGGAGTGGCAACAGCCGGTGAGCGTGTCGGAGTCGGTTTTTCCGCCGAGGCAAAAGGGCCACGTGTGGTGGGCTGCGCCGTCTCTGACGAGTTCGTGGCAGCCGGGCCAGGGGCAGATGATCTGCATGATTTCGTTGGCGGCGCGCTGGTTTTTGTTGGCGAAGCGGCGGCGCTCTATTTCGTAGTTGCCGATGACGTGGGCTTCCTTGTCGACGATGGTGAGCCAGCCGGTGTCGGCAAGCGCTAGTTCGGCGAGCTCGTCCAGGTCATACGTTTCGCCGGTCGTGGTCTGAACCTTGGCCTCCTCGCCGGCGTAGAACATATCGTCGAGAACAAGGATGAGCGCCGGCTTGTACTCGGTCGGCTTGAGCTCGCCGCCTTCGGAGAAAGCGAGATCGGCGAAGGCTTTGCCCTTGCCGCGGCACAGGTCCATGGTTTTGGGGGCGAGCTCGGCCAGGCGTGCGTTGATGCGGTTGATGACATCCTCGCTGTCGCGGAGGATGAGTTGCTTGTTGCCCTGGGCGTCGGCTTTCTTGGACACAAACACCCCCCGGTTGGTGCTGAAGGTGTCTTTGTTGAGTTCCTTGACTATGGTCGTCGCAAAGCTCTGGAGTTCGTCGCAGGTCATGCTTGTCGACGCTTCGATCAACTGCCCGCGTACGGTATCCATCTCCTCCCGGTTGGTGGCATTGAGGGAATTACAGGCGCGCGAAATGATACTCAAACGCGTCAACGAAAAATCCGCCGCCTTCTTACGCTGCTCGGCCGGGGCTTTAGCCCAGGCGTTGGCGCAGGTAACAAGGGGGCGGATGTCTTTGGGGAGGCAGTCTGCGGCGAGCGCGAGTTCCTCAATTTCGTGCTTACGCAGCCCACTAAACCCCTCGAGGATAGCTATCCCCGAGGAGCGCGTGGCAAGGAACTCGTGTGGTGTCATACCCATTAGACGTGACACACACGCCACTTGGTTCCCTACCGGGAAGAATTATCCAAAAGGATGAGGAGATCGCCGAGGGAGTACTTGCCGCTGGCGGCCATCGTCTTCAAGTCCTCGACGGGGAGCTTGTTCTGTGCACCCAGCTCGACCAGGACACGAGCCAAGCTGAAGGCCTTAGGAAGGTCGATACCAGCCTTCGTGGCGGCGTCGACAAGCTCAGCAGAAGCAAGGACATTGCCCTCCGCAATGCCGAGGATGGCGTGCGCGAGGGGCTGGGAGGGGCCGCCGAAGTCCGGACCACCGAAGTTGTCCGTGGGCTGGAGGAGATTCCCGATGCCGAGCGCGTGGCCGGCGGCGAAGGCGTCCAACTGGTCGCGAGTGCCGTTGAAAAGGTTGAGATCAACCTCGCTGAGGATGCCAGAGACCCGACCGTGAGCCGAGCGCTGCCAGAACGTCATGTAACTCCAGCCACCAGGAACCTCAGCCGGGGGAGTGTTTTGCCACGCAGCCAACCACAGCGGATACTGCGAGAACTCCTTCGTATTGCCCATCTGCTCTGCCCAGAAATAGCGGTAGGTGTAAATCATCGGTGTCTTGCCCGTCAGGCGCTGCGTTTCAGAAAGGAAGTCGCGCGTCCAATTCTGCAGAGCCGTTACACCGAGGCCGTCGGTCTCCTCGAGGTCGAGAACCGGGGGGAGGGTGGCGTCGGCCTGCTTGATCGTCTCGGCGAAGTAGGCGGCCTGGGCCTTGGCGTCGGTGCCGGGGCGGGCGTAGTGGTAGGCGCCGACGTGCAATCCTGCCCCACGGGCATCTTTAACATCAGCCGGGAAGTGGGTATTGGTGAAGCCCACGCCCTCCGTCGCCTTAATAAACGCAAAATCCTGGGAGGAGTTGGCTACCTGGTGCCAGTCGATGGCGGAGCCGCCCGGGTGTTGGTGGCCGGCGATGTCGATGCCGGAGGAGAGGAGAGGAACCGCCCCCGCCGTTGGTACAGCAGTTGCTAAAACGGTGACCAGTGCAATAACTCGCTTCATGGGGCGAATGTTACCACATTAGTCACATGAGTCACACGTGTAACAGGAGGGTGGGCGTGTCGAAGAGGGAGGTGTCGGCACGCGCGGCGCGCACCGCATGGACTACTACCGCGATGAAGACGGCGTACATGACAACTGCGCAGGCGATGATAGAGGCGATTTGGACGGGCTCGGAGGAGGGTTGAAGGTTCCACCAGAAGTGGAAGAGCGTCGACAAGCCCCAAGAAGCGACGGCGACGCGCCAGGTGTGGGAGGTGAAGAGCCACAGGCCGAGGCCATAGGCGAGGATCCCGGTGAAGACCATGTGGAGGCCGGGGCCGGCGACCGTGCGCATGCCCCACATTTCGAGCATGCCGAGCATGTCCGAGGACGGGTGGTAGAGGGCACCGACGGTGCCGTAGCCGAAGTTTTCCACCGACTCGAAGCCGAGACCGACGAGGAGTCCGATAGCGAGGGCATGGTAGGGGCGGGTGACGCGCGGGCAGAGATAGATGATGAAGAACGCGCCGAGGCCCTTGGCCACCTCCTCGGGAAGCGCGCCGGCGAAGGAGGCCATGGTCAGCTCACTGCCGGCCAGGCGCGTGGCCTCCATGTAGCCGCCACTGCCGGCCATCACCAGCAACAGGGATGTACCCCCGCCCCAGGCGAGGGCTGCGGCAACCCATTTTTTCTCCAGCCCCACCGGCCACAGCCGGGAGGTGGCGATCAACCACGTGAACAACGCCATCCACCCGCAGCAAAACACGAGCGAAATGAGGCCGGCGCCCGGCGCGACGATGAGGTTGGCGAGGTTGATGAGGATGCCACCGACCGAGAGCACGAGACCGATTCTGAAGAGGAGTTTCATTTATACGTTCACCGCCTGGAGGGCGTTGAGGGTGGGGTCGATAAGAATGCCGGAGGCGATGGCGACGGTGTAGACGCCGTCTTTGTCGCCGGTGGGGGCGAGGAGGACGGCGGTGTCGCCGTCGCGAAGCATGGTTACGTTACCTTCCGTGACGGGTTCCGCCTCGGTGGGGAGCAACATTTCTGCTTCCCACATGCGGCGGGCGGCGAGCTTCGGGTCTTTGACCTCTCCGATTTCCTCGGAGCGGACGAAGTCGGGGCCGCACTTGTACCCGGTGAGCAGGCCCGTGCCGAAGTCGAGTTCGCACGAGGGGCTGTCGGGCAGGGCGATATCATCGCCGATGGTGACAGGCTCGCGGTACGGTTCGTCGAAAAGTTTCGGGAGTAACGCGGGGGCGAAGAGGTACACCAATGCCGCCACGATGCCGAAGACACCTACGGTAGGTTGTAACTTGTATTGCACGCCACCCGATTGTAGGAGAAAATCACGTGAAGGACTTATTCGAGATTGTCAACGGGGATTGGTACCGCGAGACGGACATCCCCGCCGAGTACGCGTCGTGGGGCACGTTCCAGGAGCTGCGGCTCGACTCCCTGAAGCAGTGTAAGGAGCTCGCGGAGGGCGACGACGGGCTGGTGGGCACCGCCTACCGCTCGTTTATGAACCACCGCGGATCGGTTGATGACCTGCCGTTCGACCTCTTGGACAAGCCGCTGCCGGAGGCTCTCGGCGAGCTGGACACAATCGGGATCACGGCACCCGCGTCGTTTTTCGTGGAGAAGTCGGCCGACAGTGACATGGCCGTCGCCTACATCGTCCAGGCGGGACTCGGGCTTCCCGACGAGGCGTACTACCACGCGCCGGAACACGCTGCGACGCTGTCCGCGTACGAGAAGCACGTGGAGCGGATGCTGGGGTTGGCGGGGCGCAGCGAGTCGGCCACCGATGTGCTTGAGGTTGAGCACTACCTCGCCCGCGGGCACTGGGACAACGTTGCCTGCCGCGATGCGGTGAAGACGTTCAACCCGGTGGAGCTGTCGTCGTTGGGCACCAACGTGCAGCAGATGCTGCGCACCATGGGGCTTGAGGACCAGACGGTCATCGCCTGCCAGCCGAGCTACCTCACCCACCTCGAAGAGGCTTTTTCGGAGCTTCCGGAGGCGAAGTGGCACGCGTGGGCCGTCTGGCACATCATCTCCTCGTGCGCTGGAATGCTTTCCGACGAGCTGTCGGCCGCAAACTTCGACTTCTACGGTCGCGTCCTCGCCGGCTCGGAGAAGCAGCGCGACAGGTGGCAGCGCGCCCTCGGGTTCGTCGAATCGGGGCTCGGCTTCGAACTGGGCAAACTGTACGCCGCCCGGTACTTCCCGGAGTCCAGCAAGAAGGACATGCTCGAACTCGTCGACTACCTGCTCGCCGCCTACCGGGAGCGCATCTCGGGCCTGCCATGGATGACGTCGGCTACGCGGGAGAAAGCTTTGACCAAGCTGGAGCAGTTTACGGCGAAGATCGGCTACCCCGACACGTGGCGTGAATACGATGTTTCTTTGCAGGAAGACGACGTGCTGGGCAACGCCCGCGCGCTCGCCCTCAACTCCCACAACTACCACCTGTCCAAGCTGGGCAAGCCGTACGATCGCGGCGAGTGGGTCATGACGCCGCAGACCGTCAACGCCTGCTACAACCCGACCGTCAACGACATCACCTTCCCCGGCGCGATTTTGCAGGCGCCGTTCTACTCCCCTTCTCACACCCCGGCTGAGAATTTTGGGGGAATTGGTGCGGTCATCGGTCACGAGATCGGTCATGGCTTCGACGACCAGGGCTCGCGTTACGACGGCCACGGCAACCTCAACGTGTGGTGGACCGACGAGGACCGCGCCGCGTTTGAGGAGCTGACGGCCAAGCTCGTTGGCCAGTTCCAGGGGCTCGTGCCGATCGCTTTGGGGGGCACGGAGACCCCGGGCGTCAACGGTGAGCTCACCCTCGGCGAGAACATCGGCGACCTCGGTGGCCTCGGCATTGCGCTCGTGGCGTACAAGAAGTGGGCCGCCGACAACAATGAGGACATCGACCTGAAGAGCTTCTTCCGCTCATGGGCGATGTCCTGGCGCCAGAAGACGCGCCCGCAGATGGCGGCGCAGCTCCTGGCCATTGACCCGCACTCCCCCTCCGAGTTCCGCTGCAGCGTCATCCCCAAGAACATCGACGAGTTCTACGAGGCGTTCGACGTGGAAGACGGGTTCGCCCCGGAGGAGCGAGTGACGATCTGGTAGCGACCTAGACTGGGAGACCCCAGGCGCGCAGTTGCGCACGGATCGGCTCGATGAACTGAGCGATGAGCGCACCCAATCCAGCGAGAACGGCGAGGAGCGGGACGACGATGGCCGCGGCGAGCTCGGCGTCGGAAAGCCCCGTGGAGGCCTTGTTGAGCGTGACCTCATCGACAACCGAATTGTCATCGACGTTGCGGGTGATGACCTTGAGGGAGGTGGGGGTCACCTGCACGTCGGTGTAGTCCGGCGTGTAATCCTGGTTCCAGTAGGCGGTGCCGTGGCCGAGCATGTTCTTGGCCACGGAATCCTCGAACGTGAGATTCGGGTGCTGCTCATCGATCGCGGTGGAGAAATCGTAGAACTTGGAACCGGTGGCGGAGTTGGCGGTGATGTAGAGGACCTCACCGTCGGCGGGGGTGAACGTGTCGCCGGGAGCCGCCTGCTTATCCTGCTTGACCGGGGTGTTTCCCTTCATCAGGTGGGAGCGGCCGTAGATGTGCTCGTGGCCGGACAGCACGAGATCAACACCGTTTTCGGAGAGGACGGGGGTGAGCTCGTCGCGCAGCCACGTGGTCTTGTCCTCGTAGGCGTGGTAGCTCTGGGCGTACGGGGGCTGGTGGAAGGTGGCGATGACCCAGTCCGTGTTGGGGTGAGCGGCGATGGCCTTCTTGATGAACTCGGTGTGCAGCGCCGTGTCCTCAATGTTCGTATCGAGGGAGATGACGAGGGCGTTGTTGTAGGTGAAGTAGTAGTTCTGATCCTCCGCGTTGGGGAGGTTGTAGTGGGTGTGGAAGGCGTCGAGGGAGCGCTTGTCGTGGTTGCCGTCCTGCACCGCGGTGCGCAGCTGGCGCATCGCAGCGGGGGCAAAGAAGGCGTCGTACTCCGCCTCCTTCTGCTCCTCGGTGGCGGAGCGGTCGGCGTTGACCTGGTCGCCGGCGGTGAGGAGGAAATCGGTGCCGGGGTTATTCTTCACCGTCGTGTCCACCGTGTGCTTCCACAGGGCCGGATCGTCCTTCTTCCTCTTGGAAGCGCCGATCTGTGGATCGCCGTAGAAGAGGAAGTTCCAGTTGGTGCTCTCCGCCTCGGGGGTGAACGTGTACCAGTCGGACCAGCCGGCGGTGTCGGAGCCGACCCGGTAGGAGTAGGCCTTGCCCGGGGTGAGGCCGGTCAGCTCGGCATCGACACCGTACATGCCGTTAAAGGCGGTGGTATCGGTCTTCGCGGCGACGGTCTCGCCGTCCTTCACCTCAACGACCTGGTCGGTCGCGGGTGTGGTGGAGGTCCAGGAAATGTTAGCGGAAGTGTTCGTGGTGCCGATGCCGAGGAACACGTCGTCGATGCCCTTATCGGCGGCGTAAGCCGGGGCGGTGACGAGTGCCGCGGTCGTTGCAACGGTGGTGGCTAGTGCGAGAAAACGCATGGTGTACAGCCTTTTTGGGGTGGAAAATGGGGACGAACCAAGCGTAGAATTCCACGCTTTCTAGCAGGTGAATTTTACAGACCTAACAGGTGAATAATCTGGTCGCGCTGCGTCCACGCCACCGACCCGAGGATGGCGAGGATCGAGATGATCGGGGTGATGATCGCCGCCAGCTGCAGAGGTGTCTGCTCGGCGTCGGGGGTGATGGTCTCCGTCTTGATGACCGTTTCGTTTTCCGTCTCGACCTTGGTTTCCGTCTTCACGACGGTTTCCGTTTCCACCTTGGTCTCGTGGTCCACCGGAGGCGTGGGGGCCGGGTCCTCGGGAAGCTCGGTCATCGAACCCGGGTTTTCCGGCAGTGGCGGAAGCACGGTCTTGTTCAGGGTGACCGTGTCGACGACGGAGCCGTCGTCAACGTTGTAGGTGGTCAGCGTGAGCTTCGTGGGCGTGACCTCGACGTTGGTGTAATCCGGCGTGCCGTCCTGGTTCCAGTAGGCAACCTCGGGGCGGACGAGGCCCTCAGCAACGGACTGCTCGAAGGTCATGCCCGGGTGGCGAGCGGTGCCGGAGGAGGCGAAGTCGTAGAACTTGGAGCCGGAGGAGCTGTTGGCCGTGTAGTACAGGACCTCGTTGCCGCGCGGGGTGAGATTGGTGGAATCGGTGGGGCGCGCCGTCGTACCGCTCATCAGGTGGGAGCGGGTGTGCATGTGCTCGTGGCCGTTGAGGACGAGGTCCACGCCGAGGTCGCTGAGGACGGGGCCGAGGTTTTGGGCGAGTTCCTTCGGCTTCGCCTCGAAGGCGTGCCAGCTGTGGGCGTAGGGCGGGTGGTGGAAGGTGACGATGATCCAGTCCTTGCCACCGCCGGCGTTGGCCACGGCCGTGCGCAGGAAGTTCGCCATCCCGTTGTAATCGATGCTGTTGGAATCCAGCGCGACGATCAGCGCATTGTTGTATTCGTAGTAGTAGTTGTAGCCGCTGGCGTTGGGCAGGTTGAAGTGGCGGGCAAAGGCGACAATGTCGTTGTCGTGGTTGCCGCTTTGTACCGCCAGGCGGTAGGTGCGCAGCTGGTCAGGGGCGAAGAAGGCCTCGTATTGGTCCTGGGCGAGGGCGTAGTTGACCTGGTCACCCGCGGTGACGAGGAAGGCCGTGTCGGGGTGCGCGGCGGTGGAGGTGGCGAGCGTTTTCTTCCAGCCCTCGGCGTCCGTGGCGAGGTTGCCCGCGCCGATCTGGGGGTCGCCGTAGAAGAGGAAGTTCCAGCTGTCGGTTTGGGGGCGCACGGTGAGGTCGTACCACGGTGTCCACCCGTCCTCGTCGGAACCCACGCGGTAGGAGTAACCCGGCGCGAGCCCCGTGAGCGTCGCCTTAGCGGCGTATTCGGCGTTCGTACTCGTCAGGGTAACTTCGCTGGGGTCGACGGTGGTCACCTTTCCCGCAGCGTCTTTGACCTGCACCTTTTGCTGCTGCTTGGAAGGCATGTACCAGTTCAGGTTGGCGCTGGTTTCGTCGGATCCAACGCCGAGGAAGAGGTCTGTCGTCTCGGCGTACGCCGGGGTGGTGACAAGGAGACTGAGGGTCAGGCCCGCGGCCGCAATCGTGCGCAATGACATGCTGTTTTACCTTCCTAGATACTGGTTGATGGCGGCACCGAGCAGGGCACCGATGATGCCGAGGGCGCTGATGACGATGGAGGCGATCGCGGCACCCTCGGAGGATCCCACGGCCTGCGGTTCTTCGGTGCGGGTTGTCGTGCTTGTCGACGTGTTGGTGGTCGTCGATGTCTTGGTGTTGGTGCTCGTCGTGGCCGGGGTGGAGGTGGTCTTGTCCGGCTTGGGGGCATCGTTGTTGACGATGGTCACCTTGTCGATGACGTAGGGCTGATCCGCATCGTACGTGGTGAACGTCAGCTCCTGCGGGGTGACCTGCACCTTCAGGTAATCCGGGTCGTAGTCCTGACGCCAGTAGGCGGTCCAGTCGTAGGCCGGGTGGTTGAAAACATCGACGTGCTCCATGCGGGCGTTCGGAACGGAGGCACCGTTTTTATCGTGGTAATCGTAGTACTTGCCCGCACCTGTCGAGGTGGAGGTGATGTAGAGGACCTGGTTATCGGTGGGCTCAAGGCGGTCACCGCGACGCGGAGGAGTAGCAGAAAGCACCGGCTTATCGCCCTCCATGAGGTGGGAGCGCGTGTAGATGTGATCGTGGCCGGAGAGGACGGCATCGACGCCAAGCTCGGAGAACACGGGGGCTAGGACCGTGCGGACACCCGTGACATCGTTGTCGCTCACGTGCGAACCCTGGGAGAACGGCGCGTGGTGCAGCATGACGACGATCCAGTCGTTGGCATCGCCGTGCGCACCGATCGTCTCGCGGAGGAAGTCCTCGTGGCGCGGCCAGTTCGTGTTGTTCGTATCGAGGCCGATAAACAGGACGTTGTTCTTCTCGTAGTAGTAGTCCTGGATGTCCTCTTCCTGGTTCGGGTGGCTGAAGAAGGACTTGTAAAACTCCATCGCGCCGGAGTACGTCTCGTGGTTACCGGGGATGGTGGACAGGGGCAGCCCGGTCACCTGCGGCGCCTCGAGAAGCAGGCGGTGCTGGTCCAGCGGAGATCCCCACCCCTCGACCTGATCGCCGACGGAAACAAGAAGGGAAGCATCGGGCACATCGGCGGTGGCGGAATCGACGGTGGCCAGCCAGTTTTTCTGCGTCCTCTCCAGCTCCAGGTTGGTGCCGATCTGCGGGTCACCGAAGACGAGGAAGTTCCAGTTCCCATCGCCGTCGTCGGTGGTGAACGAGTACTCGTCGCTCCAGCCCGTCTCGTCGGATCCGACCTGGTACGTGTACTGCGTGCCGGGCTCCAGCCCGGTCACCGTGGCGGTGCGGGGCTGGGTGAGGATCTGCGCATTGGCCGGGATGGAAGCGTCGACAAGCATGGTGGTGGGGCCAGTGACCTTGACCTTTTCGGGGGCCGACCCCACAGTCTGCCAGTTGATGATCACCTCGGAGCCGTTCGCGCCCGGCTGGAGAACCACCGAGGTCTGCGGGCCGGTGCCGACGCGGGTGGCAGGCGTGGGCTCGGAACCCTCCGGCTGCGCGAGGACATACGTGCCGGTCAACGCCAAAGAGACGGCGGCGACCGATGCAGAAACCAGACGAAAAATAGACACAGCACACCTTTTTTAATACGTTTCACAGTTCGCATACAGCCTAGGAACAGTACATGGCCAGACCATGACCCCCGTGTGACCAGCCAGTGAACTTTACGTTCCACTACCCCCGTTAAACGCCGTATAAAACACCAGGCGCTCCCCCCGCTACATGAAACCCAGGTGAATTTTTGGCTAACGAGCGGGGAGACGCGCGCGGGAGGTCCTAGGGTCAAAAAATATGTCGAGCGAAAATACTCTGTCGCGCCGCCGCTTCATGGCGTACTCCGCGCTTATCACCGCAGGCACCGCCGTTGCCTCCACCGCCGTCGCACAACACGGCCCCTCCGAACAGTCCATCGCCCCGCTAGACCTCTACAACCAAGCCTCGCGCGCCGGACTGCCCTTCCTCCACTCCGTCGCCAGCGGCGACCCGCTGCCCGACTCCATCATCCTGTGGACCCGCGTCACCCCCGACCGCGACAGCCTCCCCGGCTCCGGCCTCGGCCCCGACGTGACCGTACGCTGGGACATCGCCACGGACACCGCCTTCACCTACACCATCGGCACCGGCACCGCCATCGCCACCGCCGAGCACGACCACACCGTCCACATCGACGTGAAGGGGCTGCGCCCCGAGACGATTTACTACTACCGCTTCATCGTCCTCGACGGCGACCACCGCGGGGCAACGTCCCCGATTGGCCGCACCAAAACCGCCCCCGCCTACGACTCCTCCCCCGAGGAGATCACCTTCGCCACCGCCTCCTGCGCGAACTGGGAATGCGGCTACTTCTCCGCCTACCGCGACATGGCGCAACGCGGCTACAACGGGGAGCTCGACCTCGTCGTCTTCCTCGGCGACTACATCTACGAATACGCCACCGGCGAATACGCCGGCAAGTCCGGGATCAGCCGCGTCCACCACCCGCAATGGGAAATCACCACGCTCGAGGACTACCGCATCCGCTACGGCACCTACCGCACCGACCCCTTCCTGCAGGCCGCCCACGCCTCCACACCGTGGGTTGTGACCTGGGACGACCACGAGACAGCCAACAACTCGTGGAGCGCCGGCGCGGAAAACCACACCGACGACCCTGCTGAAGGCAAGTGGACCACCCGGCGCGACAACGCACAACAGGCCTACTTCGAATGGCTGCCCGTCCGCGTCACCATGGACAGCCCCGAACGGCACATCTACCGCAGCTTCCAATACGGCGACCTCATGGAACTGACCATGATGGACCTGCGCAGCTACCGCGACGCCGAGACCGACGCTGCCAACTTCGCCAACCCCGAGCGCACGATGCTCGGCAGCGAACAGTTCAACTGGCTCAAGAACGTGCTGGAGACCTCCACCGCCGCGTGGAACGTGCTCGGCAACTCCGTCATGCTCAGCCCCATGAAGATCCTCACCGTCGAAGGCGACCCCGCCGCCAACGCCGCGCTGAACTTCGTCGACCAGCGCACCACCGGCATGGCCGTCAACTCCGATCAGTGGGACGGCTACGCCGCCGACCGCGACCGGCTGCTCGAACTCCTCTCCCACACGTCCGCCAACACCTTCGTCGTCACCGGCGACATCCACTCCGAGTGGGCAAACTCCGTCATCTGGAACGACAAGGAGATCGGCGCCGAGATGGTGTGCACCTCCATCTCCGCACCGAACGTCGACGAGATCCTCACCAGCTACCTCGGCAGCTACCACCCTGAGAACAACTCCACGAGTCTCCTCGTCGAAGACGTGCTCACCGGCGCGAACCCGTGGGTCAAGCACCTCGACTTCGACGCCCACGGCTACTGCATTGCGCACCTGAGCCGCGAGCAGGTCGTCATGGACTATGTCCGCGTCGCCGACGTGGAGACCAACAACGCCGCCACGAACATTGCAGTGACGAAGACGTGGCGGCCGGGAGAGGGGTTCGTCGACTAGCTTTCGTCGCCGCCGAACACGTCGTCGGACTCGCGGATATTCTCCTCCTCGATATCCGCGTAGGGAACCTGCGCGAGGCAGACGGTCAGGCCTGCAGGGGTGCGCACGACCGCCGTGGGGCCGAGGAAGGATTCCTGCGGCTCCTGGAGGACGAGGTCCGCGTCGACCTTGGCAAGCGTATCCTGCAGGTTCTCCACACCGAAGTAGACGACCCAGTTGTTCGCCGGCTCCGAGGGGATCTCCCAGAACCAGCCGATGGCGCCGCCTTCTTTGTAGGCGACGCGGATGACCTCATTCGGACCGTCGATGACCCAGCCGAAAAGCGCGGCAAAGAAGTCAATCTCCGGGGTGGGGCCGGCGTATTCGAACCAGACCGGGGTGCCCGGCTCACCGACGGCGAAAAAGTGCTCGCCCGTGACCACGGAAAACGGCACGCCCGCCGGGTCCAGGCACTGCGAATCGGAAAGCACCGTGCCGCCCTCGCGCTCGATCTGCTCGTGGGCGTCCTGTGCGTTGTCCACGGTGAAGCCCACAGACCACACGTCGAAATCGGCGGGAACGAGGGTGGCGATCGGGATGGACTCGAGGGTGAGGAAGGTGCCCTCCTCCCGCTCGTCGAGGCCGTATCCCATGACCCGGGAGAAGAAAGCTGCGGTTGCGTCCTTGTCGGTGGTGTAGAGGGTCAGGCCGCTGGGGACGCCCTCCGGCATGGTCAGTACGGGCATTAGAGGTTCTCCCACTTCGAAGGGTCAAAATCGGCATCGTCATCGTCTGCGACGTTGGTGACGAGCACGGCCTCACCGGCCGGGGCGGTTACGACGTCGCCCTCGCGCAGGACTTTCCCCCGGCGCGTGTCTACCTCGCCGTTGACGCGGATCTGCCCCTCAGCAATGAGATTTTTCGCCTCGCCACCGGTTTCGGCAAGGTTCGCCAGCTTCAGGAACTGGCCGAGTTTGATGGAGTCGTCTCTGATTTCCACTTCAAAGGTCATGCCCCCATCATGCCAACAATGTGGCACGAAGGGGGCATGAGGGCACCTATTCAGAGCTCAAAAGGAACTCAGGGCACCATCGTCCTTGCTGATAAGGCCCAGCGCCTTGAGAATTGTCCCCAGAATGCCATCCGTCACCTGGCCCCAGTCCTCATTCACTGCGCCTTCAACAATATCTG
The DNA here is from genome assembly GCF_001815555.1 of Corynebacterium sp. HMSC073D01. Taxonomy (NCBI): domain Bacteria; kingdom Bacillati; phylum Actinomycetota; class Actinomycetes; order Mycobacteriales; family Corynebacteriaceae; genus Corynebacterium; species Corynebacterium sp. HMSC073D01. The sequence goes on along the minus strand of NZ_KV821056.1, from coordinate 8,837 downwards.
TAATCGCGCCGCCCATAGACACTCAACTCCTTTCGTAGGTAAAAATAACTCTAACCTAGGAGTTGTACCCCTCAAGCAGTTGACAGAAGTTGCCACAGACCCACTACATTGCCAATCATTCCGATTGCAACAAGGGAGAAGATGACGGCGGCGAGGACATCGATCACCAACATGTAGCGGGCAATCCTCTCCCCCGCCACGCCGGCAAGATACCCCAGACCACAGTAGAAGATGAGGCCGAAGCCGAGCATGAAGGCGGGCATGAAGATGGCGAAGCCGAGGCTCATGTCCGGGGTGATGAACTGGCTGAACAGCGCGCCGTAGAAGATGAGGGCCTTTGGGTTGGAGAGGTTGGTGAAAAGACCTGCGCGCAGGGCCGTCGAGGGTGAATCGAGGCCGCGTGTTGCCGGCGTTGTGTGGTTGATGCCGCGCTGGGCGACCAATCCCCGGACGAGGGTGAACACCATGTACAGGAGGTAGGCGGAGCCGGCAAGCGCCAGCACGTCCATGACCACGGGATAGGTTTTCACCAGGGCGGACAGCCCCAGCAGGCTGGCGACGCCCCAGATGAGGTTGCCGATGGTCGTGCCGAGCCCGCACACCGCGCCGAGCTTTCTCGACGCGGAGCCGATGCGGATGATCTGCATCGTGTCCGGCCCGGGGAGCATGATCGCCGAGGCGGTGATGAGGATAAAAGCCTCCACCGGCTAGCCCTGGTCAGCGGGCTTGATCACCAGCCGGTCGATGTTGACGTGGGCGGGCAGGGAGGCGACCCAGCGGATAGCCTCGGCGATGTCTTCGGCGACGAGGTTCTGGTGGCCGGCGTAGACGGCGTCGGCGCGCTCCTTGTCGCCCTTGAAGCGGATGAGAGAGAAGTCCGTCTTCACGCGGCCGGGGTTGATTTCGCAGACGCGCAGCGGGCGGTCGAGGGTCTCCAGGCGGAGGACGCGAGTCAGCGCTGCGACGCCGAACTTGGCGGCGTTGTAGCCTGCGCCGCCGACGTAGGGGGTGATGCCGGCGATGGAGCCGACATTGACGATCTGGGCACCGCTGGCAAGCTTGGGCAGCAGCGCCTTGGTGACGCGGACGGTGCCGAGGACGTTGGTCTCGTACATCCACTTCCAGTCATCGATGTCGGCATCTGCGACCGAGTCGAGGCCCTTGGCGCCGCCGGCGTTGTTGACCAGCAGGTCAAGACTGTCGATCTGTTCAACGAGGCGGGCAACCGAATCCTCATCCGTCACATCGAGGGCGATCGCCTCCCCACCGATCTCCTCGGCCACCGCCTGCAGCTTATCCTTCCGACGCGCCGCGACGATGACGTGCCAGCCGTCTTTGGCCAGCGCGCGTGCTGTGGCCGCGCCGATTCCTGATGATCCACCTGTTACGAGAGCTGTTTTCATAGATCTAGCCTAACCACGTGGTTATCGTTTGCGCGAGGGTTTTCGGCAGATTTCTGTCCGTGATCATGTGATCCACCCCGTGCAGGTCGACGGGAGTGGCGTGGGCGAGACGTGAACGCAGCGCGCGCGCCTCGGAGAAGGCGACGACCTCGTCGGTATCGGAGTGGATGGATAGGACAGGTACGCCGGGATCGGCAATCTCGCGCTGCAGGGAGGCGATCATGGCCGGGCCCACGTGTAGCTCTTTTCCGCCAATGACCTGGTGACCGGCGGCGACAAGGCCGAGGACGTGCGCGGGCTGGGAGGGGGTGCCGATGGTGACGACGGGGACGCCGGCACCGGCAAGGACGGCGAGGCCGCCGAGGGAATGGCCGATGCGGGCGGTTTCCGCGAGGCCGAGGCTGCGGAGGTACGAGCTGGCCGCAACGACGTTTGCCACGTCGAGGTCGAAGGTGTTGTCGGCGAAGTCGCCACGGGTATCGCCGAGGCCATAGAAGTCGAAGCGCAGCACCCCGTAGCCCAGCCGCACAAGCTCTTTGGCCAGGCGGTGGAGGTGGGGCGCGTTTTTCGTGCAGCCGAAGCAGTGCGCCATGAGGATCATCCCGCGCCGGTTGGCGGGAACATCGAGGATGCCGGCGATCATGGCGGTGGAATTGGTGGGGCCTACTCCGTCGAAGGTAACCAGCTTCTTAGTCATGAATCCGATTATCCACCAATCCGCACGCCTCCATGAGCGCGAAGCACGTGGTGGGGCCGACGAAGGTGAAGCCGCGTTTCTTTAGCGCCTTGGCAAGCCCTGCCGCCTCGGGCGCTGATTCACAGGGGGAATGAGGCGGCTGGTAGCTCCAGATGAGGTCCGGGAGGCCCTCGCCCTCCCGGAGATCGATGGTCGCCCGGGCGTTGGTGATGCACGCGCGGATCTTCTGCTTGTTCTTGATCACGCCGGGCGCGGCGAGGATGCGCTCGACATCGGCATTAGTGTAGCGGGCGACCACGTCCGGGTCGAAGCCGTCGAAGGCGTCTTGTAGGGCGGAGCGGCGGGCGAGGATGAGCGCCCAGCTCAGCCCCACTTGGAAGGCCTCGAGGCAGATGCGCTCATAAAGGCCCTGCTCGGTGCGGACGGGTCTGCCCCATTCGTTGTCGTAGTAGTCGCGCAGTTGGTCGGTGTTAGCCCACGAAGGATATGCCATACACATACTTGTACAGCAGGGGTGACACGCGGGGGTTGCGCACTCTTTGGTTACCCGGTAAGTTACTCAGTAATCAAGGAGGAAGTTATGTCTATTCCGAACGCGCTACTGAGTCTCCTCACGGAAGGCCCGCAGGCGGCATCCCAGGTACAAAGCACGTTTCAGGCGCGCACGGACAACGCGTGGCCGCTCAACATCGGGCAGGTCACGCAAACGCTCGGGCGCCTGGAGCGCGACGGGCTCATCGAATCTGCCGGCAAACAACGCCTGGAATCCGGGCGCCTCAGCATCACCTACGAGGCGACCGCAACGGGGAAGGAAGCCGCAACAACGTGGATGGAATCCCCCGTCGACAAGCCAAAAACGGAACGAGATGAGCTCACCATCAAGATTGCGCTGGCGGACCCGAACGAGATAGACACCATCATTTTTACACAGCGAGCATACGTAATGGAGGAATTACGGGCGCTGACCAGGGGACTTGCTGGCGCAACGCCCGTGGAGAAATTGGTGGCCAAACGGAGAATATTCGAGTGCGAGGCGGAGCTTCGCTTCCTGGACTATGTGGAGGAAACCCATGCTTAAGCTCACAAATGTTAATAAGACGCACGAGACTGGGGCGCGGGCGGTGGTCGCGCTGCGGGACGTGTCACTGAGCGTCTCGCCGGGCGAATTCGTGGCGATTATGGGGCCTTCAGGGTCCGGGAAATCGACATTGCTGAACCTTGCGGGACTGCTCGATCGGCCGACGTCAGGGGAGGTTTTTATTGACGGGCGGGAAACCTCGCGTTTGAGTGAGACGGAGCGGGCGGCGATTCGGCGACGGGATGTGGGGTTCGTCTTCCAGAGTTACAACCTGATTCCAAGCCTGACGGTGCTCGAAAACGTGGCGCTGCCTTTGTCTTTCGACGGGAACAAGTCTGCGCGGGAGCTTGCCTCGCAGGCGCTTGTGGACGTGGGGATTGACAACCTCGCCGACACCTACCCGGGGCTTATTTCCGGTGGTGAGGCCCAGCGCGTAGCCATTGCGCGGGCGCTTGCGGGGCCACGACGGCTGCTGCTTGCCGACGAACCGACCGGCGCGCTCGACACCGCCACCGGCGACCAGGTGATGGAGCTCCTGCGGTCGCGAATTACCGGCGACGTGGCGGGGCTCCTCATCACCCATGAACCGCGGTTCGCAGCCTGGGCCGACCGAACCATCTACCTGCGCGATGGGATGATCCACGATGTCTAAACTCACGTTTACGCTGGCCTGGCGCGACCTGCGGGCGCACCCCGGGAGGTTCGTTTTAGCGTTATTCATGTTCGCCCTGCCACTGTTCATCATCATGGGCGGCGCGACGATGGCGACCAACTCCAACAGCGACTACTTCGACGTTTTCGGAATCTCTGAACCGGACAAAGACACGGTCGTCGCGCTGCAGACCGCGGATATGATCGCAAGCGGGCCGTCCGGCTTGGTCGCAACCAGACTGAACAGCATGGGCCCGACGGACGAACACCCGCTGGAGCCGTTCACATCGCAGGAGGTTGCGCCGGCGCTAGTGGAAGGCTCCGCCGAACTCACGCCTGGCGGCATCCTCCTCAACAAGAACTTCGCTCGTGCTGCTGGTGTGGGCGTGGGCGATACCTTGCACGTCACCGCCCTCGACCGGGATGCGGTGGACCTGACGCTTACGGTCACCGGAATTGTCAAAGGCGCGGGTGCCGCGGTGCTGAAAGGCAGCGTGCCACCACTCACAGGCGACCAGGTGTGGTGGGAAACCCCCATTCCAGCGCAGCGCTTTCTGGTGATGGACGGCAGCACGTCCACGGACATGTTCCCGTGGATCATGCTCATGCTTGTCCTGGCTGTCGCGCTTACCGCACCTGTGTTCTGCATCGGCGTGGAACAGCTGCGACATGCCCTGGCTACCGCTGCCATTAACGGCGCATACCCCAGGCAGCTGCGAAGCATCGCTATCTGGCAGGGTCTTATCTGCTCCGCCCTTGGATGCCTCATTGGCTCCGTGTTAGCTATCGCCGTTGTCGCAATCTGGCTTTACGCTGAAGAAGGCCACGGGCTGTACGGATTCCCGCTCGACGTGATGGTTGTGTTCTCGCTTCTCGTCATCGCCTCCGGGGTGTGCTCAGCCTGGCTACAATCGCTTCGATTCGATTCCACGGAAAAGTTGCTTCACCCACAAGCGCACGACTCCCATGTGAAAATGCGCTGGTGGTGGTTTGTCGGCCCAGTACTGTGTGTCATTGGCGCTATCGCGGGCATCTTTTACTTTTTCTCCATTGTGATCGGAGTGATCCTCAGCGGCCCACTCATGCTGTACGTGCTCACCCGTCTCCCGCTGCCATTCATCGCGCGTCTTTCTACTGCCATCACCCCGCGTTCAGGTCTTGCCGCAGGTGGAGTCGCCGGACTGATCCTGCTCAGTATCTTTGGCAATTCCATGGAGCATAACGTGGACAATATGACTTTTGAGCTGGGCGCTCCATCGGAGATCGTCCGGGTTTATCCCGACATCACGACGACGAATGACCAGTCCCTAGCTGTAGGTGCACACGAACTCATCAGCCGTGCCAATCCGGAAAAGGTCGCGGACCTCTATTCGGTGTTCTCAGCACCCATCGACGGAGAAAGCACCTGGTTCTTCTACAGGGTGGGCTCGCACTACCTTGTCGCTTCCCCAGAAGCCACGGACATTCTCCAGTTCTCCGATGAGGCGAAAGAGGCCATATCTTCAGGCATGGCCGTGCAATTCGGCAGCGGCACAGGTGAAACCACCCTCCACGTCTCCACGCCAACGGGACCTTCGGTGGCGCTACCAGCCGTCATCCTTGAGGACAGACGATTCTTTGGAACGGTCGTCATCCCGCTGGACACCGCCCGCGAGGCGGGACTGCCCCTCGCCTACGAGGGAACCGTCGGCAGCAAGCAGGGGAATCTCACACCCAAGGAATATCGCGACTTCGTGGTCAACAACTCATCGGATGATGGCCTAACGACGGAAACGATTACCGAAAGTGGATTCTCCTTCCCCCTCCTCGTGCCATTCTTGGGCTTCGCCCTCATATCCACAGTATTCATGGTGGTCCTGCTCGTTGCCCTATCGGCATCGCACACGCTCCGGGACCGCAAACTACTTGTCTCGCTTGGTGCACCGCCGCGATTTGTCCGCCGGTTCGGCGCCTTCCAGGGTCTCATGGTTTCCACCGCAGGCGCACTGCTCGCCGCCATCGGCGGAACCGTCCTGGAGTGGAGGATGCTGGCATGGGGACATTCATGGCTCGTGGTTGTCGCCGTACCGATCATCGGCGCGGCCACCGGCTGGCTGGCGAGCCGACCGGTTAATCCAGCACTTTCGCGAAGGACGGAGGAGGTCGTACACTAGTCCATCGTGTTTAACCTTGAAGAAATCGCCGTTGGTCTCCCCATTGATCCCGCGGCGATTTCTTCTGCGTTGGAGGACAACCGTCTCCTCGTGGTGGAGGCGCCACCCGGCACGGGTAAGACGACGCTCGTCCCGCCGGCCTTGGCTAATATCCTGGCCGGAAAGGTCATCGTCACCAGCCCGCGCCGCGTCACGGCACGGGCTGCCGCCCGGCGGTTGCGGCACCTGTCGGGGGATCCGCACGCCGTCGGTCACCGCGTGAAAGGCGATTCGCAGGCCGGCCGCGACGTGGAGTTCGTCACGCCGCGCGTGCTCATCAACGCGCTGCTGCGCGACCCGGAGCTGCCCGGCATCGGTGGGGTCATCATCGATGAGGTACACGAACGGCACGTGGACACCGATGTGTTGCTGGGCATGCTGATTGAGCTCAGCCAGTTGCGCGAGGACCTGCACGTGGTGGCGATGAGTGCGACGGCGGACGCGCAGCGCTTCGCGGAACTCATGGGCGCGGGTGTGGCGAGCTACGAGGCGCCGATGTTTCCGCTGACCACGGTGTACAAGCCGCACCCGGATCGGATCCAGCTCACCGATGACTATCTGCGCCATGTGGCGAGCTTCGCCGAAGGACGGGCACTGATTTTCGTCCCGCGGATTCGGGACGTGGAGCGCCTCACAAATATGATTCCCGGGGCACTGCCGCTGCACGGCGGGCTCAGCGCGAAGGAGCAGGATCGGGCACTGACCCGCAGCGATGCGACCGTGGTGGCGACACCCATCGCCGAGTCGTCGTTGACGGTGCCGGGGGTGTCGCTCGTCATCGACACGGGGCTGGAGCGCCAACCCAAGCGAGACGCATTGCGCGGAGTGACGGGACTAGTCACACAGACGATCTCCCAATCGTCGGCAAGCCAAAGGGCGGGACGAGCGGTGCGTGAGGCATCGGGGACGGTGATTCGGTGCTATCGGGAGGCGGATCTGACGCGGCCGTACCCCACGCCGGAGATTGCGTCGGCGGACCTCACCGAGGCCGTTTTGACCGCGCTGGCCTGGGGTTCTGATGATCTACCGATGCTCGATCCGTTCCCCGAGAAGGCGTACGCGGATGCCCTAGCCACCCTCCGCTCTTTGGGGCTTGTCGACGGTTCCATCACCGAGCTGGGCCGGAAAGCTGCCACCGTTCCGACGGATCCGCGGGCCGCCGCTACCTTGCTGAAGTTGGGGTCCGGTGCCGCGAAGACGTTGGCCAAGCTTACCGACGACGACCCGCGACGCCTCGCCCGCCTCACCCACCGCTCGCAACCGGTCGACCCGGGAACTGTAGCCGCGACGATGCGGCCCGAGTGGATTGCGCGGCGGCAGGGCGACACGTACCTGACGGCGGCGGGGTTCCGGGCGCAACTGAAAGACGTGCCACTCCGTGGCACGTGGATTGTGGCGACGGATGTGACGCGGTCGCCGCGGGGGTATGTCATCCACCACGCGGAGGTGCTCGGGGATACTCCCGAGACAGAAGTCACGAGGAAGACGCAGGTTGTCGAGGGAAAGTTGCAGGCGCGCTTGGTGGAGCACGTCGGCGCGATCGTCGTCAAGGAAACGCCCGTGCAGCCGACGGCGGAGGAATTGCACCGATTTGAGGCATCGAAGCCGAAGCACATGAGCGCCCGGGCGCGCAATTTGTACGAGCGGCTGGTATTTGCGCATGAATTTGCGGACTGGCCGGAGCCTGTGCCTGGCGATTATAAAGCTTTGATGGGGCAGGTTCCGTGGGACAAGTTCGATTCCATCCCACCGGAGACATGGACGTCCCCCGCCGACAACAACCATCGGATCGACTACACCGAACACGGGCCGGAAGTCGCCTGCAAACTACAGGAATGCTTCGGACTGACGGAAACACCGACGATCCTCGGCGTACCGATCATCTTTGAACTCCTCTCCCCCGCCGGCCGGTCGCTTGCGCGCACGGGGGACCTCGCGAGCTTCTGGGCGGGACCGTACGCCGGCGTCCGCGCCGACATGCGCGGACGCTACCCCAAGCACCCCTGGCCTGAGGATCCGCTCACCGCGACGCCGACGGCGCGGACGAAGAAGCGGCGCTAGGCGCGAACGTTCCGCCTGCGCTTGGCATCCGAGTACATCGCCACGAAGCCGATGAGAACCATGAGGATCCACGCCCACATGTCTGCGGTCAGCCCAAGGCCGACCATGCAGGCGAGGAAGATGAGCTTGGAAATGAATACCGCTCGCGAGTCATTTTGAAGATAAAGCATCCAAACAACAACGGCAAGCAGAACCGCCCACTCGACTGCGACGGAAGTGCCTCCCTCGTCGAGGAAGCCCTGGTTCTGCTCGACAAGGATGGCGATGGGGAAGCCGGCGGCCAGGATGACGGGGATGGTGGTTTTTTCACACATCTTGCGGAAGCTATCCAACATAGGGAACCTTTCGATTTTCGGGAAGATACGGTCATAGGTTACCCATTAATAGGCTGTCATACCGGTCGCCCCCCTCTGGGGGCATTCCCCATGAGGCACGGAGGGCCTCGCGCTTTTATTTTGGGGACGCCAAATGGGGCCCGAAGGCCCTATTTGAGCTGCGGTTTCTTACCCTGGTGGTGATGGGTCGATGGGCATGCCGAGTTGCATCCGGGCAAGCCGGACGGCACCACCCTGGGCGCACGGGTTCATGTTCAACTTCAGCGGCCCACCAAAGGCAGGCTGCCAGTATTCCAGGCCATCGATTCGCACCATGTGACCATGCTTCGGCTTATCCAGATCATCATCGTTGATGCCGTTGTGGTAGTCACACAACACCATCAGGTTCTCCGACACCGTCTTCCCACCATGCTTCACCGG
>NZ_KV821055.1:0-2358 GCF_001815555.1 Corynebacterium sp. HMSC073D01 | reverse complement strand
CCCCAGCAGGGAACTGCCTAAACCGTAATGGGTCCGTCGCGGTGTTAGCATAGCGGCGGCTGCCCTTTCACTAACCCTCGTAGCACCCCTCGTCCAACCTGTAGCCCTTCAGTTTGCTGCTGTGGCACAGGCCCAGGAAGATCAGGGTTCCTCAAGCAAAGAAGCCGATAAGTACGCACCACAAGCTCAGGACATGACAGTAGAGACTGGTCAGGTTCCGAATGCTAAAGACGGCATTAAAAATGCGTCTGAACTTCCCGAGGGCACCACGTTTGCTTTTCAGTCCGAGGTTGATACCACTAAATCTGGGGTATACCCTGCTGTCGTTGTGGTAACTTATCCAGACAAATCCACGGATCTGGTAAGCATTAAGGTAACCGTTAATGAATTTGATGCCATTTACTCCCCGGGTAATCCCCAGGAAACCGGAACTGTCAACGGTTCTGTAAAAGAAATGGTGATGGCGACCAATAATTATGATGATCTGGTCGGAACCGGTTCCCCACTTAAGGGTGTCAAGATCTACGCCCAATGGTCCGAAGGTGAGAATACCCAGCACACTTCTCCGATTTACTACACCGAATCAGACGAGAACGGCAATTTCTCTCTCTTACTCGCTCCGTACACAGACGCGAATGGCGTCCGGCGAGAATTCCGGGCTGATGCATCTGTGGGTGTCCCACCCATTTCAACCCAAAGCCCTGATTACTGGCGCGATGAGATGCGTGAGAAGATTCGCATCTGGACAGTACTTCCATCTGATCTCGAAGGAAAGTACAGGTTGGTTACCCAACCTGCGGTGAGCCTTTACCCTCCGATCAACCCTGCTCAGAACACGACTCCGAGTTCTGACGGCAACGGTGAATGGAAAGGTAATAAGGTAAACAAGGTCAAGATCCTGTATGCAGACACGACGAACCGTGCGCAGCACAAGCCGAACAAGGATGAATGGCGTGAAAGTGTAAAACCGAAGCTTGACTACGGCTACCTAACTGGCCAGGCCTTCTGGAATCTCTTCACCGCTCAGGGATATAAAAACCTCAATTTCTGGAATTATGATGATGGACCCGTTGACCCTGCAGCTGCGGGTCTGACCGTGGTCGGGTCCTACCTGTCGGACAAGGCTGTCCGTGCAATCGAGGCGTATGCCGCCACGAATTTTGGTGGCAAGGAACTTCGCGGAGATGGCTGGACTCCTCAGGACGAGCAGGCTCTGCAGAATTGGATTAAGGATCAGGTCAAGAAGGATCCGACTTGGATTGCAGAAACAGTCAAGACCACGACAGATTCTAACGGAAATTTCAAGATCTTCTTCAACGGAACGTGGGGTAAGACGTACAATGACCTTGCTGAGTCCGATCCGCGGTTTAATAAGCAGGCAGAACTAAACGAGGGCACTTGGCTTAAAGTGACGGATAACGCCAAGCATGCAAACTGGTCGTGGAGCTACGTGTCCGTCTATGGTCCGGATGGTAACGAGCTTCCAGGTAACATCGGTGCGCTCTACCCCTGGGTACTTGGTGATTACGGCGGACCAGAAACCGCTGGCGGTTCTTACAAGACAATCGGTGGCGAAACAACAAAGTCGCTGCCTAACGCAGGTTGGTCAGCATGGAACATTGCTCTCATTCCTGCACCGCTTAAGTTCAAGGTTGTTGAGAAGAATACCTATGACAATTTTGCACTTCCTGGTGAGAAAGTCGTCACCAATACGAGCGGTTTGCCGGTCGGCGCTGGATTTGAGTATGTCATTCAATGGGTTGATAAGGACGGAAACGAGGTAGGCAAGTGTGGCCCCTCTGCTGTACTAGCAGACACCACCATCAAGCCTTGTCCGCTCACGGTTCCTGCGGATGCGAAGCATGGTGACACCTTCACCGCACGTCTGTTCAGGGGGACTGATACCGCCGACAACAAGAGTCTCTTGGCGCAGGATTCCTTCGCTGTCTCTCGTGCATACTTCGAGTATGGCAACACGGAAGTTAAGGCAAATGAAGAAAAGACTGCCACGCCGAAGTTCGATATACCTTCTACCTCTGAGGTTGAGAAGGACAAGCCCGAGAACGCAGTCTTCGAACTTGGTGATTTGCCCGAGGGAGTGACCAAGGAGCAAATTAAGCTGGATCCTGAGACCGGCTCAGTTTCTTTCACCCCCACAAAGCAGCAGACCGGTAAGAAAATTGCCATCCCCGTGCGCATGGTTGACAAGGAACGAACCGTCCCTGACCTCGATGAAAACGGCAATCCGAAGGTTGATAAGGATGGTAATGCTCTCACGAAGCCGCTGACCCTCGCGAAGTCAAACGCGGTCTTTGAGGTCGCTGGAACGCAGGCTGATCAGAATGAGCCGAAGGGCAA
>NZ_KV821054.1:0-298 GCF_001815555.1 Corynebacterium sp. HMSC073D01 | reverse complement strand
TTTTGGACTTGGAGTCCATGGTGTTTTTGTACGTGGGTTAGTGCGGTGGTTTGTTGTTTCGTTGTCGTGATGGGCGTGGGCGGGACAGCTCTGGTTTGATTTGTGGGGGTTGCCGGTGCCAGAAGCCTTCCACGTGACCGATATTGACTTGGCCTCCTGCAGGCCGTTGTTTTAAGACGATGGGCAGTGGGAACGCGAACAGGAGTTCACCATCGTGGTCGGTGAAGAATTCTGCATAGTTGTTGTCGTCGACCGTGGTGTAGACTTTTCGGTTTTTAAACCGCAACCCGACGTAGAG
>NZ_KV821053.1:0-218 GCF_001815555.1 Corynebacterium sp. HMSC073D01 | reverse complement strand
CCCGTATGACAATGGGCGAAACGATGATGATCGGGACCGTCCCCTGCATGGGCATGTGGAGAAAATTGGTGGGTTGGACATGTGGGTGCCCGCCTTCGGCGGCAAACCCAAACTCAACATGCACCCCTGCGCCCAAGGCGGCGCCATCCGCCTAGCACGAAAAATGGCCACACTAAACAGCTAAACACTGCTCGAAATACAACCCCCTCAGCAGGGGG
>NZ_KV821052.1:0-227 GCF_001815555.1 Corynebacterium sp. HMSC073D01 | reverse complement strand
GAAATACAACCCCCTCAGCAGGGGGTTCCTTCCGCACGTCGAAAAGCACACACCCCACGCAGGGTCCGTCCGCGCGCCCGCCGGCGGGGCAACGACACTGCTCAAAACGCAACCCTCTCAGCAGGGGGTTCCCTTCGCACGCTCACGCTCCCGATGCTGCTAGCACACACGCATTCCCACAACCACTACCCCGACCAAATACAAAAACACCCCGCCTGAGCGGGGTG
>NZ_KV821051.1:0-1257 GCF_001815555.1 Corynebacterium sp. HMSC073D01 | reverse complement strand
GGGTTAAGCGCCAAAACGTGTGTCTTTTCGGCGTGTCGTGTGGGTTGGCCATTTTGTGTGTCTAGTTTCTGCCTGCCCATCCTTTGCGTATGCCGATAGAGTTGGTGGGTGTGGAGTCGATTGCGGTGTCGTAGGTGGCTGGTCGGCCGTCTGCGTTTCCATAGGTGGCTTCATGCTCTTGGGTGATGATGGCTTGAGCTTTGGCGAGTCCGGCCTGTCCCCAGTGTTGCTGCCTGGCGATCTTTTCGGGGTCGCCAGGCAGTTGCGTATGTAGGTACAACCACCAATCGCAGATGACACGTTGGTGACCTTCGGGTAGTCCCCTGTGGTTGTGTAGGAGGGTTTTGATTGCGGCGTTGATGCCGCCTTCCAGACTGTTGGTTGTTGCTTTTCGTTCACTGACCTCGTCGGGTGGGGTGAGGTAGGTGAAGAGGTGGTGGTTGCGGACAAGTCTTTCCAGCAGTGTGTAGGCGCTGCGGGTCCGGTAGTGGGTGTACCACCATTTCTTGTTGTTACGTTTGGATTTTGGGATCAGGCTTTCATCGGTGATGTCTTTAAGGTAGGTCTTTTCGTTGAGCCAGTCACGAAACACAGTGTGGAATTTTTGTAGGTTGATGACCCACTCGGTGGCTTGGTCAGTGGTGGTGATACGCAGCAGATCAAGGGATAGCTTGCGTAGTGCTTTGCCTGCTGGTGTTTGTGGGTTGAGGGTGACATAGGTTTGGATGTTGCGTTTAACGTGGACGAGACAGCGTTGGATGCGGGTATCAGGCCAGCAGTTTTTAATGGCTTTCAGGGCTCCTTTCTGTCCGTCTGTTGTCACGACTTTTGGTGGTGCGAGTTTGTTAAGGAGCTGGCTGTAGGCGTAGGCATCCTCGGTGAAGCACCAGTGCCACGCCACAACATGGTCGGTGGTGGAGGCAACAAGCAGACAGTTGGTGTTGAAGTAGGTGCCGTCGATGAAGATCTGGTCGTACACACGGTGGTGGTCAGTGTTGTCAGGAATCTGGACTGCCCAAAAAGGTTTAAACCATCGTGTCAATGTACGCAGGCCATGCTTGTGTGAGGCGGCTATCTGGTCAAGCGAACGCGTGCCCATGATCCAATCCATGAACACGCGAAACCGGGCGGCGTGGATAGCGTCGGTGTTTGATTTGGTTGTTGATGCCCCGCAGTCTGGATTCTTACACCGCCAGCGTGGGGTGCCTTTGGCTGTTTTGCCGTTGCGTTTCATTGGCCCGTGGCAAACAGGGCAGT
>NZ_KV821050.1:28124-53091 GCF_001815555.1 Corynebacterium sp. HMSC073D01 | reverse complement strand
CCCCAGGTGTCCACATCCATGGGGTCGGGTCCTGGGGATGCGTTTGCAACCTACCACCGGGGATACCTCTCCCAGACGGAGGTGTGGCTGGCTTCATTGGGGGTTGTCTCCATTGCTGGTTTTGCACCAACCACCCAGGGCAAAGATGAACGCTCCCACAAGACGCTGACCGCGTTTTTGGATGCCCGACACCCCACCAGCCTTCAGGAAGTCACCAGATTCTTGGTGGACTACCGCCACCACTACAACACCAAACGGCGCCACCAAGGCCTTGTTAAGGGCCGTTTCCATCTGACACCCCAAGAAGCCTGGGAGGCTTTCCCGAAGGCTGAGCCACCGACCAGCCCCGTGAATCCGGATGTGTTGTGGAACAAGATCGCCACCTACTACAAGGACACCATCGCCGATAGTGCGGGACCGGCAGGAGCAGCCACTCCCACCGACCCCCACAGCACCACGCCAGCATCCCACCAGGACACTATAAGCACTGCACCTCCAAGTGTATCGCCCAGTCTTCCTACAATCCCCGGGCAAAACCCGTGGGGATTACCCGCAGAAACCACCATCGACAACAATGGGGTCGTATCTGTGTGTGGCACTCGCGTGTATGTGGGGATGAGGTTTAAAAACCGGCGCCTGGCAACCAACATTACCGAGGACACCATCGCCGAGTTCTACACCATTCACGACGGAGAGTTGCTCTTCTCCTTCCCGTTGCCGATCAGATGCTTGAAAAAGCCCACCAGTCAGATCAACATCAACTATATCCAAGGCATGTGGCACCGACAGCCACCCACAGTGATGAAGAACTTGGAAGGCCCCCGCCCGCCACGAGGTAAAAGTCGAAAGAAAGCCCGCAAATTCCACTGCTAGGGACCTGCCCAAAAAGTAGTGAGACTCCCAGTCCAAAAAGTCCCGAGACTCCGTGTCCAAAAAGTCTCGGGACTCCGTGTCCAACAACTACTGGGACATAACACTTGACCGCTGAAGGAGCGAAACTGATGGACTAGCTGAATGCTGGTGAGAGTATCGAGTTTGACTGTATACACCAGTTGCCGAAATGGTTTGCGACTGACAGTTGGGGAGAGTAGATTGTCGATTAAGCGGAGATTGTTTTCCTAGTCTCCATTTCCTAAAACCAATACCGAACGGAGTTAATATCCCTATGACCTTCCGATCGAAAAAAAAGCACTACTGCAAGCATGTGTGCTCTAACCTTGTGCCTGTCGACAGTGGCACCAGTATCTGCTACAACCCGTGGAGGATCGGCCAAACAATCGCTTGCAGTTGTACGCGGGACAAGTGGATTCGCACCGTCGCTCTCGGAAGCTGAATTGCTGCCCATCTTCACTGCTATCGAAGAAATCCCGGATGAGGTTCTGGCCGCTGGAAATACGTCCACACACAGATGGCTTGAAGACAAGCTTCAAGGAGATTCGCGTCCGCCGGAGATGACAACATATGGTGTTGCAGGTTGCGTAAGCGCGATCGGAATTGCACTAGTAACCAGTCTTCCAGCATTTAAAGTTGCTAGAATACGCAAAGCTCTGAAACAAGCCGGAGGGGCAACAACGTTTGTGAAGACTTTCAAGAGGGTGTACGACGAGCAGAGAAGTCGAGGGGTGGATTTTGCAAACGCCGTGCAGGAGGGGGTTAATGCGGGCGCACACATGGCAGCTCCGGAAGCAAAGCAGGCTCTACTCGATTTGTTCAACCTTGGGAATCTCTACAGTGCGTGCTTCGAATAATGCTTCAAAAATGCGCCTCACACTTGACATACTCGCTTGCTTCCTCGGCTTCGTCGGCTTATTCCTCATTTTTGCCCCTGGGGTGAGCAATCCCTGCAACATTGGTGGAATGGCGTGTGGTGTCGCCGCTATTATCCTCTTTCTTACAACTACTTGGAATAATAAGGGGAAGAATGTAAAGGGGGATGAAAAATCCCAGCTGAGAGATATGTAATCAACAATAAGACACCGCTGACACCGATGGTAGCGTACTGCACTTATTGAGGTCCTGCTTCCTTTCTATAGGTGTCGAGTGACTTCTGTAAATCGAGGTAACGTGGGCTCACGCTGTGTGGCCTTGCTACATCGAAGTTCACACTTAACCCTATATGTTCCAGAAGGGCTACATCGCTTAGCCCTTTCTCCTTAACTGCTGAGCTTCTGCAGCACGATGACGAGGTTGCTGGTGAGGAACTCGCGGAGGAGCGGGATGCGGGTGGCCCACCAGGCCCATTGTGGGTGGTAGCGGGGGAAGAGGCCAAGGACGCTGGCATCGCGCACGGAACGTGCCCAGCGGATACCGTCGGAGCAGGAGACGTCGAAAAGTGATTCGCCGAAATCGTTTTTCGGTGGGTGGCCGTGGGTTTTGGTGTAGCGGTCGCGGGCGAAGGCACCGCCGAGGTAGTGCTGCCAGAGGCCGGTTTCGTGGCCGCCGAAGGGACCAAGCCAGATGGTGTAGCTGAGGATGATGAGGCCGCCGGGCTTGGTGACGCGCACCATTTCGTCGCCCATCTGCTGCCAGTTGGCCACGTGTTCTGCGGCGTTGGAGCTGATGGTGCAGTCAATCGAGTCGGTGGCAAACGGGAGGTTGCGTCCGTCGGCGTGGACGGTGGCGTCCTCGTAGGGATCGACCGAGATGTAGGTGGTGGGACGGAAGGCCTCGCGGAAGTAGCCGGGGCCTGACCCGACGTCGACAAGCAAAGAGGGGGAGGAAAGCCCAGCATCGCGGTGGAGGGCGGCGACGAGGTCGGCGGTGTCCCGCGCGAGCGGGAGGTAGAAGTCCGCGGGGGAGGTCTGCTCGTTTTTGAAGGAGGCGAGCAGGCGCAGGGAGCGGCGGAGCGTGGCGCGGCGGCGGGTGTGGAGGAGCATGAGTGTAAGGGTAGTGGCCTTGCCTAGAATGTCCAAGTGTGAAATGCCTGGTGGAAGGGTGTTTGTGAATGTGGTTTAACAGTGTTTACATATGTTGCCATGGGTTTTGCCTGGGCCTTTCACTTTTGGAAAGGGCTCACATATGTAAACGTGTGTAAGTGTTTCCCAATGTGGCTTCACATGTGGAAAAAGTAGGTCTAATAGGGGTGAATCTGTGTGCGAATTCCGACTGGCGGTGTGTATATGTGCTGCTCGGGCGTACTCCTGATCTGGCTTTATGGGGCGAGCTAGTCTCACATATGTAAACGTGTGCAAGTGTTTCCAAATGTGGACTCAGATATGGAAAACCACTGTTCAAAGTGGTGGATGTAGTTTATGATTGTGGGTGTGGAATGGAGTGAAGGCAAGCTCGAGCGAGTTTTGGCTGAACTGCGCGCATTTGGAGACGACACGACGCTCGTCGAATGCAAAACTGCTGAGGGCGGGCTACCGGAAGACATCGGTAAAACACTTGCCGCTTTCGCAAACATGCCTCAAACGGGGACAATCCTGTTTGGTATTAGCCAGGCGCGAAACTTTTTCATCACCGGCGTGACCCACCCGGCTCAGTTGGAAAAGGCACTTGTTAGTGCTAACAGGAATTCCGTGGATCCTGCACCCCAATTGGAAATCTGCCACGTTCGTACTGCATCGGGCACGGTGATGGTGGTGGAGGTTCAACCCCTTCTACCCGGTGAGAAGCCAGCTCTGTATAAGGGTAAACCGTATCTGCGGCAGGCCGACGGAAACTACGTCATGAATAGCAATGACCTCAAAGTGTTTGCGTTGGCTGCGTTATCTGAAGCGGAGAGAGTCCAACCAGACTTCGAGATTTTACCCGGCACGAGCATCGAGATGCTTGACCAGCCAGCGGTGGAAGCATACATCGAATCGATACGCGCTGGCAGATCACGGTTATCAGCAATTGATGATAAGAACCGTATCCTGCAGATCACCAATGTGTGCGACAAGGATGGAAATCTGCGCTTAGCAGGTCTTTATGCGCTTGGATTTTTGCCGCAGGCGACGGAGCCAGCGCTCGGAGCGACAGCGGCTGTGAGAACCCCCGGGCGGGAAGAACGGGGACGCCTGCAAAATCTCGTTGAACTCGAGGGGCCGATACCTGCCATGTTGGACGAGGGCGTGGATTGGATACTACGGAATACCAATACCGCGAGTGTATATGGCGAGGATGGGCATATGTCCGATTCGCCGGAGTTTCCTCCACGGGCGCTTCGAGAAATTATTGCGAATGCACTGGTGCATAGAGATTTGGGAGCATCGCTCGGTGTCGGGAAGAAAGTTGAAATCCGGATTACGCCCAAGATGGTCATCATCAAAAACCCAGGCGGACTCAAAGGTGTGACGGTGGAGCAGTTAGAAAGCTCGGTTCTGGCGAAAGCTGCTGTCAATCGTCGGTTGTATGAGATTGCTCGTAACCTGCGGACACGGGATGGGAAGCGGGTAATTGAGGGCGAAGGCGGTGGCATCGCAGAGGTAATTTCTGCACTGCGCGAAGCCCGTTGCGCGGCTCCAAGGTTTATTGATAGCGGTGTTGAGTTCACCGTTATTCTGCCTCGCGGTCCTCGTTTCAATGAGGAGGAGATGCAGTGGCTGCAAACCTTCTCGGAAAACCTTGCGCCATTGGAAGAAGACCTTCTTGTCATGCTGCGCGATTTCGGCGAACTGTCCGTCACTCAGGTTGAGCGAACCTACTCAGAACTTTCCCATGCCGCATGCAAGCGGATGCTTGGGCATTTAGAAGAAATCGGCGCAATCAGAGTGGAAGGTGGAGTTATCTCGCTGGCTGAAACACTACCTGTCGACGCCCCTCCTGCATTGCCGACCGGGTTATTGGAGAGTCTCGGGCCTAATGCTCCTGCGGTGTACAAAAAGATTTCCGCGCAGGGAAGTGCCACGGTGAGAGACCTTTCTGCAGGCACAGGGCTATCAGACAACCAGGTGCGCTACGCGCTTCAATCGCTGCTAAAAGAGGGTCTCATCGTCATGAACGGCAGGCAGGGGGTTCGTTCGACTACGTATGAGACAGTGTGATAATACATCGTATGCCTCTTCTATAAGAGTCGCCACGGTGGGATATTTACTCCAGTGTGACCAAGACTGCATCGTTCGTGTTGAGAACTGTGTCCCAAACATCGCGCAAACCGAGCGACAACAATCAGTTAGTTAAATAGGTCAAGCTTCTCTGTCTCTGAGGAGTCCAGCCACCACGTGGTGTCGTTTCGCTCAAATCGCTGTGGGACATCGCGGAGTTTGCCCGCTGGCCGCAGGTTGGGTGCAGAGCACAGGTTAATCTTGGAGGTTGGGTACTTCTCCACTGTTTTCCTTGGTGTGACCAGTATGTTCTCCTTGCCTGTAGTGAATTTGGGAATATGCACCCCAAGCTTGTGGGACGCTATCTCTGCGAAAGCGGAGTCACAAACCACAACCGGTTGTTCAGGGGAGTTATACAGCTCTGTGAAATCCACCCATACAAATGTATCCGATTGGGAGAGAGCCTGTTCTAACGTGTCACCGGTGCTACAAGATGCGCATCCAAAAGCAACTGCGGTGGCGCATACGAACAACCAAAACTTCTCTTTTCTCATTAATAAACTACTGTCTGACTCCACAGTGAATCCTCTTCCAAGATGCTCACCGAAAATTCTTCGTCGTCTAAAACGCTTCTTTTTAGGACACCAGGAGCTACCAACTCAACTCGCTTATCCCTGAGTGTAGCTGCATCAAACCGATTGGAGCTTGGCTCAAAAACTACAAGACTTATCTCTCTCATTCCGTCACTTACTCGAATCGGAATACCTTGAGATTCAAACCTTTCCACGCTGCCAGTAGTTGTGGCTACAATATCGGAGCCAACTACGCTAACCTTCACAATGTTTTGTGGTTCACGTGTATATTGAACCGCCCACGTACCGTCACTCCATAGCGATGAGCTTTCTTTTTTAGTTTCTGAAACCTCTGTATGTATCGATTGCATGCCACCGTTCGATGGGATCCCGTCGATCCAAGCGCGGACGCGCGCTTCTTGAGCGGAATAAGCGCAATCGTATGTGAAGCCCGCCCTTTCGTTGTTGAGGCTTGACGTTGAGACTGAACACGCGTCCCCTCCTACCGTTGAGTAGTTACCTAAGTAACACGTCATTTTGGTAAAAGGATTGCTGTTTAAGCCACTCTCGGCGTTACTTGATGTGCGAAGGAAACCGGTGGAGCTTCCGCTTTCCCACCGAGTTGTACCTGGTGTGACTACATCCTCAAAACAAGTGTTTACTAAGGCATGTGCATTAACCGGCAAAAGTAGGCTTGCGAGAATTGTGAGTGCGGGGATTGCAAAACTCTTTCTCATCGTCGTATCTCCTACGTAACTATGACGTGCCGTAAATAATATTCCCTAAAAAGGGGGGTGTCAAGAGCGTAAAAGGAAAAATAGAGATAATCAAACCTCTGTTACAAAGGGGAATTGGGGCTCTATTACCCTAAAACGTGTTCATTTTTGGCCTGCATATAGATCAATGCAGTTCACAGTCTTTATTCATTACTGTGAAGGGAACGGGGTGGGTATACTCACGTGCTCCCACAAGAGTCCCACAGGTAGAACATAGAGAGAAGGCGATTCGTCGATGCAGTAGCCCTTTTCGCCCGTGTATAAAACGATGCTGGCGCGAACACGGGCGCCAAGTTTTTCACTGATGCGCTGCAAGGAGGTCCACGAATCGCGGCGCACCTGGGAGGTCGATTTCACTTCCATCAGGATGACCGAACCGTCCTGCAGCTCAACCACGATGTCTACCTCATCGTTTCTCTGCCTATAGTGATAGAGCCGGTAAATGGTTTCTGACCACGTCTGTTGCTTCTTGAGTTCGGAGGAAACGAAAGCCTCTAGCTGTGCGCCGAAGAATTCAAACCCGCCGGCCTGGTGTGAAGCCTCGGGCGTAAAGCCGGTGAGACTGCTTGCTAAACCGGTGTCCACAAGCGACAGTTTGGGGCGTCGGACAACGCGACCGCTGTAGCCCCGGCCCCACGAAGGCAGGGTTTCCGTCAGGAACATCGTGTCCAGCGTGTCAAGGTACATGCGCAGCGTAGAACCGACTATTCCAAGACGCTCAGCCAAGCGCGCAACTACTAATTCAGATTCTCCTTGAGAAGCGAGTAGTCGAATGAGCGGCTCGAAGGAGTGCAACATTTGACTGCTTTCGCCAGCAAGCTGCGGTACATCATGCCGAAGTAGCTGGTCAACGTAGTCTCTAAACCAGCGGCTACGTGCCCGGAAAGTTGACCGTTTGAGTGGCTCTGGGTAACCACCCGCAGTTACTCTCTCTCGTATGTCACTTGGGGAAGTGGAGCTATCTAGATTCCCCGCGCAGCCATTCGCAACCCATGAAATGAAGTCTTCCGGATCGCTCCTCTGGCCAATTTCGCCTTGGCTAAGCGGTCGCACGGTGAGCGAACTGGCTCGACCAGCGAGGGAGTCGCCCGTTCCTTTGAGTCTTAACAAATCGGCTGAACCTGTGATCGCGTACGCGCCGGGGATTCGCTGTTCATCTATGACAAGCTTGAGCGCGAGTGCTAAATCTGGGACACGTTGAGCCTCGTCGATGGCAAGAGTCTTTCCTGGTGCCTGTCGAAGAAACTGCACGGGATCTTCTTCCGCGAATCGACGTGTAGTCGGGTCGTCTAACGTCACAAAAACGGAATCATCTGGGCTAAGTACCTGACGAAGAAGCGTTGATTTGCCTACCTGGCGAGCTCCTTGCACAACAAGGAGTGGCGTGTCCGAAAGGATTTCACGCGCGAGACTGCGAGTATGCCGTGGGACTTCTCCGGAAAGTGATGACATATTTTCACCTTACTTTTTGAAGCCAAAAAAGTCTATTTCTTCTCAACGAATAAAAACTCTCTGACCAGCAAGTAATGTGGATTGCTCGAAGATTTGCCACCCTTCTCCTCGAAGATTTACCACCCGGTTGCTCGAAGATTTGCCACCCACCTGCTCGAAGATTTACCACCCTCCTTTCACCTCCCCGCAGGCCCCCAATCCCGGCACCGTTAGGATGGTTGTTTGGAAAGCATCCGACAAAAGAAACCGAGTGCATGAAGATCCTCCTGCTGTGCTGGCGCGATACCGACCACCCCCAAGGTGGCGGCTCCGAGCGCTACCTTGAGCACGTCGGCGCCTACCTGGCCGCGCGCGGGCATTCGGTGACGTACTTCTCCGCCCGCGCGAAGGGGATGCCCGCTCACTCCACCAAAAAGGGCGTGAAGCACATTCGCCACGGCGGGAAGATGACGGTCTACATCGCGGGTCTCCTCCACGCGGCGACGCATCACTACGATGCGGTGGTGGACACCCAAAACGGCATTCCGTTCTTCGCGCGGCTTGCGCACCCGCGCTCGACGGTCGTCCTCACGCACCACTGTCACAGGGAACAGTGGCCGGTCGCGGGCCCGCTGCTCGGCAGGCTCGGGTGGTTCCTGGAATCCCGCGTGGCACCGCGCGTGTACCGGGGCGCGCCGTACGTGACGGTTTCAGAGCCGTCGAAAAGCGAGCTTCTGCGCCTGGGGGTCCGGGGCATTGAGATCATCCGCAACGGTGCGCCTGCGGTGCCTGCTGTATCGAACAATCATTCGGATCGGTTGGTCACTCTGTCGCGGCTCGTTCCCCACAAGCGCATCGAGCACGTTCTTGATTATCTTGCCGCGCGTCCCGACGCCCGCCTCGACGTCATCGGCTCCGGCTGGTGGGACGCGAATCTGCGCGCCTACGCCCGGGAGCTTGGCGTCGAATCGCAGGTTATCTTCCATGGTCAGGTGTCGGAAGCGCGTAAGAATGAGCTGCTTTCCCGCGCCGGCATCCACGTCCTCCCCTCCGTCAAGGAGGGGTGGGGCCTCGCGGTCATCGAAGCCGCCCTTCACTCCGTCCCGACGGTTGGCTACCGCACGTCAGGGGGGCTCACCGATTCGGTCCGTCACGGTCGCACCGGTGTGCTTGTCGACGATAAAGCCCACCTGTTTAGCGCCCTCGATGAGCTTCGCGCGAACCAAGAAAAGCGTGCGGATCTGGGGCGCAATGCACGAGAATTCGCCTCGCAATTCTCCTGGGAATCAACAGGTGAGAAGTGGGAAGAGCTACTGCGGCGGATCGGTCTCACGAGCAAATAAGGGAACCTCTTGAGTTCGCCTAGCACTTAAAAACTGGGTGAATGTACCTTCATGGATCTATGCCACAATTCCGGAGACCGGCCTGAGTCTACTTACTGTGGTATTTTTTGCTTAGTCGTAGTGAGAGCGAGGTCAGAATATAGCGTATGTATTCTGTCCCACTTTCTTCCTTGACTGATCCGTGACGGTTGGTTAGTATCTAATTCATCAACCCCAGCCGTTGACCCTCCGCTGATAGGGAGAGTGCCGATGACTGGGGTTACCTCTTTCCAGGAGGCGTAATGCGTAGCAAACATCGAAATAGCAGGCAACAGATTCCACTTCGGCAAATTACAACGGCAATCCTGGTCGATGGGGGATTCTATAGGAAGCGTGCCTCCGTTCTTTTCGGGCACAAATCTGCAGAGGACCGCGCAACTGAGCTTGTAAAATATTGTCACCGGCATATTCGGGAATCGAAAGCGGGACTTTATCGGATTTTCTACTACGACTGTCCACCTTCGGACAAGGTTGTTTATCACCCCTTACTTCAGAGACAGATTAACCTGGGGCGGTCCGAGCAATTCAGCTGGACCAATTCCTTCTTTTCTGCTTTGGCAAAAAAGCGGAAGGTTGCGATACGGCGAGGTGAGCCCCTTGAATCTCAAGGTGGCTATGTTCTTAAAGATGCCCCGCTTAAAAAGCTTTGTCGAAAGAAGATCGGAATCGATGATCTAACCGAGGACGACTTTTATCTAGCCATATCTCAAAAAGGCGTAGATATGAGAATAGGTCTTGATATCGCAGCTCTGGCTGAACGAAGGTTAGTGAACCAGATAATTATGATTTCAGGCGATAGTGATTTTGTTCCGGCTGCTAAGCATGCCAGACGCTCGGGAATCGATTTTATTTTGGATCCGATGTGGGCAAATATCACTGAGAGCTTGAGTGAGCATATCGATGGCATACGTGAGTGCGTGGCTGATAAGCCGAAGAATTTAGAGGATCCTCTGCATGCCACTAATTTTGGTAAGGCCAATTTGGCAGACGATGACGAGGAAGAGCTCTGATTCTTGTTCACTGGGGCGAACCTGCGCGCCTACGCCCGGGAACTCGGCGTCGAGTCGCAGGTTATCTTCCATGGTCAATTGTCAGAAGGGCGCAAGAATGAGCTGCTTTCCAGCGCCGGCATCCACGTCCTTCCCTCTGTCCCGGCGGTCGGCTACCGCACGTTCGGGGCTCACCGATTCGGTTCGTCACGGTCGCACCGGTGTGCTTGTCGATGATAAAGCCCATCTGTTTAGCGCCCTCGATGAGCTTCGCGCGAACAAAGAAAAGCGTGCGGAGCTGGGGCGCAATGCACGAGGATTCGCCTCGCAGTTCTCCTGGGAGGCGACGGGTAAAGCCTGGGAAGAGTTATTGCGGCGGATCGTTTCCTAGTGAGTGGGGTTACAAGCTTGATGCTCGCGAAAAGTTGCTTTCAAATTGGCATCCTGACAGTTTGTGGGTGTCTGTGAATGTAGCAAACCATGTACCCCAGGTGGTCACATCTGCTATGTAACAGATGCCCATAAAATGTCACGCCCTCCCCGAGAAGCATCAGTGCCCCGGGTCCGATGGTCGCCTGTAGAACGCCATAATTACCGCAGGTAAAGCCATCCACCACAGGGTGAGCCCGAGGCCGAGGTCCCAATCTGCCTGGCTGGGTGGTGGGGCGTCGGGGGCCTTCTCAACGGTGACGCCGTCGACGACGAGCTCCCCCGAGGGTGGGATGGGGGATGCTTTCAGTGCCGGATTGAGTGCCGGGTGGCCGTCGACAAGCGTCATGGTGGGCACGGGGGCGGTGGCCTCGTACCAGGAGGGGGCCTCGGGGACGGGGCGCAGTGCCGCGACATCCTGGGGAAGGGAGGGGACCTGGAGGATCGTGAGCGCGATGACGAGTGGGGACCAGGTGACGTTGCCGGCGAGCTGACACAGGGCGGGGGAGGCGAGGAGCAGCCACTTTTGGCCGTCGCGGAGGAGCCCCGCGCCGGGGATGGTGGCGTAGAGGTCGCCCAAGGGGAGGAGGGATGCGGTGGCGAGGGCGAAGCCTACGCCGGCGAGGGCGAGGAGGGCGCGGTCGGCGCGGGGGAGCGCAGGAAGGAGGACTGCGATGAGGACGATGCCGAGGAGTGGGGCATATGCGTTGGGCGTGGCCTGCGCGTTCCAGATGCCGCCGAGCCCGACGAGTTCCCACAGGGAGCTCGGCCGGAAGACGTCCGTGGCGGCGGCGACGGGACGGTGGAGGAGGGAGGGGACGAGCCAGGGGAGGCTCATGGCCACGGCGACGGGCACCATGATTTTCTTGCGCCCGGTGGCGATACCCACAGCAGCACCCGCTATCGCGCCCGTCGGTGTGAGAGATGTCGCCCACATGGTGATTGCTTGAAACCCGGGCCGGTTTTTGAGAGACGCCACCAGCGGTAACAGCCAAAACGCGGCGACGACCGTCCAGTGCCCCTGGAGGAGTCGCTCCACCACAAAGGGGTTCCATAGGAGCACGGCCATGGCCGCCACTTCGCTTATGGCGCCTTGTGCGAAGCGGCAAGACGCGATGCACCCGCCCACCGCTGACCCCACGAGGATGAGGCGTGCGACCCAACTCGCGGGGAGAAGGAGACCAGCAAGCGCGAGGAAACCATCCTGCGGGGCGTTGCGGGCGGCGTGGCCTGGCGCGGTGCCGAAATTCCAGGCGGACAGCGCAGGCGTATCCACGATGACCATGTCGCGGTGCACAAGCACACCGGGGAACACCAAAAACCACAATGCGCAGCCGATGAGGAACGTGGCCGCAGCGACGCGGATTACAACACGCGTTTGGTCCATAGCCACAGCCCAACGATGATGCACCCGCCACCGGCAACGGTGAGCAGGAAGCGAGCAACCTCCAGGGAACGGTACTGCCGGTAGGCGGCCTTTGCCCGCACCAGCGCGTCAGTACGCGTCGCCTCGTCGAACGCGATCACCGTGCCGTCGACATCCTCCCGCGCGTCCACGGCGATCCCCGAATGCGGCTCTATCGTCACCTCCCGCAGGCGGGGCGTGTTTTCCCTGAACACGTACAGCTTCATCCCGTCGCGCTTCTCCGGGTCCACGTAGTCCATGGTGTCGGCATCGCCGGTGAGCGGATCGTAGATGACGTAGGAGCGTTCCTCCGTCGGCATGGGGAAGTAGTAGGTCAGTCCCGTGTGCGTCGCCTTCTTGGCGGGGAAGCCGGACTTCGGGTCGATGAGATAGGTGCCGGAGACGTCGCGGTCCAGGTGTCCCGTGTACACGTCGGTGGCAGTGACGGTCTTGCCGTGGCGCACCACCGACACGGTTCGCGTCTGCCCATCGCCCACGAGTTGCGCCTGGTAGTTGGCCATGGTTGGGGTGATGAGGCTCTGCAGCAGCCACAGCAGAACGAGCAGCGCCGCGCCGACGCCGATGAACAGATTCCTAACCAAGACAGGCTCCCATATGATGTGGTGTAACTATGAATCGATCGTACATTCCCGCCCTCGACGCGCTGCGCGCCGTGTCGGCCCTCGGCATCATGACCACCCACGTCGCCTTCCAAACCGGCACCCCGGGTCTCGACCGATTCGACTATTTCGTCGCCGTCTTCTTCGCCCTCTCCGGCTTCCTCCTCTGGTGGCGCTACCCTAGCTTTTCGACGCCCTGGGGCCGCTACGCCCGCAACCGTTTCGGTCGCATCGTCCCGGCGTATCTCGCCGTGGTGGTGATTAGCTTCGTCGCCTTCAACTCCGCCGGTGTAAACGCCCTGCTCGCAAACGTCTTCTTCGTGCAGCTCTACGTCCCCGGCGCCCTCATGACGGGGCTTACCCACCTGTGGACGATGTGCGTCGAAGTCGCCTTCTACATCATCTTTCCGTTCCTCCGCGAGATCCTCGGCCGTATTGCGAAACCCTGGCGCATCGCAATTATCATCCTCATCGCCCTCGCCTCCCTCGGCTGGGCCTACCTCCCCCTCAACTTCGAGGCCAACTCCCAGATCTTCCCGCCGGCCTACTGCTCCTGGTACGCCGTCGGCATCCTCCTCGCAGAGCTCCATTCCTCAGAACGGGTGCGCAGCACCCGTTTCCCCTGGTGGATCTGGCCCCCGATCGCCATCGCCGCACTCGTTGCCGGCACCTGCCTCGGCCCAGCGGGACTTACCCACCCAACCCCCACCGAGTTCGCCATCCGCATTTTCTTCGGCGCTGTCTTCGCCCTCGCCCTCCTCTACCTGGTTGTCGACTGGCAGCCCCGCGTCCCCGACTGGCTCGCCTTCCTCGGCCGCATTAGCTACTCGATCTTCCTCTGGCACCTCCCCGTCCTCACCGCCGTCTATGCCCTCACCACCATCACGCTTTTTAGCGGTCACTTCCTCCTCGTCTGGCTCCTCACCTTCGCTTTCACCATCCCCGTCAGCTACGTCAGCTACGAGTGGACCGAGAAGCCCTTCCATACAGGCGCAGCGACGCGTAGCCGTGACGCACTTTAGTTTTTGCAGCAGATTCTGGAACGTGTTTTTTGCAACCTGGGGAAATAAAAGGGACGCACGTGAATCTGCTGCGAAAAGTAAAAGGTGTTGAATAGCATATAAAAAACGTCTCCCCTGGGACACATCGTTGAGAGGTGCGGGGAGTCCTGTCGCTAGTAGTTGTAATATCGAAGTCGCTATGTTGCAAAGGGAAGAAGTCAAATAAACCTGTTTATCGGCTTTCTTTTCAGTCGCCGTCGTGTGCACCGCTGAATATGCTGAATATAAAGCCACCGGTTGCTTGGCGTTTGATCTGTGTTACGGAGCGCTCATTCTATTGATACCGCGCAATTGTTAGATTAGCTACCCTCTATTCTGTTTGTTTTAGCCAAAACTGCGAAAAATTGTTAGATTAGACCCCCTCTATTCTCACAATGAATTGCCGAAATCTCGAAAGTTCAACTGAATAGGCCTCCCTTAAGCTAACGACGCGAAATGTACGAGTCTCCAACAACGTCTCCTTTGGAGCACATCGTTGAGGGTTGCAGGCCTACTCCTTCCGCATCGGCAGGGAAGCACCCAGCGCCACCGCGATGAAGATCGTGACGGCGAGGCTACTCGCGGGGTAGTCGGGGGAGGGCCACGGGGCAAGCGCCAGCCACACGCCGGGGACGCCGAGGCCGAGGCCAATGAGGAGGCTCGGGGAGACGTAGCGGGTGAGGAACCATCCCACTGCAGCGGCGATGAGCGCCCACGGTCCCAAGGCGAAACCCACGAGGGCAAGCCCCACCCAGGGCAGTGCCCGAGCAGGCTGCGCGGGGAAGGTCCGGCGTCGCAAAGCAATGCACACGCCAACAGTGACGATGAGCAGTAAGAATCCGAGGATTAGCGACCACCGGTAGGCATCCTCCGCCACGAATTCGAGGGTGAGTGTCTCATCGACACCAGCGGGCACAATGAAGCCCTGCTGGCCGGCGCGGATGCGAATCGGCTGGAGCTCCGTGCCGTCGATAAAGCCCTGCACACCGGGGTTGAAGCTGCGGGCCGTGGCGATGATACTGTCCCCGCTCGGCAGCTTAAACCCGGGAACGGTGAGCGTGATCTGCGGGCTCAGGGTGCTCACCTCGTGTCGCCCCGCGGTGAGGTGCACGGTGTCGCCCGCTTGCACCTCCTCGCCGTCGAGCGTCGCCTCCGCGTCCACGATGACATCCATGTCGCGCGGTGCGGTGAACGCGCGGGTCACGCGGCCCTCGCCCGCGAAGACGAATTGTTGCACGTCAGGGGAGGTGTCGGGCACTGTCACTACTCTGCGGATGGGGGCATCGCTCAACTCCACCTCTGCGATCCCCTCCGCTGGGCGCACGTGGACACTGTCCACGGGCTCGGGAAGCGTCACCGTCCCGCTTCCCATCGTCCACGTGCGGCCACCCGCAGTGACCTCCGCCTCACCCTCGGTGAGGACGAGCTTCAGCTCCTTCCCCGGCGTGTCCGGGTGGAGCTCCAGCCACGTGCCGTACCAGGCCGTGTCCTCAAACCCGTCGACGGCAGCGGTGATGGAATGCTCGGGCTCCGCGCCACCAAACCGTGTCGGATCGGCGACATCCGGGCCGTGCGTGACGTGCCCGCCGAGCTCCTCCACTGCGGTTTTGGGCCCGACGGACGCGTAGTCCTTCACCTTGTTCTTCACGCCTGTCGTCTCCCCGGGCGCGAGGATGCCCGACGTTGGATTCTCCAGCGTGCCGTAGTTGCGCTCCACGAGGGTGGGGGTGTCGGTGACGATCGTCGCGTCTTTGTCCACTAGCTGCCACATGGCGGCGCCGTGGATGGTGTCCAATAAAGCGATAGATTCGCCACCCCCAGCGACCTTCACTGGCGCGCCGCGGTTGAGGGTCCGGTCTACCTTTTCTACGTCTTGCCCATTTCTCACCACGTAGCCGAACCCGAAGCCCGCAAGAGCTTCCTCGCTCATGTTCGCCATGAGTCCGTCGAGGCCACGGATGTATTCGGGGTCGGCAATGGGGATCGCATCGCGGACGGTCCAGGGAACGCGCAGCAGTGGCTGCAAGGGATCGTCGCGGGTCCAACCCCAGTCCTCCCGCGAGAAGGACCGTTCGGGCGCGATGAGGACGGCCTTGCCCTGGGCATTCAAAAAGTCCGCGGTTTCCTGGTAGTACGAGGGAACCTCCCGGTAGGCGCCTTTGGGCGCGAGCTGCCCCGTCAGTGCCGGGGAAATCGCCACGCAGGTGACAAGCCCCAGGGCAACGAGGGATGTCCTATCTGCCCGGTCGCATAACCACGCCACGCCGATGACCAGGGGAATCGTGACCAGGGGAGTGAACTTGTGGAGGTTGCGAAACGCGGCCAACGAGCCGTCGAGAAGCGGAGACTGAAACGAGAGCACCGCAAGACCTACGAGCAACATCATCACCCACGGCGATCCCGCGATGCCGCGCAGGCCGAGGGCTGCGACGGCGACCGTGGCGAGGACGAGGAGTGGTACGGTGACCAGGAGGAACCCGGCGGTGCGCTCATCGTCGACGAAGGGCGACCAGCTCGTCGTGCCGCGCAGAATTTCCAGGGGGTTCAGCCAGCGCGTGGTGACGTAGGCGGACTCGATGTAGTCGGTGAACGGCGGGGAGTATTTCCCCAGGATGAGGAGCGGCCCGATCCACCACGCGGAGACGGCGACGACACCGACACACCAGATGGCTAGCGCCTTCCACGCGCGCCGGGCGAGGAGGACGAGACCTGCGGGGACGAGGGCAGCGAGTGTCGCGGTGGCGTTGACTGCGCCCATGCAGGCGACGGCGAGGAGGCTTGCAAACGGTTTGTTTTTGAGGAGGGGAGCCACCGTCCACGGCACGAGCGCCACGACCCACGCCTCCGAGGAGATGGCGCCGATGGTGGTGAGGATGCGCGGGCAGAAGGCGTAGAGGAGCGCTGGTAAAAGTGTCTTTTTGTAGCCAAGGTTCCTGAGCAGAGCTGTTGTGCCCGTGTAGGCGATGGCGAGGAGGAGCCACCACCACAGGCGCTGCGCGACCCAGTCGGGGAGAAAATCGGTGAGGGCGAAGAAGAGGCCGTGGGGCCAGAGATAACCGTAGGCCTGGTTCTGCAGGCCCCACGGGGCGAAAAGCTGGGTGGCACCGGCTAGGAAACCCCACGGGTTCGCGGCGAGGTCGTGCTTGGTATCGGCGACGGTCAGGCCGGGGGACTGCAGGAAGCAGAGGATGCCCAGGAGGGCTATTACGCTACTCTCTTGAACCGTAATCCGGGTTGCCAAGGACGGCGTCGTCGGTACTAACCGTGTGCTCAACCGTGCTCCCATCCTCGGATGTCAGGGAGACCACACCGATGACGGCGGCGACACCGGCGACAAGCCCCACGACGGCGGAGGCCACGGCCGGGCCCGCGGTGCGGCGCGTCAGCGACTGATACGTAAATGGCACGTAAATCCCCTTAACATCTCTAATGTGGGTACAATCCTATACCGCGTTGAGCCGTTGGTCGAACCACCGCGTATTCTGGTTGACGTTTCCAGGTATCACGAAAGGGCCGATTTTCTCATGGCAGGACGAGCATCCGCAGCGCTGGCGTGCGTCGCTTTGGGGTGTGCAGGTGTCCTTTCTGCCTGTTCTTTCACCCCGGAGCCGGAGACGGTAACATCCATCGCCACGAGCACAGAGGTCACCACTCAAACGGAAACCCACACCGAGCCGATGCCCGTCCCTGTCCCCGCTGATCAGCGGGCACAGGTTGCCTCCCTCATGACGGTGGGCGTGAAAGATTACGACGATGCGCTGTTCGCCCTGCACCAGGGCGTGGGTGGCATTTTCATCGCTAGCTGGACGGATCCGGCGCTGCTCACGGATCCGGAGCGGAACATCGCCACGCTGCGCCGGGAGATCGGTCGGCCGTTCGCCGTCACTATCGATGCCGAGGGCGGCCGCGTCGTCCGCCAGCCCGCCCTGCTCGGCGATATCCCCTCCCCGCGCGTCATGGCGGAGACGATGTCCACCCAGCAGGTGGAGCAGGTGGCCTACGACCTCGGCCAAAAACTCACCGACCTTGGCATCACAGTCGATTTCGCCCCGGTCCTGGACACGGACGCGGGCCCGGCGGACGGTGCCATCGGAGACCGTTCGTTCTCAGCGGAGGCGGGCCGCGCGACGGAGTACGCCATCGCCTTCGCCCGGGGGCTCAGCAACGCGGGCGTAACCCCCGTGTTCAAGCATTTCCCTGGCCACGGCCGTGCGACGGGGGACACGCACACGGGTTCCGTGCAGACACCGCCGCTGGAGGAGCTGGAGAGGCTGGATCTCCTCCCGTACGGCCCGGCGTTGACGGAGTTTCCCGCAGCGGGGCTGATGGTCGGTCACGTGACGGTGCCGGGGATGGGCGACGCGCCGGCGTCGCTGAACCCCGAGGTCTACGAGCTCATCCGTTCCGGCGCGTACACGCGCGGAACCCCCTTCGACGGTGTCATTTACACCGATGACCTTTCCAGCATGAAGGCGGTCTCGGCGGAGCATTCCGTTCCGGAGGCCGTTCTTGCCGCACTTCAGGCGGGGGCTGATAACGCTTTGTGGGTTTCCACCGATACATTGGTGGAGACGATTGATACGGTCAATGCGGCCGTCGATTCGGGCGCGTACCGTCGTGAGCGCATGTATGACTCGGCGGTGCGGGTTGCCCAGCTCAACCACGAAGGGATGTAGATGAAACGCATTGGACTTGCCGTAGGCCTGTTTGTGTTGCTCCTCTTGGGCCTGTATGGCGTGGATACGGTCCTCACGCAGGGCACCGTTCCCCGTGGCACCACTGTGGGTGGGGTCGCAATCGGTGGGATGAACCCTGCCGATGCTAAAAATAAATTAACTTCCACCTTCACCTACCGCCCCGTCGAGGTTTCGGCGAACGACATGCGCACCACCATCGATCCGCAGGCCGCGGGTCTGGCCCCCGACTGGGACGCGACCATCGAATCTGCGGGCACGCCGTCGCTCAACCCGATCACCAAGATCACCTCCTTCTTCACCACCACCGAGGTCCCGATCCAGTCCCACGTTAGTGATGCATTTTCACCTGCCATGCGGGCGGTCGCCACGGAGCTCACCCGTGACCCCGTCGACGGTGGTCTTTCGCTTGTCGACGGTTCCGTGAACCGCATTCCTCCCGTCATCGGTCAGACTGCTACCGAGGAGTCCGTTTCCGATGCTGTCCTCCACAATTGGCTCAACCCCGACGGCGTCATCGTCGAGGTGACCGAGGTTCCGCCCGCCATCGGCGACGAGGAGATCGACGCCGCGGAGAAGGGACCCGCCAAGAAGGCCCTGGCCGCCGACATTGTCGCCCACGGCAACGACAAGGTTGATGGCATCATCCCTCGTAACCGGATGGGGGAGATTCTCACTTTCGCGCCGGAGAACGGAGTTCTCCGGCCCGAGGTCAACGTTGACCGCGCCCGCGAGATCCTGAACGAGAACTTGCAGACCACCGACGTCGCCCACAAGAACGCCACCCTCACCCTGACCGGCGGCGGCCGCTCCGTCACCCCGCACGTCGACGGCACCGTCATCGACTGGGAGAAAACCCTCGAAGGCTTCCCCGAGCGCGTTCTAGGCGACGAGAAGGAATTCGACGTCACCTACAAACCCGACCCCGCCACCTTCACCACGGAGCAGGCTAACGCCGCCACCTTTAACGACGTCGTGGGTTCTTTCACTACCGGCGGCTTCTCCGGCCCGTCGGGGACGAATATTGCCCTGGTAGCGAAGACTGTCAACGGTGCCATCGTCGCCCCCGGCGAGACCTTCTCTTTGAATGGATATACAGGCCCCCGCGGCACCGCCCAGGGTTATGTCTCGTCCGGCGTGATTCTTAACGGCCACGCCGACACCGCCGTCGGTGGTGGTATTTCGCAATTTGCGACAACCCTCTACAACGCCTCGTACTTCTCGGCAATGACCGACATCGCCCACACCCCGCACAGCTACTACATCTCCCGCTACCCCGCGGGCCGCGAGGCCACCGTTTACGAGGGTGCCATCGACCTCGTCTTCCGCAACGACACCCCGAACCCCGTCCTCATCGAGGCAGGCGTGAGCGGCAACGAGGTCACCGTCACCTTCAAGGGCGTAAAGACGACGAACGTCCAGTCCATCCCCGGCGGCAAGTGGAACTACACCCAGCCCCAGCCGATGAGCGTCAGCGGGTCGAGTTGTTCGCCCTCAAACGGTGCCCCCGGCTTCACCACATCGGATACACGGGTAGTGACTGACCTCGCCGGAAATGAGTTGTCGCGTACCTCCACCACCACGGTCTACGACCCGGTCCCCATCGTCCGCTGCTCCTAGTGTGACAGTTTGTGGGCGTCTGCAAATTAAGCAAACCAGCTACCCCAGGTGGTCACATCTGCTACAGGATAAACGCCCACCAAATTTCACGAGTTCGGTAAGTCGTGAAATTTCGTGGGCGTTTGCGCTTCACTAATTCCCTCTTCTTTATACTGTTCGCTCCCGGGGAAGCGGCCGCGCCAGATGTCGACCGCGACCTTGAAGCATAAGAACGCGAACAAGAGGATCCCGAAGGATGTGATCCCCTCTGCCTGCCTGCTGGCTTCTATGAAAATGAGTGATGCGATAGAGAGCGGAATAATCCAGCTCCATTTGGTGGGTGGCATGGTGGTTTTCTCCTTGAAACTGGTGGTGTAGGCGGAACCTTACGCCAATGTGCTTACCCTTGCACTTGCAGTACATCGCTAACCGAGGTACCATGTAAAGCAAGCTACTGAAAGGACTGTATGGATTCCCAACTACGCAAGGGGGTGCTCGAGATGGTCGTTCTCACTCTCCTTGCCAAACAGCCCTCCTACGGCGGCGAGCTTCTCGAGCGCCTCGCCGCAAAAGATCTCGATGTTAGCGAGGGCACGCTCTACCCGCTGCTTTCCCGCGTGAAAAAGGCCGGCTATGTGGACACCTCCTGGGAGCCGTCACCCTCCGGCCCCCCGCGGAAGATTTACACCGTCACTACCTCCGGCAAAAACCACCTCACCGACCTCACCTCCCAATGGCAACGCTTCAGCGCCAGCGTATCCGCGCTGGTAGGAAAGGATTAATCATGACCCGTTTCTCCGCCTTCGACCCAGAAAACCCGAACTGGCTCGTCCCGCGCCGCGTCGGCATCGGCTGGGATTTGAACCTCGGCAAGCTCGCCGTCAAGGCAGGCCTTGTCCGCCCCGACGATTCCCTCCCGGACCTGCAAGAACACATCCCAGCCCCCGTCTCCAAGGCACTAACCTACGCACCCCTTGCCGGAGCCGGCCTCATCGCCGTCGTGGGCCATTTCGTCGGCATGCGCGACGGAACACTTCCCACGCATTGGGGTTTCGACCTGCGACCGGATCGTCTCACAGCCGCGCGCCCCGCCGCCGCCGTGCCCGTCCTTGTCACCCTCGGCTTCACCGCCTTCACGCTTGTCGACGCCTACCGCCACAAGTCTGTCGATGCCTCCCTGTCTGCTCAGACCCTGGGCCTGCAAGCGTTTTCTTTAGCGACCTTAGCCGAACTCGCCCGCTACACCGAGGGCGACGATTCCCCGGCCTGGGGCATCGGCCTTGGTATCCTCGCCATGCCCGTCACCGCCCTCGGCGTGCTCGTCGGCACGGTGAACTCCGCCCTCAACAACATCGAACCACTAAAGTAGCGTGACAAACCTCTTCGGCAGATTCGGGAGTTAGATTGGGGTGATGTCGGCTTGTGTGGTAGGTATAAACGACAAGGCTTTCGCTCGGTAGGAAAACAGTAGGTCAGAAAATAAGCACAACATGTACGGACCTTTGCTGGGTTTTTCCTTTCATCGTCGCGGCTGGAGCATTTACTGATGCGCTACTCGAGGTTGTTTTCCCCCTATAACGGATCGCAAGACCTACGCATTACGCACCGCGCGAAATGTGAAAAGTGATCATGCAAGCAAAATTTCGCTAAGTGGGTTATGTTCCTCCTCGGAGTCGCTCCCGGATTAACGTTGCATCGACACGTGACGGGTCTGACCAGCATGGTTCTTTAATATGACGCACGCCTGTCCGTCATTGTCTAGTTGCAATTAACTGCAGACTTTTGAGATGTCGTCCTCGACTATTTAGGGGGTCGACAACCTGGTAGACAGGCTTAGTAATTGCAAACGCATCGAAATCGGTCAATGTGATATGAGAAGACACCCTCAATATTTATAGACCAAAAAATAAACCTGACTGGTCTTCTGCCCGCAGAGTTGCCTCCCTGTAGGCGATAGTACGTGTGTAAGAGAATTTTGTTTGAGGCTAATTTTGAAATCGACTGTAACCCAACGCTACCAGAGCTAGACTCAACCTTGATGATGCTCCAAAATATGAGATAAGGTTCGAAACATGCCTTTTGACAGTGGATTCAGCATAGTTTGCCTGCTTGGCGATTTCTGCATTTGAAAGTCCTTGGCACAATAGAGCTAAAACTTTCTGTTCTGCAGGGGTCAGCTGAATATTCTCTCCGGCAACTGTTGGCAATGCGTTTGAATGCTGTGGAATGTGCTCGAGAATTCGGGCCAGACACATTGACGAAAGCGCAATGTTATCCGCTGCAGCACTATAGATTGATTCTATTATCTGAGCTGGTCGAGCGCTTTTGACTACGTACCCGGCTGCTCCCATGGAGAGGACTCGGAGCATATTATCGTCTGTATCAATTCCGGTAAGTGCCACAAAAGCAGGAGGATGGGGGAAACTGCTTATGTGATCCAATAATGCAATTCCATCCATTCCTTCCATGTGGATATCGGCCAAAACGACATCTACAGGCATATTTTTTAGTGTAGCAAGAGCCGCATTTCCGTTCGTTGCCTCAGCAACGACTTCAATGTCGTCGACCATTGAGAAGTACTTACGAAGAGAGGATAAAACTACGGCTTCATCGTCAACGATAAGGACTTTAATGGGCTCAATGGCATTTGATGATCTCATTTACACCAGGGAAGATCGTGAGCGCTGGAACACTTAAAAATGTCGTAGAGGGTGAAGGATGAAAAGAATGGTCGATTTAGCGAGGTAGAGTTGTAATCGATTGCTGAAGCATTGGTCGATCCGATAGTTAAAACTATGAACGCACACAGCACAACACAAGTTGAGCGAGAAGATTTGGTTTTCAAAAACACTCTCCTTACAGTGGTCTCTACAGATCTGCTGTGCAGACCATCATACGGGATGGAATTAGTATGCAGATTGGACTCAAAAAAACGAATACGAAAGTAGCCACCCGTGCTGGAATCTACTATTCTGGGGGCGCTGGTAGAAGAACTTCCAATGTCCAAGTAGAACCATCCGATTCAGAAATCACTTTGCCATTTGCATTCGTCACTGTTGATTCTAAATAATCGAGACCTAAGCCCGAAGACAACAGTAAATATCTCGGAACCTCGCTTTGATCTGCTATTACGTTGGTCACGGAAAAACTGAAAAAGTCGGCATTGCGCCGACATATGACTTTGACCGTTGATCGAGGCTTGGCGAATTTGAGGATATTTGTGGTGGATTCGAAAGCTGCTCGATGAATTGCTTGAAGAGTGGATGCAGAAAACGTCGCATTTTTTCCCTCAACCACCATGTCAACCATAAATCCGCAACTCTTTAAGCGCGCTGTCATTTCGGCAAGTATGGAATTAAGGGACTCAATGGAGGGGGTGTCTGGATGATCTGAGGGGGACTTTAGTGCGCGTAGTAGTTCTCTAGCATAGACCATGCTAATTCTATTATCCTTGGCTATTTCCTGAAGTTCTCGTCGGAGAAGGTCATCAGAACTGTGGGCGAGGCTAAGGGCCTCAGATCGCATCACGCTAGAAGTTAATGATGAAACAACAGAATCATGTAAAATCTGAGCGAGTTGGTCTCTGCGTGTCTGTGTCTCACGCCTCCAACGATTCACCAACTCGGCTTTCTTTTTAGCTTCTAGCTTCCAGGCTCTACCGATGATTAAAGCAGCTAGTAGCAACAATCCCCAGATTGTGAATGCGAGCAATTCGGGTTTGTAATCACCGGTTTTCGGATTAATGACACCGAGCACACATACAAGTAACCCGAAAGCTGTGGCTACTGAAAACCGGATCTTAAATGCAAGTATGCCACAGATTATAGGTACTATAAACGTCATCACTGGCATCTGAAATTCTGGATGGAAAGCTGTGAGGGTTACTACTACGACTAGTAGCCACCCGGCCGGGATCGGTAACCGAAAGCAAGCAGAAGCGCATAAGGAGAGCAGCAAAGCGAGAGTAAAAGCGCTACCTGGTGCTGGTGGAGGCGCGAGGAGTAAATTGACACCAGTCGCTAATAGGCATCCGGTCAACGTCCATGCTTCAGCTTTGGTCAGATGGGTTCCATTGCGGCTTGTATAACTTTTCATCTCTGTTCCCTTAAACGGCAACTCGTTCAGTCAGATGTTTGGCATCCAAACTATTCCGATCACTACTCAGGAAGCTTGAGTTTTCTTAGTCTGATGGATCGGGAGTAGGACCTTTTAACTTCCTGGAATTACTAATCCAGTAACAGTATAAAATGATTTTTCAAGTGCATCTCGTTGAAGGGGCGGTAACATTTTTCAATGGGGGGTTGGTGTCATTGCCAATAATCACTGTATCTGCGTCGCGCGTATGCCCCGCTGTTGAAATAAACGTTTGGCTACTCATACCTTCATTCGATTGTCTGGCCCTTGTTTAGGATACTGGGGTTTCGGTTTTGGGTTGTTATGTGTCACGACTTTTTACACGCCTATTGTCATGACATTGTGCACAGTTTCATGAACTATTTTTGCTGTGTGTCGGACACAATTAGATGATGAGTAGGGCAATTCCTCCGGAGACTCGCCGGAAAATTACTGAGTTTTGATCCTTTCGACGGTCACGGACTATCTATTGCCGCGTTTTGCGAACAGTTGAAGATCTCCCGCCGCACGTTCTACAACATTCGTGCCCGATACGGTGAGGAAGCAGGTGGCGCGTTGGATCCTCATTCCAGTGCCCCGATCATCCCAGCAAGGACCTATGACGAGCACGTGACCACCGCACTGCTTGCGATCCCTAAGCGTTTGAAAAACCAGGGTTGGGACTATGGTCCCATCTCCATTCGGTTTGACGGTTTTGCATCAGGAGAGCTAACAGATCCGGTGCCTTCCGTATCCACGATTGCTCGCCTGTTGCGGGCGGCAGGAGCTGTGGATGAAGGATCCACCCAAACAATGGCGTCGCGAACGGGGACAAGCCCAAAAATGATTCACCACCATTAGCCCAGACGAAATACTCCACTAAAACACGCAGGATTGTGCACACACCCCTTCAACCGTTTAACTCCACGTTGAAAAGAGAAGTACTT
>NZ_KV821050.1:0-28024 GCF_001815555.1 Corynebacterium sp. HMSC073D01 | reverse complement strand
AAGTGTTTCGCTGGTGCGCCCGCTACAACACACCCCGGTGCCACAGTTGGTGTGGCTCTCAGACCCAGAACACCTTCGAGGAGAAACAGATGTACCGTGTCGCCTAACCGCGTCTGCTAAGATCAAACCCAATCAATTTTTCACCCCAGGTGTCCACATCCATGGGGTCGGGTCCGGGCTGACACTTTACACCACCTACCCGGAAACCCCCTACCAACAACGCGGACACAACCTACCACCTATCCCGAATCGACATAGAATACCAACATCTTCAGTAATCCGCGCCCACGAATCACCACGAGCCAAAGCCACCATAATGGCCTGAAAATCAGTTGCCACAGCAACCTCATTTCTATAGAAAACGCGACCTGAGCGTCCACTGTGCACAGGCCGTCTCCTACAGAATGCCCAAAAAACTCCCCCGCCACCCGATACTCAGACTCCCCAGTACCCGATAAAGGAAACTCAGTACCGAACACCGGCGCCCGCCACTTGATAGTTCCGTTAATATAAAAATAACAAATGGGTTGGTAAACTAATTTGTAGTACTTATTTTGTAAGTGAAATAAATATTGCAAGAACGTGCGAGGGTTTGTCAAGCGTCTTTTTTTGGTTATTTGTGACGCGTCCGGGTACCTAAGGTCCAATTTCGCTAAAGTTGCTGGAGAACCAAATAGGTGGGCACTTTCGTATCATAATTATTGTTTAGAAGGCGGTATCGGTCTTCGTCGCGCTATCCTGCGAAGTGAGCAGCAAAACCGCTGCGCCTCAACGATAAGGAGAATACGTGCCTTACTTTGCTTTACGCGTTGAGTCTACTCAATCTGCGCGGAATACAAATCTGCACGCTACTACGGCACCTGCTGAATGCTGCGGTTGCCCCTCTGAAAGTAGGTGTGCTGCCTACTGCCGTGACAACTATCAAACCGCTGGTGGATATTGTGAGGTTTTCCTCGATCTTCGTTGCGTCTGTGTGTAAGTAGCTAGGTTCTATAGTGCGTCGTCGTTATAGACGGTGCACTATTTCTTTTTAGGAAGCAGAAATATATTGCTAAAAGTGGTCGAAGTCAGCAGAAAAATACAGGACCGAATTGTTTTCGAGCGAGTGAGTTTGTCGGCTGCAAAGGGTGAGTTGACTACAATTACAGGACCGTCTGGAAGTGGCAAGACTACCTTGCTTCGTTGCATTATGGGGATTGACCAGCCAGATTCCGGAACGATTTCTTTGGCTGGGGAGGTTTTTTCATCTTACCCTACGCGCCAACGCAGAGAGTTCCGGTTGAAAAACATTGGTGTTGTGGACCAGGAAAACCGTCTAATCGAGGACTTGAATTGTCGAGACAATATTCGTCTAATTGCAGAAATGTCCGGAGGTGGGCGAAAACAAAGTTTCGATACATCAAAGCGTATTCTCGAACGATTGAATATGGAGGAATATGGAAATCGCTACCCGGGATCTCTCTCCGGTGGCGAACGTCAACGCATCAGTATAGGTTGTGCCCTTGCCAATACTCCTTCGATAATTGCGGCAGATGAGCCTACATCCAGCCTCGATGATGAAGCGGCAGACACAGTCTTGCACTTGTTCTTAGATCTAGCCAGGCAATTTCAGATTCCCGTGCTGCTCGTTACCCATGATTATCGCGTGAGAAATTACGCATCGGCCGAATACAATTTCGGGAGGTTCGGTGTACCTCGATAAAATTGCAAGACGGAATCGCAGTGAAGTTTTCGTGGTCGGAATTTTCAACTTAGCGCTATTGGTGATAGTTCTTTTTCCGGTTATGAGCATGATTATGCTCGTGCATGCCGATCACAGAACTGCTTGGCTATCGACTGACAATTTCGGCGCACAGTCTAGCTTTTCTACTTGGTCAATTGGTTCTGGTGATGGGGTATTGGAACTGTCCCAGGTAGATCGCGATCAGCTTGGTGTCGTTCCTATAAAAAATTCTAAGAAAGATTTTCGTTGCTCTGTGGGGACTGGATCGAATGCATCCGAACAGTTTTCTCGGTACCTGGATTATTTGTCGTGCGAATCGACTTTGAAGGATAGTGCGGTGGTTGATCCCCGGACAACGCACCTTGTGACTCTGGCTGATTCTAAAACTAAAAGCCAAGCGCACGATGAAGTCGAAGCAAAAACGTCACTGGATTATACCGTTTGGTATCTAGTATTGGTTTACGTCATTATAGTCGTAATTCCCTGCTTGATTTGTTTTTGGAACGTGTCGAAAATTTTCGACTCGAAGTGGGGAGATACCGCAAAAACCATGGCGCTTCGTGGCATACCGAAAATGTCCGCAGCGCTTATGCTGTCGGCGGCACCTCTGACCGGTCTGATTACAAGTTTTCTGGTGGCTGCAGTGCCACTTTATTTGGTATCGCGAGTGCTTCAGCACGTGTCCTGGGAAGGGCGGGGATTCCTCCTTATTGACGCATGGATTGGTTTAGGGGGAGCGCTTAGTTGTGGTGCTCTGTTTACCATTGTATTGGCAGCTTTGACCTGTGCGAGGAGAGGGAAGATTGTTGCAGAGATTGACTAAATTTAGGTTAAGTGCGCTACCTGTGGGGCTGGCGATTGCTGCGGTCATGCTAGTTTGTTCCGAGATTTTTTCCATTCCACTTTTAGTACCGCTATCTTTCCTGCCAATAATTGTTGGTTTGGTATATCTAGCTCCTCTTTTAGCGATTGGTTTTGGTTGGTGCTACGAGAAAATCTTCGGTGGCGGGATCCAAGGTACGTTGATCTCGGCTTCGCTGCGCTACCGGTCTACATCCATCGGAATGAGCGTCGTACTTCTCTTTTGTATCTGTACGGTTTCTACGGTAACTGTCGGGCTCGCCAATGCGGGATTGGGCCAAGTTAGCTCCGGAATGAGCTATTGGAAGCCGGGAATTCATTGGGGTGCCCTGCCCGATGATGACAACCTTGAGGATATCTTTGGAGAATTCCTCGAACCTGGAGTGATGGGCACGTTCGGCCAAGGTCGACTTATGTCGGAGAGTCATCGGTCCGTAAACGCATTCGTCATGGGTTGCCAAGAATACTCTGCGTTGGCAACTGAAGACCCGCAATGTCCATCTAGTGATTCAGAAGTGCTGATGATTCCCGTAGGTATAGATCGGGCAAACCTTTCATCGGAGCTCTATATTCCAGGAACTGAAACGGTGGTGCAGTTGCCTCCCCTACAAACCCTGGAGGTTCCCGGACTCACTGAAGTTCTAATTTCGACTGGGGACAAGAACGTCAACAGCGTTGGAAGGTACTTGTATGCAGATCTAGAGCGTCTGCCC
The DNA here is from genome assembly GCF_001815555.1 of Corynebacterium sp. HMSC073D01. NCBI lineage: Bacteria > Bacillati > Actinomycetota > Actinomycetes > Mycobacteriales > Corynebacteriaceae > Corynebacterium > Corynebacterium sp. HMSC073D01. The sequence goes on along the minus strand of NZ_KV821050.1, from coordinate 24,727 downwards.
CCGAGTGTGGTTCTATCTATGGTTACCCATACAAGGGCAGGATTGACATCTCAAGAGCGAATTGACGACGTTAATTCAGCGATGTCAGCTGGTTATTATGACGCTGCATTGGCATTAGTCGTTAGCATCTTGCTGTTTGGATTAGCAGCAGTAAGTGGGATTTCTATCGCTGCAATCCGGGATCGGAGGAACCTGTTTAATGCGCTTCTGATACGTGGGGTGGACCCTGCGGCTGCGAAAAGGCTCGTTCGTATTGAGACAATTAGTCTGACAATTCCTTTCGCGATTTTAGGCTGCCTGAGTGGAACCGTTCTAGCCGCCGCAATTGCGAAGGTATCTAGCCTGGAACCATCTGATGCGATCACTAATCAAGCGTTGTGGATCATGATTACATTTATTTGTGCAGTACCTGTCATTACTGAAGTACTACTGCACAGAGCTGGTGATCTGTATGATTAATCCAGCATGGCTAGTTCAGTCAGTCGGGCTTCGCACAGTTGGAACCGAGCCACAATCTGGACTGAGTGACATCGAGATTATTTCTTCATTGGCGGAAAAGCACCCCGCAACAATAACCAGCGGGACGAGCACGAGGCCTGATGCGATAAACAAGCGGAGTGGAATCCGCACGCCCTTCGCGGCGGCGAGCGTCATCCATAGCAGGTTGGCAAGGGATGCCCACGGCGTGATGAGCGGACCCGCGTTCACGCCAATGAGCAGGGGGACGGTCGGCGCCATGGTCTCTAGCGCCAGGTAGGCGGGGAGATTATTGGTCAGGTTTGCGAGCCCCGCACCCGCCGCCGCAAACGCCACCTGTTGTGTAAACGGCGGCAGTTCGATCAGTGGGGCGAGGACATCCATGGATATCCCGTCCATGAGGATGAACAGCGCCAGCGCAAACAACGCCATCGTCCAGGGGAGCGCCCTCACAAACGGCACGGGGCGGATTGCCAAGAGAATCGCTAATAACCCAGCAGCCGCGATCCACGGGGCCACGCCGAGAAGGATCGCCACGGTGAACGCGCCGATGGCCAGCGCATACGGTGTGAACCGCACGGGTGGGGCCGTAAATGCACTAACCGGAACAACCTGTTTTCTGAAAAACAGCACGAACACGAGCGCCACCACAACCAGCACGAACAGTTGGGGGAGCGCCATCACGGCCATGAACTCTATCGCCGTGAGGCCCGCCTCCTGCTGCGCCAATAGGTTGGTCAGATTCGACACGGGCAAGAGCAGGCTGCCGGTGTTGGCCACCCACACGGTGATGAAGAGGTACGGCAGTGCGGACACCCGCCCGCGTTTCGCAAGCGTCAGCGCCACGGGCGTGAGCAGCACGATTGTGGTGTCCAGGCTCAATATCGTTGTGACAACAAAGCACAAGAATCCGAAGGCGAGAGCCGGCCGCCCGTCGGTCCGGCGCACGAGCCACGCGGCCACACCGTCGAACACGCCGTGCTGGTCAAGCACCGCGGATACGGCCGTCATAATGAGCAAAAACAACAGCACCGGCCACGTCCGCATGAACACACTAACTGGTGACAGGGTGCCCATGAGCGCCACACAGAGCAAGACCAATACGGCCGTGACCTTTTTCAGCATTACAAAATGAGCCTCGAGGTGTAGTTGACGGTGCGCGTGGCGGGAAGCCGAAAATAGCTTACCGGCTGCGCCTGCGTGCGGTACAGGAACGCGAATACCTTCTTCCGCAACCGCGTCATTTCCGTGTTCGGCCCGTTCACCAGCATCATCCGCCCGGTGAAGTAGAACGGCTTGTCATCCACGGCCACACCCGCGCGCCGCAGCAAGGGCAGGGCCTCCGGCACGTCGGGGGTTTCGAAGAAACCGTAGGTGAGCGTGACAAACGTGATGTGCCCGTCGCCTATCACCTTATCCACGGTGACCCGCTGCGAGCGAAGCACCCGCGGCCAGCTGGAGGTGACCACGCGCACGATGATGTTGTGTTCATGCAGGCAGTGGTTGAACCGCACATTGGTTTCCAGGGCGCTCGGCGGGGTGTCGTGGTTGAGGTGCAGGTAGATGGCGGTGCCGGGTACGGTGACGGGCGCGTGCACGTCCCCCCACCCGATCGTGATTTCCTTGCGTCGGGCGATGAGCATCCGCATGCCGTGCCGCCACGTCAGCATGGTGAAGATGATGGTGGCACCGATGGTGAGTGGGATCCACCCGCCGAGGAACAGCTTGACAGCGTTGGCGCTGAACAGGGCAATCTCGATCACGCCGAAGCCCGCGGCAAAGGCCACCACGCGCCACGGTTTCCAGTGCCTCACCGTCGCCGCGTACCAGGTGAACAGTGAGGTTGTCATGAGGAAGGTCCCTGTCACGGCCAGGCCGTAGGCTGTCGCTAGCCTTGCCGACGATTGGAACACGACGAGCAGAACCATCACCCCAGCGAAGAGCAACCAGTTCACTGCCGGAATGTAGATCTGGCCACGTTCTTTGTTGGACGTCTGCCGGATCGCCAGGCGCGGCAGGAGTCCCACCGATTGTGCCTGCTTGGACACTGAAAACGCGCCGGTGATGACGGCCTGGGCGGCGATCACTGTGGCCAGGGTGGCCACGCAGACGAGAGGCACCGTCGCCCAGCTGGGAACCATGAGGAAGAAGGGGTTGGTTATGCGCTCCGGGTGGTCGACGAGCATGCCGGCCTGCCCCAGGTAGTTCAGGACGAGGGCGGGGAGCACAAGGTACACCCACGCGCGCCTAATCGGGGTTCGCCCAAAGTGGCCGATATCCGCGTAGAGCGCCTCGGCGCCGGTGACCGCCAGCACGATCGAGCCGAAGGCCAAAAACGCGAGGCCCGGCGCGCTGACGATGAACCCCACCGCGTACGTGGGGGATAGCGCCCGCAGCACCCCGGGATGCGCGGCGATCTGCACGATGCCCAAAAACGCGAGCAGCCCAAACCACACGACCATGACCGGCCCGAAGGCCTTCGCCACCACGGCAGTCCCGTAGCGTTGGGCCACAAACAGGACGATGAGGATCGCCGCGCCGACCGGCACGACGAGGCGGGAGAGCTGCGGATCGACGATCCCGATGCCCTCAACCGCGCTCATGACGGAGACTGCGGGCGTGATGACGGAATCGCCGTAGAACAGGCTCGCGCCGACGATCCCGAGCGCGAGCGCCCACGGTTTGTGCTGGGAGACGGAGCGGTAGACGAGCTCTGTCAGGGCAAGGATGCCACCCTCACCGCCGTTGTCTGCGCTCATGACGAAGCACACGTATTTGACGGTGACGATGATGATGAGCGCCCACACGATGGTGGACACGATGCCATAAATGTTTGCTTGTGTTGGTGCGATGGCACCATCTTCTAGGGAAAATACGGATTGCAGTGTGTACAGGGGGCTTGTGCCAATGTCGCCAAAGACGACACCGAGCGCAGCTACCATAGCCGCGCCGGAGGCGAAACCATACTTGCGCATGGTGCGGAATCCTACGCCTGCGCGAAGAATTGCAAAACTGATGCCGATCCCCGCTGGTAGCACCTAGAAAAGCAAGTGTTAATACGTTATAACTGCAGTTCAGAGAGGGGGAGATAGGTGGTGACCGTAACCCCCGGCTACCCCCGTCGACAAGCGTAGGCTAGGTAACTATGACGACAACACGCTACGTCGCGGACCTCCGCATCGACGACCACACCCTGAACGTGCCGCTGAACTGGGACGATCCCGACGATAAACGGACGATCGACATTTTCGCCTCCGTCGTCACGCGCCCCGGCGGCGAGGACCTGCCCTACCTCACGTTCCTGCAGGGTGGGCCCGGTTCCGAGGCTCCGCGCGTGACCCATTCGCCGACGAACCCGGACTGGCTCGACGTGGCGCTTGAGCACTACCGCGTCGTCATGCTTGACCAGCGCGGAACCGGAAAGTCCACGCCCCTGGGCGATAAAGACCTCCCCAAAGGTGCCAACTACCTGGCGGAATACTGCACCCACCTGCGCGCCGATTCCATCGTCAAGGATGCCGAGGCTTTCCGCGAGCACCTCGGCGCAAAAACGTGGAATACCCTCGGCCAATCCTTCGGCGGCTTCACCACGCTTGCGTATTTGTCTGTATTCCCAGACAGCATCGACAACGCGTACTTCACTGGCGGCCTCTCCGCCGTCGGCCACCACCCCGACGACGTCTACGCGCTGTGCTACGAGAAGGTCCGCGCCTACACCGAGGCCTACTACCGCCGCTTCCCCGCGCACCGCGACAAGGTGCGGGACCTGGTAAAACGCGCCGAGAACCAAGAGATAAAACTCCCCACCGGCGAGGTCGTCTCCCCGTCGCGCATCCGCTCCCTCGGCCACCTCCTGGGCGCGGACAACGGCTGGATTGTCCTCCATGACCTGCTGGAACTCGATCCGGAAACCAACGCGTTCGCCTACGATCTCGCGCACGCCCTGCCGTTCGGCGGCCGCAACCCGCTGTATTACATCATCCACGAGTCGAGCTACTCCGACGGCTTCGTCACCAACTGGTCCGCCGAGCGCACCCTGCCGGACGCGTGGAAGGACGACCCCACGCTCCTCACCGGCGAGCACGTGCGCCGCGAGTGGGCGGACACTGTCCCGGCGTTTAAGCCCTGGAAGGAGGTCGTGGACAAGGTCGCCCAGGTCGAGTGGCCGTCAATCTACGACGCCGAGGCGCTGCGCAATTCCGGTGCCACCGGTGCCGCCGCCGTCTACGTCAACGATTGCTACGTGCCCCTCGAGTTCTCGCTGGAAACCGCGAAGCTCCTGCCCGGCGTCAAGACGTACGTGACCAGCGAGCACGAGCACAGTGGCCTACGTTCCTCGGGTGGCGATGTCCTTCGTCACCTCATCGATCTCGCTCACGGGAGGCGAGTGCGCTAAGTGCGTTTCTCCCGCCGCCTCTCCGCGCAAGAACCCAACCGCATCACCAGCGCAGCCCGGGAAAACCACCCGCTAGACGCCTCCGACTCGAACCCCACCCACCACGGGCTCGCGCCGCGCGTCTACACCGCTGACCCCCGGGGCGACAGCCGCGCCCGCGAACTCCTCGCGGAATTCGTCTCCGCGCGCGATAATCGTCCCGTCGACCCCGACCGCCTCTACCTGGTCAGTTCGTCGTCGCAGGCGTACGCGTGGCTCACCAAGCTGCTGTGCGACCCGGGCGACGCGCTCCTGGCCCCCCGCCCCGGCTACCCTCTCGTGGAGTCGCTGGCGGCGCTCGAGTCGGTCGCCATGCTCCCGTACCGTCTCGAGTGGGCCGGCTCGTGGCTTGTCGACGCCTCCTCGATCGCCCCCACGCCACGTACGCGAGCGATCGTGCTCATCAACCCGAACAACCCGACAGGCTCTTACCTCACCAGCGACGAAATAAGCCACTTCACCTCCCTCGGCTTGCCGCTTATCGCCGACGAGGTGTTCTTCGACTTCCCGCTCACCGACACTCCCCGCCACCGCATCGCCGGCGAGGACCGCGCCCTCACCTTCGCCCTCGACGGGATGTCCAAAAACCTCGCCGCCCCGTATGCTAAATTCAGCTGGATCGAGGTCTCCGGTCCCGCAGACGATGTCCGGGAGGCCCAGCGCCGCCTCGACACCATCGCGGACTCCTACCTGCCCATGGGCGACTTCATCCTCGATCACCTGCCCCAGATGCTCGCGGAAATCCCCGCCCAGCAAGCACGCGTCCGGGCCCGCACGGCCACCAACCTCGCCACCCTGCAGCGTCTGTCCACCGGCGTGACAACCGTCTATCCGCCGGAAGGTGGCTGGAACGTGCTCCTGCGCTTTCCCGATGTCATCGACGAGGAGGAGCTCGTCCTCACCCTCATCCGCGACGCGGGCATCACCGTCCAGCCCGGCTACTTCTTCGACATGCGCGTTCCCGGCTTTGTCAGCCTGTCGCTGCTGCTGGAGCCTGAGACATTCGAGAACGCGGCGAAGAAGGTCATAGACGCGATTAACTCCGCTGTTCAAGCGGAATAGCAAAGCGTCGCTGCTTTTCAAACGTGAGGTAGTTGATGCAGTCATCCCGGAGCCGTTCATGTCTATCCGTCACTGTGAAATCTGGCAGGGGTTTCTTTGAGGGCTTAGTCCCACGAGGATGCTGAGAGCACACTGCGCTGGGATAGTCGCAATTAAATTTGCTGACCAGGTCGACAAGTTTTTTCACACAGACGCAGATTCGCATGATGCTGAATCCCGTAATCCAATTCGGGTTGGTGTAGCTCTCTTGTAGGACGTAATCGTGGTAAAAATCGGCGGAGCTATCGCGTATGCCGAGTGCCCTTTCGACCATGTAGGTTACGGTCTCGGCCTCAAATTCTTTCATGATGTCCGGCAATTTCACGCGGTTCACATCGGCCTCTCCCCATTTTTGATCCGATTTGTAGCAGGCCAGGGGGCCGAGGTGACCCAGAAGCACGTGGGCGAAGCCGTGGAGCACCATCTCACACTGCCCCACAGGATCAAGATTCTTGTTCCAACGCACCTGGAAGTTGAGGTTGTAATGATTTTCCATGCCGTCCCTTCGCGGAACGACACGCACTCCGCAGTCATCGCGTTGCGCATCACCGGCATACATCGGTATCGACAAAGGCTTTGCGTCGATGCCGAAGCGGTGTGGGTAGGCGAGCAGGCGGAACAGCACAGATTCCGGGTCCCGCTCCTCGGGAACAAACTCGAAGGGGGGAATCTCCTCGCGGATGAGTGTCTCTACCAGCGACGGAGCTCTAGGCACCGTGTCGTTCAGATCCCACATTGGTTCGGTGGGTGCTGAGGGCATCAGACCTGGCACCGGGATTTTTAGCGGATCGCCTTGCAATCCGAAGTCATAGAGATGTCGATCAAAAAGGGCGTAGGTCTTGCTCCCAGGCTTTCCTAGTCCGAAAAGTGCGGCGTTGAGGGGCGAAAGGAACCGCATTCTTTTGACAGTGTTATCGATGAACTCGATAAAGGCATTTTCGTTCTTGTCTTTTTCACGCAGTGCGCGCATGCGGTTGACAAAAAGGCAGTCGGTGGCTGTGTACATGTGGCCAATATATATCGGGTCATCCACACGGGAGTGCGAATAGGGGTAGAACTAATGTTTGATAGGTCTAAAGGTGCGGCGCCTTTAGTGGAATATCTCGGATAAAAGGACTTGAAAATCTCGGATAGAATTACCGGAAAATCTCGGGTAAAATAACCTGAAAATCTCCAATTGAAGGGTTGAGCAGGTTTAATGATTGATTATGTGGACCGTGTCGCGGATGAAATCCTTGCGGACGCGCTTTCTCGTGCCGGCGCTGTCCTTGTTGAGGGCCCCAAAGGATGCGGGAAGACGGAAACGGCTCGTCAAGCGGCAAAGAGTGAAGTTCGAGTCGACGTTGACCCCCGCGTGGAAATCGCCATGGGGATCGATCCTGCCCTTGTTCTTGATGGCGATACCCCGCGCCTGGTCGACGAGTGGCAGGTACAGCCACTTCTGTGGGATACCGCCCGTCATCTAGTGGATGACCGTCAGGAGAAGGGGCAATTCATTTTCACAGGTTCGACTGCATCTGGAGAACAAGCAGCACGTCACTCGGGTGCGGGACGCTTTGCGAGAGTACGGATGCGCACCATGACCCTATTCGAAACTGGAGATTCCACGGGCACAGTATCCCTCCAGAATCTGGCAGCAGGTGAAGAAATCCGTGCGGTGGAAAGTTCCATGAACATCTCCACCTTATTTGAGCGTATGTGTAGGGGTGGCTGGCCAACCAACCTCGAGCTGACGCTTGCGCAGGCTCAGGCAAACAACAGAGACTATGCGCGCACCATCGCAGAAGTAGATATACGCACTCCTGACGGCGCGAAAAGAGATCCAGAAAAGGTGATGAAGGTGTTACGTTCATTGTCGCGTGGCCTGGCTACTGAAATGAGTGTCGCAACAATTGCTAAGGACACAGGAATAAACTGGGAAACCGTCAGCGATTATCTTGATTCACTGCAGCGCATCTTTATTAGCGAAGATCAGCTGGCCTGGTCCCAAAACCTTCGCTCCCGGACGCCACTGCGCAAGGCACCAAAACGGCACCTCACAGATCCTGCCCTCGCTCTCGCGGTACTGAATGTTTCTCCAGAGGCCCTCGTGAAAAATCTTCCGTTTGCTGGGCAGGTCTTTGAATCGTTTGTCGTCCATGAGCTCCGTGCGTTAACTGCTCGTCCCGTCTACCATGCACGGCTGGAGGATGGTCTGGAGGTCGATGCTCTTGTGGAAATGGACGATGCAATCCTTGCAGTGGAGATCAAGTTGGGGCACTCAAAGGAAGTGGTGGATGGCGCAGCCGCGAACCTTCTGAAATTTGCAAAGCTCCTGGATGGAAACGTGGTTCCGGTTGTCATCACAGGCTCTGGCCTGTCGTATCAGCGCCTGGACGGGGTAAGTGTTGTCGCCATCGATGCTCTAGCACGCTGACATGTACCCTGGGCTGGCATCAACCGTCGATGAGGAAAGGTCTCCATGGAACAAGACCAGCAGAAAAACAACGGAAATCTCCCAGCTCTCCTGGTCGTGGGAACGGTTGGTGTGCTGCTACCGATCATGCTCCCTAGTTGGGAGTGGGCGGGGATCGTCGGGTGGGGAACTGCTCTAATCGCCTATATCGCTGCTTTTGCCGTGGCGCTTCGTCGCTTTAGCAACGAGCGGAGCTAGCGGAAGTTCACCCGCGCCATCACGGCCTCGATGATGATGACATTCACCTCGATAGCGGTGACAGCCCAGTAGGAAAACGTGATTGCGCCACTGGTAAACGCAGAAATGCTTGCGATTATCGCTATGCACACGAGAAACGTCACGATGGTTCTGATGAGATTCACGGTCAGTCTTTCCGGGCTCTTCCGGTTTTAGAGTGCGTTGATTTTGTTGGTGAGGCCTCCGGAGTGGATGAGGCACCGCAAGATGTAGTGGTTGAGGTTTTTAAATCCTAGGGCGATGCCGCGGAGGTGTTCGAGGCGTCCGTTGATTGCTTCGACCGGCCCGTTGGATACCCCACGGTCGAAAAACGCGAGGATGTCACGGCGCCGCTTATGAAGGCTGCGTCCTAGTTGGGCTATCTCCTTATTTGCTTTGCCTTTCATGACACGCAGTTGGTCGATCAGGTTGCTCATGGCCTTTTTGGCTTGCCGTCGGTTTTTCATCTCGTAGGCGTCGATGACACGCTGACTCTTAACGATGAAGCAAGAACCAGAAAGAAAAGATGGGCTTCGTCCTTTTCTTTCTGGCTTAGAGAACCATCGGCGTGCCTCTGCGGAGCATGCTTCCGAGCTGGCGGTTGGATCGAACTGAAAGGTGGCGGATCATGCTTGCCACATACGGGGTTACACTCGCTCTGGCTTTGCTATGTATTTGTCGGCGAAGCGAGGATATGGACATCGCTGGTGATGGTGCTACTCCCTTGGCTGGAAAAGCTCCACCCACTACAGTAAGGGTCGTAGGGATTGCTTGAGTGAGCAACTCCACATAGCCATAAACCCCGCTTCGGTGGGGTTTACGTGCGTAAAGAATTGGTGGCCTGTATACGCGTTTCGTCCGTAGAACGTCCTAATCGGGTTACCGCCCCGATTGTTGTGAGAGTCTCACCGTTTTTCTCTGCGTACAGGTGGATTCCGGTGCAAAGATCGATGACATCACTTTCTCAAGGGTGTCCTGTTTCTTCACCCCAAGGTAGCCCGCAGCGTCCGTCTCAGAAAGATAACCTGCCTGCGTCGCTTCGGTGATGGCGGTGAGGAATCGCCGACCGACGCGGGAGCGCACAAGTACCCGGAACTGCGGTGCCCCGGTCCCCTTCGGCTTGCTCGTACCGGCATGGCCTTTGACCAGTCCTACGACACTGTTGGCAACCTGCTGAGAAACAATGCCAAGGTCAACAATCCTCCACAGGAGTGCTTCCCTGCTCACCCCGAACCGCGGGGCAGTATCGCCTAGCTGCGTAACGAGGTTTTCCGGTTCGAATGAGAAACAACGAACGGCAGGCTCAGGCATGAGGAGGGAGGCCGCGAACGCGTTGCACCACTGCTCAATGGGGTTTTCCTTGCCCTGGTCGCCGGATAGGCCCGGTGCGGACCGAGACACATGGCCGAGTTCATGAGCCAGGCTAAAAAGCTGCGCCGTTTTGCTATCGGAGGTGTTGACGAACACGAGCGCGTATTCTCCTTGGCACAGTGTGAACCCGCGAAACTCGCTTACTTTGAGTTTCCGTCGCGTGGAATTGTCTACGATCGAGTTACGCATAACAAGGAGGCCGTGCTCTTCCATGCGGTTACTGAGATCAAGCACTTTGTCTCTGCCACGGGGGTGTCCATCGTCGTCCCATCCGAAGGTGTCGCGTACCTTCGATGCAGCCTCGTCTGGTTTGGAACCCGCCGAAGCGATACCCAGAACTCGGGGCGGTTCGATGCCGATGTCAGAGGCGTATTCGGCGTACCACCCAAGGCGGTACTCAGCGGTTTTGACCATGTCGCGCGGATTCGCGCCAACCGTTTCCACCGGCGCGTTGCGGACGGTTCGGAAGTCAGGAATCGCGATCTTCTCCGGTGTTGGAACGTCGAGAAGCAGGCGTCCGAGGGGGAGGCGCGCGGCGTTGGCGATCTCCTTAGCCTGCACGAGAGTGGGGTTCTTAACTCCGGACATCCAGTCATCCATCTGTGGGAATCGCTTTGCAATTGTCTCCTCAGACAGCTCGGAACGCTCGAGTGCCCAGTTCAGAACGTCAGGCTGAACGGCTACTTCCACACCCATCGGAACCTCCTCTCTCCCCAAACTATATAGGGTTCGTGGAACAAAGCCCTGTAGAAAGGAGAAAACCCCAGATTAGCTGGGGTTCCATGGAGTCTATGACGGTGTCCTTCAGTAGTACTTAGTTGATACCGTGGGTCTGCAGTTTTCTACATGACAGCTGACACGGCGGTCAAGCCCCCCTAATCCACCTCGAAATCGGGCTCGTCGATCCGCAGTTCCGAGTACTTGGCCTCAGGGAACGAGGCGGTGTAACGCGCACCAACGGCGTGCCAGGTTTGATCCTCGCCGCAGGTGACGTCCTGGTTGTCGGTGTCGAGCATGCTGAAGCCCCACACCAGTCGGCCCTGCGTCTGCGGGGGCAGCATGTACGGGCCGACAACCTGCTTGAACTTCCAGTAGATCTGGTTGACGTAGGTGAAGCCGAACGCGTTGGACACGAACTTCGCGAGTTCACCCTTGTCCTTGGCGGAGGCGGAGACCTCGGTCGTCTGCGTCCGCTTCTGCGTCACGGTGTGCGTGACGGGGATGGGTTCGTCGTTGAAGTTGGCCACGCTGGCGGCGTCGGTCTGCTTGAACCAGTGGCGGGTGGCCTCCACGTAGGTGCCGTTCGCGCCGGGTGTCGCGCAGTGCGAGCCGGGGGTGTAGTCGGTGTTCCACCTGCTGGGGAGCTCAAACTCGAGCGCATCAGCCGCCCCAGCCACGCCGGTGCCCGACAATCCCACCGCCACCACGGCAGCAGCAATCGCTAGGCGGCGCATTTTAGAACTCCTGCTTGCCGTTGTCGCGCGTGGAGATCTGGACGTGGCGCTCCTTAGGCAGGGTGGCGTGGAAGGTGTCGCCCTCGCCGTGCCAGGTGTGGTCGGAGCCGCAGACGGTGTGCTGGCCGGTGAAGTCGGAGACGACCCAGCCGGCGCGCAGGACGGCGGTCTTGCCGGGCTGGACGTTGTACGGTCCGATCTGCTCACCGACGGTGTAGCTTTGCGAGTCGGTGTAGCTGGAGGAGAAGGTGAAGTGGATGAGGTCGAGGATCGGGAAGTCGATGCCGGCGGAGACGTTCCACGTCTTGGTCTTGGTCTCTTCGACGGTGCGGGTGACGGGCAGGGGCTCGTCGTTGAAGTTGGAGATGGTCCACGTGCCGGCGGAGCCGTCGAAGTAGGTGCGGGTGATGTTGACGGTTTGGCCCCGGTCGCCGGGGTTGGAGCAGGCCTCACCGATGGTGGTGGGGTTGGCCACGCCGAAGTCGCGGGAGGGCAGTGCCTGGGCGGCGGGGGCGAGGGCGAGGGTGGTGGCAGTGGCGAGCGCTGCGATGGTGCGGATGGACATTGTTTTCTCCTTGTTTTAATTGTTGGTCTGGGTCGGCACGGGCAGTGTCGCGTAGGTATCGGGTGTGATATCTTCCACGCGGGTGCTTCCGTCGGGGGAGGTGATGGTCGCCTCTGCCCAAAATCCGCTGGGTGCGGATGTCTGCGGGTAGTTCGACACAAGGGAGTAGGTGCCGTCTTTGCCGCAGTGCATCTCGCGGTAGTTGATCCTGGTCATCGTGGTTCCGTATTCCACGCGCACACGCTCACCGGGGCGCAATTGCACGGGCTTGAGCTTGGTTCCGACGGGCATGTATGCCCGCTGAACGGCGCCGACGGAGTGGAGCCAGCCGTCGGGCACGTGGTTGTTGTTGCCCAGCCAGTTCGTGTACGGGTTGTGCTCAGCGCCGACGACGTTATCGGTGATGGGGTGGTATTCGTAGTCACCCTTGGACCAGTTGAGGAAGTCTTGGCTGTACCCGGGCTTCCTAAACGTCGGCGCGACGGCGGTGATATCGAGTGGGTACCACGCCTTGTCGCCCTCGCATTTTTCGCTTGTCGACGGCCAGTCGTCACCCTTCTGCAACGGTTCCGCAGGCTCAACGATATGGTCCTGCTTCGGGTCTGCTACCTTCTCCAGGCTCGGCCCCGACACGCTGGTGTAGGTGTCACCCACCGGCCTGCTGTTCGCGCCGGGGGAGCGCGACGGGATCTCCAACGCCAGATCGGAAATGGAACCGTCGGCACGCACGATGTAGGCAAAGGCGTAGCGCTCAGCGGGGCCGGTGCCACGGATGACGTTGGCCCCCGGCGCGTTGCGGACGATGCCGTTGTCGCAGGTGACGAACATGGAGATGAAGTCCTTCTCCACGGTGCCGTACTCCACGCGCAGGGATTCGCCCGGCTTGAGGTCGATCGGCCCCACGGTCTCACCCTCGACCCAGCCGTTATTCATCTTCAGGCCGATATCGGACTTCGCCGTCGTCTTCCACCCGTTGGGCAGCTTGGCGGCGGAGTTCGCGGAGATTTCGTGGTTCGTGCCGGTCTCCACCGTCGCCGTGTAGGGGACGGTTTGGTTAGTCCGGTTCGTGAACTGGAGCGTGCCATCGTTAAGGTAGCGACGCGCCGTTTCCCCGTAGTGCCACTCGGGGTCTTTGGCCTGCGTACACGTGGTGTACAGGTTGCTAATCGGGTAGCCCTGCGGCATCGCTGGCACAGCACCGGCCGGTGCAATCGCACCGATGGTGAGCGCTGCTGCTGCTACTGTCGTCGCTACTTTTGTGAACATACGCATTAAGTTACGACCGGGTAGGGAACTCCTCAACGCCAAAACGGGGTCATTCGTTCACACTTTTCGGTACCTTCGTTCCCCCTGCGGAACGAAAGTACCAGTGATCGGCAAGGGGTATGAATGTGCCGTACTCTTTGTCCCCATGAGTACCGCATTGGAAATAAGCAACGTCGATCTCTCGCTGGGTGGCGGGCCGATCCTTTCTGACCTGCAGCTGAGCGTCCGGACAGGGAGGGTTCACGCCCTCCTCGGTCGCAACGGGGCAGGCAAGTCGACTACCTTCAAGGCCACCCTGGGGCGCCTGCCCATCGACGCCGGCTCGATCCGTCTCCTCGACGGCGATCCACAAGAGACCCGGTACAAGGTCGGCTCCTCCATCAATGACCCCGCCCTCTACCCGCACCTGTCGGCCGCGGATAACCTCCGCGTGCACTGCCTTGCGCTCGGCCTTCCCCGCACGGAAATTGCGCGTGTCCTGCACCGCGTCGGTTTGACGGACACGGGACGGAAGGCCGTTCGTGGCTTTTCGACGGGCATGAAGGCGCGCCTTGCTCTGGCCATCGCGCTTCTTGGCAGCCCGGAGCTCCTTATCCTTGACGAGCCCCAAAACGGCCTCGACCCGCAGGGCATCCGAGACCTGCGCGACATGTTCCGCGAGTACACCTCCCATGGCGGGACGATCATCATCTCCTCGCACCAACTTGGCGAGGTGGCGAAGATGGCCGACGACGTCACCGTCATCGGTGGCACGCCGACCACCACCGTCTTCTCGGGAACACTGGAGGAGCTCACGCGCGACGGCGACATCGAATCGCGCTTCCTCGACCTGACGGACAGGACGGCGTAGCGGTGGCTTTGCGATACTTTGCGATGGAAGCAATCCGCATGAAGCGGACCGCGCTTCCCCTCTTCCCCCTTGCCGGGCTCGTCATGGCGCTCATCTTCGTGCTCCTCTCGCAGGGTGCCCAGAGCGCAGGGGCCGCCAGTAGCGATGGGGCACTCATGTGGGAGGCGCTGTACTTCACCGGCATCGCCGGCCCTCTCATGTTCACACTCGGCGCGCTTCCCGAGGTGCGCGAGAAGAATGCGCGCAACGGCGGATTACAAAACCGGGGCTCGAACCGCCACCTGGACAGGCTCGCCCGCGTGCTGTGGCTCTTCGTCATCTCCTTTTTCTTCCAGGCCTGCAACTTCGGCCTCCTCGCCTGCTTCGGAACGTTTCGACCGACAGCCTTCTGGGCGGCGTGGATCGGCTCCCTCATGATGATCGCCTTCGGCAACGCCCTCGCCCGCAATACCGGGATCGTCGTCGCCCTCCTGGTAGGCATCGTCTGGCAGGCCCTCGGCACGGCGCTTGCCGAACACCCGCGCTGGTATGCGATCCCGCCGGCCTGGCCCACCCGCGTCCTCCTCAACCCGATCGGCGTCAACGTCAACGCCACACCGATCACCCACTCCAACCCCGCCTTCGGCGAATCCCCCGCTCTGGGGCTCACCCTGTGCGCCGTCGGCGTACTTGTGTCACTCCTCCTCGTGGGGTGGGAGGTTACCCCGAAACGCCGGGACAAAGCGTCGACAAGCAACGTCGAGGAAGCCGTCAGCGCCCCGCCGGCCTACCGCAGGGAAACGCCCTTCCCCCTGCGCTCTGCCATCGCCGCCGCCGGCTCCTGGCCCACCTACGTGTGCCTGGTACTCAGCGTCCTCATCGTTCTCGCCCTCCCCAGCGACATCTACACGTACTTTGTCCTCCCCATCGGCGCGGGGCTGCTGCCCATCCTGACGTGGCCACTGGTGGCGGGGGCCTTCGCGCACATGTGCCAGGAAAACTCTTCCTGGTCACGCGCCTATATCGTCGCCCACGTCGCCGTTGTCGTCATCCTTTCTGTTCTCGCTGCGCTCAGCAGCGGGTCGCTTGTTCAATGCGTGCTCTGGATACTTACCGGCACGACGTTGCTGTTTGTGTCCTTCCTGCTGCTCATTCGCTTTGGGGTGGGCGCGAGCCTTGCCGCGATGATCCTCTGGACGATCATCGCGCTCACCATCGGCGGTGATGTTCTGGCGGAAACGCAGCTGTGGGTCATCCCCTTTTCCGCCTGGGGCGCCATCGTTCCGGGAACGCCGCGAGAGCCGATCGCCCTCGTCGTGTCGCTCGTCCTTGTGGCCGTATCATCTATCCTGCTCGCCAAGGCGATAAAAAGAGCGAAAAGATAAGGTTCTACTCACTGCGGCCTGGAGCACGATGACAATCACGCCGATGGCTGCGACATCCCAGTAAGAAAACGACAGCGCGCCTCCGGTAAGCGCAGAAATACCTGCGATTATCGCGATGCACACGAGGAACGTGACGATGGTTCTGACGAGCGGCACAGCCTGTCCTGTCGGTGGTTTAGGTAGCGCGACTGTCGGCACAAACTCGCTTACTTCCACTTCTTGCGGATATCGTCGATCTCCTTGTCGCCATAGTCCTGGCCGAGCTCGTCGGCCAGGATCTTCAGGCGGCCGAGCTCAACCTTGCTGTATTTGCCGTCGATAACCGCGGCGAGGATGGCGACGTGGAAAAGTGTGGGCGCATCGCTTGCGGGGAGGCGGTTGATCCGCTGCCACAGATCCCTCTCATCGATGTCCACCTGGTGTTTGAATTCGTCCAGGAAGTGGCTGTATTCCTCGCCGTGGGCGTCGTCTTGTTCCGCCGCGATGGTCATGTGGTGTAGGAAGAGGCATTCCTCGTTGCGCGCGTACTGGTCTGCACCCATGATCCACCACATGGTGAGGAGAAACGTCTCGATGTCGGTGGCGCGGGCAACGAGGCGTCGAGAAGCCTCAATAATGCGCGCCTCCTTGCGCAACGTAGCCTTCGCATTTCGGCCAGCGACTTTCGTCGTCCAGAAGTTGACTCCGGAAGACAAGGGGATGGATACGCCGGGGATGCTGAACTTCACGATGTTTCGCTGAAGCAGGTATTTACCCACGCCCGGCAGGGACTTGAGCGCGTTGAGCGTCGGACCGCTGAAAACTTTCTTGACCACCGGCTGCACAACCATCGGCACGCCCTTGGTCACGCCGTTGCCGGCAACCTCCCCGGCCTTGATGCCGAAGGCGAGCCTGACCAGCTTCATCGTGTCCTCCGGATCGTGCAGGTCGAGCGGAATCCCGTAGAGGACGGAAATGTCGTAGGCCATGCGTAGCTGCAGGTAGGACACGTAGCTCAGATCGACGACGAAGCTTGCCCCGCCGGCGGGAAGCGCGAGTGGTGACGCCGCTCCGCCGGAGCCAATCGTGGCTGCAACGAGCCCCGTGTACGCAGTGGAGCTGAGCCCGCCCTCGATAGCGGCGTAGCTCGCGGCGAGGGCGATCCGCTTATCCACAATCGCGTCGGGCGGCAGGTGGGGGTACTTCTCCCGGAAGTAATCGCCGTTTACCTCGCGAACGTACTGTGCGAGGGAGAAGGAAAGCAGTTTGAGGAACCAGTCGCCACTTTTCAAGTCATCCAGCGAGATGCCGGACACGAAGTCGCGGGTGTGCTCCATCTCCTTTTTTACATGGGTTTTGTGATCTTCCGACGCTTCCAGATCCGGGGCATCGAGGAGGTCTTCTGCGGTTTCATCGTGTGCCATGTCGCTTCTCCTACTCACTCACATTTTATTATGACATGAGAAGGTCATCCCCGCTGGCAAACGAAAAATCCGACAGGCGCGTGGCCTGTCGGATGAGAAAAAATTTTGGAAACAAAGACGTCGAAAATGATAAAAGCCGCTTGAGCCCATAAACCCCTGTTGAGCAGGGGTTTTGTCGTTTCTGGGGTTGTTCGTTGGCGCGTTCGAGCTCCGGCGATCTGGTGCTCGACGCCGATCTGCCCGTTGGATTGGTGCACGTTTCTGGTTGAGGGGGTCTAGGCGTGGGCTTGCGTTAGCGGATATCTGGCAAGGGGGCGTGCCCTCAATTGTGATTGATAAGACCGTGCCCACCTTTGACCTTGTGTGGCGTTCTCGCTCGCGCGCATGTCTCCATCTTCACGAAGAACCACAGATAAAAGTACATGTAGTATCTCACGCGTGTTGTGACGATATTTTGCATGTATTTATGGCAAAATGAGGCGTTGACGGTAACTTGTGGCGAAGGAGGCGATGGTGCGAAAGCGTGCGGCGAAGAAGTCGATGAAGCACATCAACATCGGCGACCTTGGACGTGGTCAAGCATCGAAGCTGCTCAAGGAAGTGGCTGATGGTGACGATGTGGCCTACGTGTTGCGTTACGGAAAGCCTCTCGTGGTGGTCATGTCGCATGAGCGTTACGAGCGATTGATGGAAGATGGAGTTGACCCGAATGAGCACTGAGAAAACAACGAACTATGTCAGCTTCATTTGGAAGATCGCCAACCTGCTGCGCGGTGACTACAAGGAGCACGAGTACGGAGACGTGATCTTGCCGTTCACGGTGCTCACCCGACTCGATTCGGTTCTCGTGAGTACGAAGGACAAAGTTGCCCAGATTCGTGACCAGAAGGGTGTGCCTGCCGAGGTGAAGCGCCTGCAATATGCGAAGGCTACGGGCTACCCGTTTTGGAACACATCGAAGTTCACGCTCCACACGCTCAAGAATGATCCCGACAACCTGGAGGGCAACCTGCGCTCCTACGTGGAAGGCTTTTCGCCGAACGCCCGCGACGTGATGAAGTCCTACGACTTCTATACCGTGATTGACCGTCTCGACCGCTCCGACCTGCTCTACCAGATCGTCGACGCTTTCACTGACCCAGCCGTGGACTTCTCACCTGCAGCGGTCTCCAACGAGGATATGGGTTCGATCTTTGAAGAACTGATCCGGCGCTTCAACGAACTGTCGAACGAAACCGCAGGTGAGTACTTCACCCCGCGCGAAGTCATCCAGCTCATGGTCGAGGTGCTGTTCGACCCGGACATGAACGCGATCTGCGAGCCGGGGTTCATGGCGTCGCTGTATGACCCAGGGGTCGGCACCGGTGGCATGCTTTCCGAAGCAATCGAACGCGCCCACGAGCTCAACGAAGAGGCACGTATTGAGGTGTACGGGCAGGAACTCAACCCGCAAACCTACGCGGTGGCAAAGTCTGACATCCTCATCAAAGGCGACGATGCCGAACGCATCTACTTCGGCAACTCGCTGACCGCTGACAGAACAGCGGGTCGGACGTTCAACTACATGCTGTGCAACCCACCCTTCGGCGTGGAATGGAAGAAGTACGCCGACCCAATCAAGGACGAGGCCGAGAAGCGGGGATCGAAGGGCAGGTTCGGTGCCGGCCTGCCACGTATTTCAGACGGGTCGTTCCTGTTCTTGCAGCACATGATCTCGAAGATGAAGCCCTACGATCCGGCTGATACCCAGAACGCGCCAGGCACCCGGATCGGGATCGTGTTCAACGGATCGCCGCTGTTCACCGGCTCGGCTGGGCAAGGTGAGTCGAACATTCGCCGCTGGATTCTTGAAAACGACTGGCTTGAGGCCATCGTCGCCCTGCCTGACCAGATGTTCTACAACACCGGCATCCTTACCTACATCTGGGTGCTCTCCAACCGCAAAGCGTCAATCCGCAAAAACAAGGTGCAACTGATCGACGCCACCAAGTTCTTTGCCAGGATGCGCAAACCGCTCGGCGAAAAACGCAAATACCTCACCGCTGACAACATTGCCCAGATCGCGCGCATCTACGGCGACTTCACCGAGGGTGAGCACTCCAAGATTTTCGACACCCGCGAGTTCGGCTTCCACGAAGTCACCGTGGAACGCCCGCTACGTTTGAACTTCACCGCCACACCTGAACGAATTGAGCGAGTCTGGGAGCAGACCCCGTTCAAGAACCTGGCCACCTCGAAGAAGCGCAGCGAAGCCGCCCGCACCCAAGAGATCGAGGACGGCAAGAAGACCCAACGAACAATCATCGATGCCATCGAAACTCTCGGCGGCCAGCGGGTGTGGAAGAACCGAGACGAGTTCACTGCCGTACTCAAGACTGCCTTCAAGGATGCTGGGTTGGCTGTGCGCATCCCGCTGTTGAAAGCGATCGTGGTGGCTCTGGGTGAAACTGACCCGACTGCAGACATCTGCCGCGACACCAAGGGCAACCCAGAGCCCGACCCGGCTCTGCGCGACACCGAGCAGATTCCGCTCGCCGAAGACATCGACGCCTACATACAGCGCGAAGTCATCCCCTACGCGGCCGACGCCTACGTCGACCCCGACAAGACCAAGATCGGCTACGAGATCCCCTTCACCCGCTACTTCTACCAGTACGAAGAACTCGGCGACCCCACCGAAACCCTCGCCGAAATCCAAACCCTTGGAGCCGAAATCCAAGCCTCCATTGCCAAACTATTCAGTGAGCAGGTGAACTAAATGGAGGTCTACGAGCACTACAAAGATAGCGGCGTTCCGTGGATTGATAAGATTCCACAGCTTTGGACGGTTGATCGTTTCAGCATGAGCTTCAAGTTCTCTCGCGGACTAGATATAAAGAAGCGCGACCTAGAGGCCGCAGGAATACCAGTCCTTAGTTATGGGCAAATACATGCAAAACACAACCCGGTTGTGACGATAAGTCCAGATTTAGTGAGGTTTATTCCCGCAGATAAAATAGGCGGCGGAAATCTAGAAGATGCGAGGCTGAGGGAAGGCGATCTAGTTTTTGCGGATACCTCAGAAGACGTGCATGGCGCTGGCAACTTCAGTCGATCTGACGGCAGCCAAATGATCCATGCGGGCTACCACACTTTACTCGCGCGTCCGCGCGAAACATATGAGCACAAGTACTTTGCTTATTTATTCTCATCGGAAGCATGGCGACACCAAATTCGCCGCGCCGTTCAGGGTGTGAAAGTATATAGCATCACGCAAGGAGTTTTTAAGCACGCTCAGCTTCTGCGGCCTCCTGTGGAAACGCAGGACGCGATTGTGGCGTTCTTGGATGCGAAGACGGCTGAGATTGACGTGGTGGTCGAGAAGCTTAGGCGTCAGCGGGCCTTGTTGGAGCGTTACAAGCGTGAGTTGATCGCCCACACCGTCACCAAAGGCCTTAATCCTGAATCGCCCATGAAGGACAGCGAATACGAATTCATTGGAACATACCCTGCTGATTGGCAGAATCGTCCTCTATTCGATATTTGTGATCAAGTTAAGTTGGACAATTCCGAACTGCAAACGATTGTTGCGCTCCAGTTCAAAAATGGCTCTATCATTGCAAAACCTGACTGGGATGATAGTCCGCAAAGCTTGGATATACTTTCTGGATATACACTCGTCAGCCCTGGAATGATAGTCATTAACGGCCTTAATCTGAATTATGACTTTAAGACAAAACGTATCGGACTTGTTAAAAATAACGGGGCTATTACATCTGCATATATTGTAATTAGCCCCCACCGGGACATTGAGTCCAGATATTTGAACTATTTGTTTAAGTCGATTGATGCCCAAAAAGCATTGCATGGCATGACTGAAGGGGTGCGGAAAATATTGAACTGGAAAGATATTCGTCGTCTCACACTTCCGATGCCAAATAGTAGTCAGCAAATTGCAATCGCCAATTATCTGGATACAAAGACTGCTGAGATCGACTCTCTGATCGCCAATATTGACCGTCAGATCGCGTTGTTGGGTGCTTATCGCAAGCAGGTTATTAATGATGTGGTGACGGGCAAGGTTCGGGTTAGTGAGGAGGTTGCGTGATGGATACCTCGGAGCGGCGGTTTGAGTCGGAGATCGAGTACTGGCTAACTACTCAGGGCGCGGATGTTGACCGGTTTGAGTCGCGTGATCCGCGCGGGTTTGATCGTGAGCTGTGTCTGTATCCTGCGGATCTGATCCGGTTTGTGAAGGTTACGCAGCCGGATCAGTGGGCGAAGTTGGAGCGCACTTACCGAGGTAACGCGGAGCAGAAGTTTCTGAAGCGTGTCGCTGCGCAGCTTGATCAGCGTGGTGTGATCGATGTGTTGCGCCGTGGCGTTGAGAATGTGGGTGCTCGGTTTAAGCTGGTGTATTTCGCGCCCGGCACTGACTTGAACGAGGTGCTTGCTGAGAAGTATTGGGCGAACGAGATGAGCATCGTGCGCCAGCTGCGGTATTCAACGCGTAACGAGAACTCGGTTGACACGGTGCTGTTGGTGAACGGCATCCCGGTTGTGACGTTGGAGTTGAAGAATCCGTTGACCGGCCAGACGTACCGCGACGCGATCGCCCAGTACAAGCGGGATCGCCCGTCCTCGGAGCCTTTGTTTGGGTTGAATCGGCGTGCGGTGGTGCATTTCGCGGTTGACACCGATGAGGTGTGGATGACGACGAAGCTGGCCGGTCAAGATACGGTGTTCCTGCCGTTCAACAGAGGTTTCCAGAACGGTGCTGGTAATCCGACGGTGGAGGGCAAGTACAAGACCTCGTACTTGTGGGAGCAGGTGCTGGCGAAGGATTCACTGCTTGACATTTTGCACCGGTTCGTGCAGTTCGTGCCCGGCAAGACTCCCGAGGGGCGTCCGGCGAAGTCGAAAGACAAGGTGATCTTTCCGCGCTTCCACCAGTTGGATGCGGTACGTGCGCTCGTTGCCGACGCTAAGGATAATGGTGCTGGGAAGAATTATTTAGTGCAACATTCTGCTGGGTCGGGCAAGTCGAACACGATCGCGTGGCTGGCTCACCACCTGTCGAATCTGCATGATGACGAGCAGCGGGTGGTGTTTGATTCGATCATTGTGATCACTGACCGGAGGGTGTTGGACAAGCAACTCCAGGACACGGTGTTTTCGATGGATCACACCGCCGGTGTGGTGGTGAAGGTCGACAAGAACGCCCGCCAGCTCACTGAAGCGCTGGGTCGGGGTGCTCGGATCATCATTTCGACGTTGCAGAAGTTCCCGTTCGTTGACGTGTCCAACATTGCGACGGCCGGGAAGCACTTCGCGGTGATTGTGGATGAGGCGCACTCGTCGCAGACCGGGCAGGCATCTGAGCGGCTCAAGCAGGTGCTGGCTGACACTGCCCAAGCGGGTCAGGAGTCTGAGGCCGAGTTGCTGGATCGGTATGCGAAGGCTGAGGCTCAGGTGGAGGCCGAACAGTTGGAGGTTGACGAGCAGATCGCCGCGGAGATGGCGACCCATGGACGGCAGGCGAACCTATCGTTCTTCGCGTTCACGGCCACCCCGAAGCAGAAGACTCTGGAGATTTTCGGCACTCCGACGCCTGGTGGCACGCCGCGCCCGTTCCATGTGTATTCGATGAAGCAGGCGATCGAGGAAGGCTTCATCCTCGACGTGCTGGCAAATTACACCACCTACCAGACGTACTACAAGGTTGGTAAGGCCACCGCTGACGATCCGGAGTACGCCAAGAAGCAGGCCAACAAGGCGCTGGGCAAATACTTAGCCCTGCATCCGCACAATCTGCGGCAGAAGGCCGAGATCATCATCGAGCACTTCCGCAGCAACGTGGCACACAAGATCGGCGGCAAAGCCAAGGCAATGCTGGTGACTGGCTCCCGGTTGCACGCGGTGCGCTACTACTTCGCGTTCGCCAACTACATCAACGCCAAGGGCTACACCGACCTGGGTGTGCTGGTGGCGTTCTCCGGCACCGTCGAAGACGACGGGCGTGACTACACCGAGGAACAACTCAACGGCTTCCCCGAAGCCGAGCTGCCAGACCGGTTCGACACCGGTGAGTACCAGATTCTGCTGGTGGCCGAGAAATACCAGACCGGGTTCGACCAGCCCCTGCTGCAGACCATGTATGTGGACAAGAAGCTCCACGGGGTCAAGGCCGTGCAGACCCTGTCGCGGATCAACCGAATGTGCCCGGGCAAGTCAGACACGTTCGTGTTGGACTTCGTCAACAGCGCTGAAGACATTCAGGCGGCGTTCCAAGACTATTACGTGTCGACCTCGATCAGCGAGGAAACCGACCCGAACATCGTCTACGACCTCTACCACTTGATCGCCTCCTACCAGCTGTGGCGAGACGAAGAGATCGACGGGTTCGCGACCGTGTTCTTCAGAGAGCAGAAGCAGCAGACCAATCTGGATTTCGGCAGGCTCAATGCTTTCCTTGACCCGGCAGTCGGCCGCTTCGACGCCCTTGACGACGAGGAAAAAGTCGAGGTGCGCTCGGCGTTCAACAAGTTCAACCGCAACTACGAGTTCTTGACCCACATCATCCGCTTCGACGATGAGAGGCTGCACAAGTTCGCCGCATACGCCAAGCTCCTTACCCGCAAGCTCCATATCGATGGAGATCCCGCCCCACACTTGGATGATGAAGTGACCTTGCAGTACTACCGGCTGCAGTCTGTCTATGAAGGTTCGATTGATCTGGTTGATGAGGTGGGCGAACTTGGGAATTCTCCGAAGCTTGCCATGCCCACCGAGGACGAACGTGAACGGCTCTCGAAGATTCTCGATACCTTGAACGAACGGTGGGGTACCGAGTTCACCAATATGGACAAAGTTCTCGAACAAGTCGCCGATGACCTTGTACAAGATGATGAAATTCAACTACGTGCTCACAACACGCTGGACTTGTTCAAGATCATCTATGACGAGAAGATGCCCGACGTGATGCTCTCACGGATGACGCAGAACCAAGAATTCGCCATGAAGTACCTCTCCGACCCTGTGTTCAGAGGTGACGTGGATGCGATCTTACTGCCGCTTATCCATGAGCGCCTCAATCGTCGCGACGAGGATACTGCCGTTTAAACCGCCCGTAATCGGCCACGAGGTTAAAGCGATCTCAGATGCCATGAAACTACGCGGGATGTCCGTGCTCTCACTGCGTGCGGCGCAATACTTCACAATCCCTCTGCTATCGACCGTGGTACGCAGCGGGGACGAACTGGCATCGGCCGCCCTCGTGCGCGGACTGGGCGGAACCGCAAAGCCCACCTCGGTCACAGTCGTGAAATTCCGTGTGATCGACGCAGTCATTCTGCTCGTCGTTATCGGCTTCGCGATATGGAGAATCGTCCTATGACAATAGCCTAAGCAACTGGGGTCACCTTCACCTATCGAGGAGCAGACCACCCCTCAATCAATGACGCCAACCTCACTATTTCGCCGGGAACTGTCACCTTGCTGTGCGGCGCGTCAGGGTCGGGGAAGACCACCGTGTTGCGGCTGTTTAACGGGCTCATCCCGCACTTTCACGACGGCGACCTTACCGGAAGCGTCACAGTCGACGACATTGACGTGGCACGAGTAGATCTATCAGAGCTTGCCCACCACTGTTCGACAGTGTTTCAAAACCCGCGCACCCAGTTCTACACCACTCACGTGCGCCAAGAGCTCGCCTTCGGCCCAGAAAATCTCGGCCGCGACCCGCAGGAGATCTGTGCCGGCATTGACGAGGTTGCAGCCGAGTTAGGTATC
>NZ_KV821049.1:0-223 GCF_001815555.1 Corynebacterium sp. HMSC073D01 | reverse complement strand
GGAGGGGACGATGGATTTCAAGGAGGGGGAAGAGGACGAGTTTGGGCATAAGACCTTCAATGGTATCGGCCAGGTGATTGGTGACGAGATTCATAAGCGCCTAGGCCATGATGTGCGGACGATGGTTTTGGGTCATATTCAGCGTGGTGGTACGCCGACGGCGTTCGATCGTGTGCTTGCGACTCGTTATGGTGTGGCTGCTGCTCGTGCTGCTCATAAGGGG
>NZ_KV821048.1:0-271 GCF_001815555.1 Corynebacterium sp. HMSC073D01 | reverse complement strand
TGTTTGTGGTCGGCGGTGTCCTACTCTCCCACATCCTCCCGGGTGCAGTACCATCGGCGTTGGTTGGCTTAGCTTCCGGGTTCGGAATGGGACCGGGCGTTTCCCAACCACTATCGCCACCGACACGTCTTATTTTGGGCGTGTTGTTTTTCATTTATCTTTTCGTCGTCGGCGTCAGCCGACGGTGTGGTGTGTCTGATATTGCATAGTGGACCACGTGTGATTCGTTGTTCGCGTTTAGTGTTTTCAGCAGGTTATAGTGTTTTTTAAA
>NZ_KV821047.1:0-195309 GCF_001815555.1 Corynebacterium sp. HMSC073D01 | reverse complement strand
TAACCCGACCAGACCCACAAAAGTTATCCACAGGCCAAGAACACAAACCTGGCCTGTGGATTGAAAAGCGATATACGGCGAACGAGCTACTTCTTCTTAATCACAATGGCACCGACTTCTTTGTCGTGATTGCCCCTGCCTTCGGGATCCTTCTCAATGGACTTGGAAAGATCGAGACCCCAGATAAGGGTAACGAGGTAGCCAAAACCTGGCACGATGCTGCAGAGCGTCCAAAGATTGCGACGCGCGGACTCCGCGAGGGTGAGGTTTGCGCCTGTATCCGCTTTCTTTACCTCCATGTTATTGAGCATCTTGCCGGGAGTCGCACCGAACCACGCCTCGCAGCCAACGAAGTAAAGGAAGAGCACCAGTGCGGACAATGCGATACCGAATCCTGCCTCATCTCCTCCGCCGATCAAGGCCCCGCTGATCACGGCATAGATGATGAAATCGAGGATTTTAACGTGCTGGCGTTCCTTAGCCGTCGGGAGCTTTCGATTCACACCGAGGGTGGTGCTGTATTCACGCGCCTGCTGCACCGCCGATGACGAGGTCGGCGCTGAGAAGAACATCGGCTGTTGCTGCTTTGTGGCCGTGTAGCGCGGTCCGGACGATGGTGCCGCTTGCTCACGTTGCGGCTGGTCGCGCGGAATGTTTTCCTCGGGTCGGGGGAAGCGACCGAAATCGGAGAGGAACTCGAGTTCGTGCCAGGACTTTACCTCTCCACGGGCGAGGCTCTCGTCGTAAACTTTGCGGTTTTCTGCATCGGAAAGGATGCCGTAAGCAACCTCGCAGGCTTTACGCTGCGGATCGTTGTGATCTTTCTTTTCAATCCGCATCTCACTGTCGATGCGGGAAAGCTTCCAGCCTAGGTCGCGTTCGTCAGCCTCGCGATCGAGTCCATAGAGCTGGTACAGATCCAAAACCATTGTCGTTACTCCCTCGTTAACGTGTACCTTTTTAGTCTACCGCCTGAACAGCCGTCCCACAGCCCACGAACCAACGGCGCCGAGGGCCGCGCCGATCCCCAAAACGGCACCGGTGTCGGGGCGTGAGGTGGCTGGGGTGACATCCTGGCGGACGCGGATGACAGCGGGAGTCGGAGCCTTGAGTTTCACCTGGGCAAGCGACTCTTCGGTGGTGGCAGCCCACGCCGAACAGTAAAGAAGGATGCGCCAGATGAAGTACAGGAGCACCATGATGCCGATGATCGGCCCGAAGGTGGCTCCTGCGGGGTTGCTCAGCGCGTTGGAGAAGAACATGGATCCGAGCTGCTTGAACACCTCAAAAATGAGTGCACCGATGAGCGCGCCCTGGGCTGCGGACTTCACGGGGGTCTTACCGCGTGGCATGTATTTGATGAGCCAGAAGAAGACGAGGAAGTTGGCGCCAATACCGAGAATGATCGCCACGATGGTGGTAATGGCACCGATACCGGGAACCTGCTCGAGCTGCAGGAGCTCGAGAATGCGGTGGGTGAGCCCGGAACTGCCAACGGCGGTCACGCCGAAGGCGAGGGAGAGTGTGAGCATGAGGCCGAGAAGGCCGAGGAGATCCCGCAGCTTGTTCATGACAAAGTTGCCGCCGGTGGGGTCGATCTTCCACTGCTGGCTGACACCGAAGCGGAGGTTATTCATCCATCCGAGGCCGGACCAGAGGGCGGTCAGTGCACCGATGGAGAACACAGCACCGGCCTGGTCGATAGCGGTGGAGACGACCTGGTTGACGGTTTCTCCCAACTCTCCGGACAGCGAGCTGGTGATTTGCTCCTCTATCTGTGCCAGTAGTTCGGGCCGGTTCTTCAAGAAGAAGCCGGCAAGGCCGAAGGCGAGCATGAGGAGCGGGAAGAGCGAGAGCACGGAGAAGTAGGTAATGCCGGCAGCGTACTGGTTGCCACCCATTTCTCCGTAGCGCTCGTTCATACGCATGATGTGGTCGAACCAGCCCCACTTATCGCGGAGCTTGTCCACCACGGACTGCTCGTCGTCTGTTGCTCGTTCGATACCGTACTGGTCGATATCTTTTTCTGTTGGCGCCGTGCGGGCAGTCATCGAGGCCTCCTAAAGATCTACTTCCTTAACAGACCTATTTAATCATGCCTAGTGCTTATTCGCCGTGAACCCCAGCTTCTCGTACACCTCGGCGACGACGGGAGCGGCCACCTCGGTGGCGTGCTCAGCGCCTGCATCGAGGATAGCTTCCAGCTGACCGCGATCGGACATGAGCTCGTTGTAGCGGGCACGCAACGGCGTGGTGAATGCTTCGAGAGCATCGGCGGTGTCCGTCTTCAGAGCACCGTAACCGGCACCCTCGTAACCCGCGACGATGTCCTCGATCGGCTTATCGGTTAGCGCGGACTGGATGACGAGGAGGTTGGACACGCCGGGCTTGGTCTCCGGGTCGTAGCGGATCTCGTTCTCGTTGTCGGTAACGGCAGACTTGATGCGCTTGGCGGACACCTTCGGGTCATCGAGGAGGTTGATGATGCCCTTGGGATTGGAGCCGGACTTGCTCATCTTGGATGTCGGGTCCTGCAGGTCGTAGATCTTGGCTGCGCCCGTGGGGATGAATCCCTCAGGCAGCGGGAACGTGTCGCCGAAGCGCTTGTTAAAACGATCCGCCAGCGTGCGGGAAAGCTCCAGGTGCTGGCGCTGATCCTCGCCCACCGGCACGTACTTCGGCTTGTAGAGGAGGATATCTGCGGCCATGAGCATGGGGTAGGTAAACAGGCCTGCGCTCGTGCGGTCGGCGCCGCGCTTCTTCGACTTATCCTTAAACTGCGTCATGCGGCTCGCCTCGCCGAAGCCGGTGAGGCAGGTCATCACCCAGGCGAGCTCGGCATGCTCGTGGACGTGGGATTGGACGAAGAGGGTGGACTTTTCGGGGTCAATGCCAAGGGCGAGAAGCTGGGCGGCACCGGCGTACGTACGGTTGCGCAGCTCCTCGGGATCCTGGTCCACGGTAATGGCGTGGAGGTTGGGGATGAAGTAGAACGCGTCAAACTCGTCCTGCAAGGTAATCCACTGTTTCAGGGCTCCCAGGTAATTTCCCAGGTGGTATGAATCTGCGGTGGGCTGGATTCCGGACAGTACACGAGTTTTCTTGTCAGTCATGGAAAATTACCTTACTCGGTCGTTTCTATTTGTTGCTGCAAATCCTCTGGGGCGAGCTCGGCGCGGGAGAATGCGTCCGTCAGGGGCAGACGCAGTTGGAGGTCCGTGCCCACGCAGAGTTCGACGGTTCCCGAGCGCAGCGAGAAGTCGAGGACGTGGCCACCGTGGCTGTGCTCAGAATCAAGGAAGTGGACGTGGCAGCCGGGGACGGAGATGCCTTGCTCGTAGACGGGCGTGCGGAAGCCGGCGATGGTTCCGGAGACGTGATCCATGTGGACGACGGCATCGGATTGCGTGGCTTCCACCATCTTGGGGTACGGCTTTTCCTGCTTCACCACAATGCGGGTGGTGACGTCGGCAAAATCGCCGGTGATCCGCAGCGCGTACATGTAATTCTGGGAGTGGATGAGCGAGTCGATGAACGCCGACACGTCTTTACGCGCAAGGTTGTCGGGTGCTTTCGCCGTGATGTGGGGGACGAAGTTGGTGACCACGGCAAACGGGGTGCGCGCGTCGAGGTCTGCGCGGGTGGCGGTGCCGTCGGAACGCAGCTGCCAGCACACGCCGTCGAGGATGACCATTTCTCCGTCGAGGCCGTCGAAGGTGCCGAGGCCGAAGTTGCCGTGGCCGAGGAGCTCGCCGATAGTCATCTCACCGTCGTAGATGCCGTCGAGAAGCGCGCTCATGAGTGAGTTTTGGAAGAACGGGTGGCGGACTCTAGTCACGGTAGGTCACCACCAGCGGCGCGTGGTCGGACCAGCGGGTTCCCCACTCGTCGGCGCGGTCGACGCGGGTGGACTCGGCGCGTTCCATCATCGCCTTCGTCGCAGCCTGGACATCGATGCGCCAGCCGGCGTTGGTATCGAAGGCCTTCCCGCGGTAGGTCCACCACGTGTACGGTGCATCTTCTGGGTGCAGCCGTCGCGCAACGTCGAACCATTGGGGGCTTGTCGACGCCTCTCTCCTACCCTCCCGGACGTAGTCGACGGCTCCCTCGAAGATGCCGTGGGAGTCGACCTGGCTCTCTGCGAACGGGAAGGTGCCAAAAATCGCATCCATGAAGGCACGCTCGTCGGGCAGGCACCCCGCCTTCTTCCTGTTGGAGGAGAAGTTCTTCAAATCGTTCGGCGCGTGGCAGATGTTCCAGTCGCCGGCGACGACGGCCTTTTCATGGTTGGCGGCGATTTCCGCGAGCTGGATCTCCAACGCGTCGAGGAACCGGTATTTCTCGTCCTGCTTTGCGGTACCAGCAGCCCCCGTGGGCAGATAGAGGGACGCGACGAAGAGGTCGTCGACAAGCGCAGAAACGAAGCGACCAGAATCCTCAAACCCGGGTACCCCCGTGCGCACATCGGTGACCGGGCGGGTGGTCAGAATCGCTACCCCCGCGCGCCCCTTCGCCGCAGAATCGTGGAGGGTCAGGTGCCAGCCCTCCGCTAGCGCCGGGGCCAAGGCCTTTTCCGCCTGCTCAGGGGTAGCACGGACCTCCTGCAGCAGCACAATATCCACATCGGCCGTGCGCAGCCAATCGTGGAAACCGGGGCTCTTGGAGGCGGCGGCGCGGATACCGTTGACGTTTACCGAAGCTATTTTGTGAGACATACCTTTAACTTTACGGGTACGGTAAGAGGCAGCTAACCAAACGCTCGTACTATTTAAGAAAAGGTGAAACCGTGAGCACAATTATCTACACCCGCACTGACGAGTCCCCACTGATGGCTACCTACTCCCTCAAACCCATCGTGGAGGCCTACGCCAAGGCTGGTGGCATCGACGTGGAAACCCGCGACATCTCGTTGGCACACCGCATCCTTGCCGAATTTGGGCTCGCATCCGACGACCTCGCAGAACTCGGCGCACTTGCCAAGAAGCCCGAGGCGAACATTGTCAAACTGCCGAACATTTCCGCCTCCGTGCCGCAGCTAGAAAAAGCCATCGCCGAACTGCAGGCAGCTGGCTACGACATCCCGAACTTCGAGGACGCAGAAGACAAGTACTCCAACGTCAAGGGCTCTGCGGTTAACCCCGTCCTGCGCGAGGGCAACTCCGACCGCCGCGCCCCGCAGGCCGTGAAGAACTTCGCCCGCAAGCACCCGCACACCATGGGTGAATGGTCTGCGGATTCCAAGACGGCCGTCGCCACCATGGACGACCACGATTTCCGCCACAACGAGCAGTCCGTCATCATGCCCGCAGACGACACCCTCACCATCGTCCTGAAAACCGCAGACGGCGAGAAGGAATTCAAGAAGGTGCCGGTACTGGCCGGTGAGGTTGTCGACTCCACCTTCATGTCTGCCCGCGCCCTCGACGCGTTCCTCGCTGAGCAGCTCGCCCGCGCAGACAAGGAAGGCATCCTCTTCTCCGTCCATCTCAAGGCCACGATGATGAAGGTCTCCGACCCGATCATGTTCGGCCACGTCGTCCGCACCTACTTCGCAGACGTGTACGAGAAGTACGGCGAGGAGCTGCTCGCTGCGGGCCTCAACGGCGAAAACGGCCTCGGCTCCGTCATCGAGGGCCTGTCCGAACTTGAGCACGGCGAAGAAATCCGCGACGCGATTGCCACGCGCCTCGCCGACGGCCCCGCGCTCGCCATGGTCAACTCCGACAAGGGCATCACCAACCTGCACGTCCCCTCCGACGTCATTGTCGACGCCTCCATGCCGGCCATGATCCGCACCTCCGGCCACATGTGGAACGCCGATGGCCAGGAGCAGGACACGCTCGCTGTCCTCCCCGACTCCTGCTACGCAGGCGTCTACCAGGCCGTCATCGACGACTGTAAGGAAAACGGCGCCTTCGACCCGACCACCATGGGCACCGTGCCGAACGTCGGCCTCATGGCGCAGAAGGCCGAGGAGTACGGCTCCCACGACAAGACCTTCAAGGTTCCCGCCGACGGAACCGTCGAGGTGCGTAACTCCGCCGGCGAGGTTCTCATGAGCCACGAGGTAGAGGCCGGCGACATCTGGCGCGCCTGCCAGGCCAAGGACGCCCCCATCCGCGACTGGGTGCAGCTCGCCGTCCGCCGCTCCCGCGAATCCGGCATGCCCGCGATCTTCTGGCTCGATCCGGAGCGCGCCCACGACCGCAACATGAAGACCCTGGTGGAGAAGTACCTTGCCGACGAGGACACCGACGGCCTGGACATCTCCATCCTCTCCCCCGTCGAGGCCACCAAGAAGTCGGTCGAGCGCATCCGCCGCGGCGAGGACACGATCTCCGTCACCGGCAACGTCCTGCGCGACTACAACACGGACCTGTTCCCCATCCTGGAGGTGGGCACCTCCGCCAAGATGCTGTCCATCGTCCCGCTCATGGCCGGCGGTGGACTGTTTGAGACCGGTGCAGGTGGATCCGCACCGAAGCTCGTCCAGCAGCTGTTCGAGGAAAACCACCTCCGCTGGGATTCCCTCGGCGAGTTCATGGCCCTTGCCGAGTCCCTGCGCAAGGCCGGCTCTGAGACCCTCGCTACCGCCCTGGAGGCAGCCACCGAGAAGCTGCTGAGCGAAGGCAAGTCCCCGAAGCGCAACGCCGGCGAGAACGACAACCGTGGTTCCCACTTCTGGCTCGCCCGCTACTGGGCCGAGGCCCTTGCCGACGGCGAGTTGAAGGACACCTTCGCCCCCGTCGCCGAGAAGCTGGCAGCCAACTCCGACCAGATCGAAAAGGAGCTCCTCGAGGTCCAGGGCTCCCCCGTCGACCTCGGCGGCTACTACTTCCCCGACGAGGAAAAGACCACCGCCGTCATGCGCCCGTCGGCCACTTTCAACGAGATCATCGACGCGATCTAGTCATCGCTGTCCCCCAGCCCCGCGCACGAATGCGCGGGGCTTTTCTCAACGCCTAGCTCTGGCTCTTGATGACCACGCGACGCTTCCGTCCCGGCCTCGTGAGCATCATCGGCACCCACACCACCATACCCAGCGTGGCAAGGGTGACGCCCGCTAGCGCCGTGTAATGGTACGGGAAGCCCGCCGCGATAACGGCACCGCCAATCGTTGCGCCGCCCGCGTTGGCGAGGTTCAGCGCCGATTGATTCAACGCAGCGGCAAGCGTCTGCGCCTCACCGGCGACATCCATGAGACGAATCTGCAAAAGCGGGACGAGGGCCGTGCCGAAGGTGCCGATGATGAAGAACACCACCGTGCCAATCCACGGGTTCGCCGAGGCAAAGAAGAATCCAGCCAATGCCAGCGCAATGCAACCAAGCACGATGATGAGACCCCAGTCGATGTTGCGGTCCGAAATCCAACCGCCGAGCATATTGCCAGCGACCCCACCAAAGCCGTATGCCATGAGAACCAGTGGCAGGAATTCCGGCGGCATCGCTGCGCGCGCGGGATCCGTCATCGTCCAGCCGATGTACGTATAGACGCTGAACATGCCGCCGAAGCCAACCATGGCGATCAGCACGGTGAGGATCACCTGGACGTTTTTTAGCGCGCTCAGTTCCGTCAACGGACTGGTTGCGGGCATTTCCGTCATGTGGGGCATGAACACATAGAAGCCGGTAAACGCGACAAGCCCCACGGCAGCAACGACGGCGTAGGCCACCGACCAGTGGGTGACCTGGCCGAGCCATTGCACAACGGGCACGCCACCGAGTGTGGCGGCGGAGAAGCCGAGGCTCGTCAAGGCCACAACGCGACCGCGCTGGCCCTTGGGCGTGATGGACACTGCGCACAGCGTGGAAACGGAGAAGTACGCGCCATGCGGGAAGCCGGCGATAAACCGGGCGACGAGGAGCGAGGGCATATCCCACGCGACGAGTGTCAGCGCGTTGCCCACGGTAAACGCCGCCATGAGGAGGATGATGAGCCGGCGCCGTGGCAGCTTGCCGGTGAACACCGTGATGAGTGGCGCGCCGACGGTCACGCCCAAGGCGTACGTGGTGATGACATGGCCGGCAACGTCCTCGGTCACGCCAAAGTCCGCGGCGATGAGCGGCAAAAGCCCCATGGAGACGAACTCGGTGATGCCGATGCCGAAACCGCCGAGCGCGACAAGGAGCAGGATGATGCGACGCCGACCGGGCGTGATTTCCGTCTGTCGTGGCAGCGGTTTACGTGTTGCAAGCATGGCTTTTCCTCCTTCAAATAGGCAGCTTTCACAAGGTACACCCGCTGCAGAACGAGGGCAAAATCCCACTATGTGAGACATTCCACCCCCGTAAATTACCCCCGTTCACACCCCGAAAATATGAACTGAGCTGTCTATATAATGAACCAAGTGGTCTAACCACGTCTATTGCCTACAGACAAAGCGGTCTGTACGGTAGCTCAACATGACGACGAAATACGACAACAGCAACGCAAACAACTGGGACTTCAACACCCGCGCAATCCACGCCGGCCAGCCGGTCGATTCGCAGACGGGTGCACGAAACCTCCCCATCTACCTGACCACTTCCTACGTCTTCAACAACGCGGAGCATGCCAAGCAGCGCTTCGCACTCGAGGACGAGGGCCCCATCTACTCCCGCCTCACCAACCCCACCGTGGCAGCAGTCGAGGATCGCCTCGCAAGCCTCGAAGGCGGCGTCTACGCCGTGCTCTTCGGTTCCGGCCTCGCCGCCGAGACCGCAGCCATCCTCACGGTTGCCCGCAAAGGCTCCCACATTGTCACCTCCCCGCGCCTCTACGGTGGCACGGAAACCCTCTTCCAGGTGCAGCTCGCCCGTCTCGGCATCGAGACCACCTTCGTAGAGAACCCGGACGACCCGGCCTCCTGGCAGGCAGCAGTGCAGGACAATACCGTCGCCTTCTACGCCGAGACCTTCGGCAACCCGCAGGCAGACGTTCTCGATATCCCCACCGTGGCGCAGATCGCCCACGACAACAAGGTGCCGCTCATCGTGGACAACACCATCGCCACTGCGGCGCTTGTCCGCCCGCTGGAGCTCGGCGCCGACGTGGTCGTCGCCTCCACCACCAAGTTCTACACCGGTAACGGTTCCGCCCTCGGTGGTGTGCTTGTCGACGGCGGAAAGTTCGACTGGACCGTCGAGCGCGACGGCAAGCCTGTCTTCCCCGACTTCGTCACCCCGGACCCGGCCTACCACGGCCTGAAGTACGCCGACCTCGGTGCACCGGCCTTCGGCCTGCGCGCTCGCGCCAGCTTCCTCCGCGACACCGGTGCAGCTCCGTCTCCGTTCAACGCCTGGGTCCTCGCACAGGGCCTGGACACCCTCACCCTCCGCGTCGAACGCCACAACGAGAACGCAAAGCAGGTCGCCGAGTACCTCGCAGGCCACGACCTGGTAACCAAGGTCAACTTCGCCGGCCTCGAGTCCTCCCCGTGGTACTCCGTCAAGGAGAAGCTCGGCCTGAAGTACACCGGCTCCGTCCTCTCCTTCGACATCAAGGGCGGCAAGGATGAGGCCTGGGCCTTCATCGATGCCCTCAAGCTGCACTCCAACGTGGCCAACATCGGCGACGTGCGCTCGCTCGTCGTCCACCCGGCGACGACGACCCACTCCCAGTCCGATGCCCACGGCCTCGAGCGCGCCGGCATCAGCGAGTCCACCATCCGCCTGTCCGTCGGAATCGAGGACGTCCGCGATATCATCGCCGACCTTGAACTCGGTTTCGAAGCACTGAAGAACCGCTAGAAAGATTCCTTTACTGCCA
The DNA here is from genome assembly GCF_001815555.1 of Corynebacterium sp. HMSC073D01. NCBI lineage: Bacteria > Bacillati > Actinomycetota > Actinomycetes > Mycobacteriales > Corynebacteriaceae > Corynebacterium > Corynebacterium sp. HMSC073D01. The sequence goes on along the minus strand of NZ_KV821047.1, from coordinate 185,561 downwards.
TGACGACTACAATCATCGGCTTCCCCCGCGTGGGTGCCCACCGCGAACTGAAGTTCGCCACCGAGAAATTCTTCCGTGGAGAGATCACCGCCGACGAGCTGCGCGCCACCGCGCGCGAGCTCCGCGCCAGTCAATGGAAGCTCATCAAGGATGCGGGAATTGACCAGATCCCCTCCGGTGACTTCTCCTTCTACGATCAGACCCTCGATGCCGCCACCCTGTTCGGCCTTATCCCCCAGCGCTACCGCGACCTCGGCCTCGACTCCCTCGAGACCTACTTTGCACAGGCCCGCGGCTACCAGGGAGAAAAGGGCGATGTGAAGGCCCTCCCGATGAAGAAGTGGTTCAACACGAACTACCACTACATCGAGCCGGAGATCGACACCTCCGAGACCATTGCGCTCACCGGTACGGCGCCGTTCGACCAGTATCTCGAGGCTAAGGAAATCGGCATCGACACCCGGCCGGTCATCGTTGGCCCGTTCACTCTCTTCCAGCTGGCGAAGAAGGAAGACGGTGTCGACGAGGAGGCAGTCCTCGACCAGCTCGCCGCTGCGTACGGGGAGTTCCTCGAACGCGCCACCGAGGTGGGCGCCAGCTGGGTGCAGCTCGATGAGCCGTCCCTGGTCGTCGACCTAACCGATGATGATCTCGCTCGCTTCACCCGCCTCTACGAGGCTCTCCTCGCCCACAAGGGTGGGCTCAAGGTCCTCGTCCAGACGTACTTCGGAGACGTGCGCGACAGCTACACCACGCTCACCTCGCTGCCTATCGACGGCATCGGGTTGGACTTTGTGGAAGGTCGCCGCTCTCTCGAGCTTCTCCGCGAGTATGGGTTCCCGGAGGACAAGGTCCTCTACGCAGGCCTCGTCAACGGCAAAAATATTTGGCGTAACGACTTCGCCTGCACGCAGGAGCTTCTCTCCTCTATTCGTGGCGTAACAGAAAATGTTGTCCTCACCACCTCTTGCTCCCTACTCCACGTGCCCTACACGGTTGCAGCCGAAACCGATCTCGACCCGGCCTATGTGGCTCACCTCGCATTCGCCGTCGAAAAGCTTGGCGAGCTGGTGGCCCTCAGTGAGGGAGCAACAGACACCGGCCTCGGACACCGAACCGATGTCACCAACAAAGCGGTACAAAACCGCGTCGCCGGCATCGCTGACAGCGACTACACGCGCAGCCCCGCCCGCGACGAACGCGACGCGATCCAACGCCGCGAGTTCAACCTCCCGCCGCTCCCCACCACCACCATCGGCTCCTTCCCTCAGACCAAAGACGTCAAGGCGACGCGCAAGGCGTACAAACAGGGTGACATCACCGCCGAGGAGTACACCGACTTCAACAAGAAGAAGATCGCCGAATGCGTCGCCTGGCAAGACGACACCGGACTCGACGTCATTGTCCACGGCGAATACGAGCGCAACGACATGGTCGAATACTTCGGCCAGCACCTCGACGGCTTCCTCTTCACCCGCAACGGCTGGGTCCAGTCCTACGGCACCCGCTGCGTCAAACCACCGCTTGTGTGGGGCGACGTATCGCGACCCGAAGCCATCACCGTCGACTGGTCCTCCTACGCGCAGTCGCTCACCGACAAACCCGTCAAGGGCATGCTCACAGGACCCGTGACCATCCTCAACTGGTCCTTCCCCCGCGAGGACATCACGATCAAGGAATCCATCCTGCAGATCGCACTCGCCATCCGCGACGAAGTCCTCGACCTGGAAAAAGCCGGCATCCGGATCATCCAGGTGGACGAGGCCGCGCTCCGCGAGAAGCTGCCCCTGCGCCGCTCCGACTGGTTCAGCGAATACCTCGACTTTGCCATCCCCGCCTTCCGCCTCGTGCACAGCGGCGTCGCAGCCGAGACGCAAATCCACACGCACATGTGCTACAGCCAGTTCACCGATATCCTCCCAGCTATCGACGCACTGGACGCCGACGTCATTACCTTCGAAGCCTCCCGCTCCGACCTGGAAATCCTCGACGCCCTCGTTGAATGCAACTTCCGCACCAACATCGGCCCCGGCGTCTACGACATCCACTCCCCGCGCGTCCCCTCCACCACGGAGATCGTCGCGCAGATCAAGCGGATCGCCGAAAAAATCGACATCGCCAAACTGTGGGTCAACCCCGACTGCGGCCTGAAGACCCGCGGTGAAAAGGAAACCCGCAAGAGCCTCGAAAACCTTGTTGCAGCGGCCCAGACCGCCCGCGAGGAACTCATCTAACAAAAACCACCGCCGGTGGGAGGCCCGTCTCCCACCGGCATATGTGCCCCTAGAAAAGAGAAGCCCCTCATGAAAACAGCAGAACTTTTTGAAAAGAAGACGGTCTTCTCTCTCGAGATCTTTCCCCCGAAGAAGACATCGTCCATCAAAACCATCTACGACACCCTGGACGGCCTGGAAGGCACCCACCCCGACTTCATCTCCGTTACCTTTGGCGCTGTCGGCGCCGGCGACAACACGCACACGTTCCCTATCGCCTCCACGATCAAGAAGTATTACCAGATCGAAGGCGTCGCCCACCTCCCCGCCATCAGCCTGACGCGGGACCAGGTATTACAGCGTCTGCACGAAATGGAATCCTACGGCATTGAAAACGTGCTTGCCCTGCGCGGCGACCTCCCTGTCGGCGGCGAAGCCCCCTCCGGACACTTCCCCCACGCCAGCGACCTCATCGCCTTTGTGAAGGAGCACACGGACCTCAACATCATTGCCGCATGCTACCCGGAAAAACACCCCGAGTGTCCCAACCGCGTGGACGATATCCGGAATCTCAAGCGAAAGGTAGATGCAGGGGCCAACCACCTCATCTCGCAGCTGTTCTTCAACAATGCGCACTTCTACGACTTCCTTGAGCGCTGCGACCTCGCTGGCATCAACGTGCCCATCGAGGCCGGTATCATGCCCGTGGTGAACAAGGCGCAGATCGAGCGCATCACGTCCCTGTGCGGGGCGGATATCCCGCCGAAATTCCGTCGCATGATGGATCGCTTCGGCGACAACCCACGCGCCATGCGCGATGCAGGCATCGCCTACGCCGTGGACCAGATCATCGACCTCATCACACAGGGCGTTGACGGCATCCACCTGTACACCATGAACAACCCGTTCATCGCACGCCGGATCAATGATGCGGTGAGTAACCTCATCTCCGTCACACCAGCCCGGGCCGCGCACCGCAAGGTGCTCGCCTTTGCCTGACCAGTAGCCGAAAGGACATGCTCATGACCAACTATCACGTTTCCATCGGGGAATTCGTGACAGAGGCCGGCGCGCGTATTCCCAATGTGGAGGTGTCCTACCGCACATGGGGCACCTTCCGTGGCGATAACGCCGTCCTGGTCGAGCATGCCCTCACCGGCGACCAACATGCCGACGAGTGGTGGCCGGGACTCATTGGACCAGGCTTGGCCATCGACACCCGCCAATACTTCGTCATTTGCACGAACGTCCTCGGCGGCTGCAAGGGCACAACCGGGCCATCGAGCCCCCACCCCGACGATGGCGAGGCGTACGGTTCTCGCTTCCCCGCCATTTCCGTCCGCGACCAGGTAGAGGTGGAGTACCAGTTCCTTAAAGCAATCGGCGTGGAGCACCTGTTTGCCGTCATGGGTGGCTCCATGGGCGGGGCTCGCGCGCTCGAGTGGGAGCTCTCCCACCCCGAGCTTCTTGACCGCGCGTTCGTCCTCGCCGTGTCCGCCCGTGCCAGCGCCTGGCAGATCGGTATCCAGACCGCGCAGATCCAGTTCATCGAACAGGATCCCCACTGGTACGGCGGCGACTTCTACTCCCACGGGGTGTCGCCGTCGAACGGCATGGCTGCCGCCCGGCGCGTCGCGCACCTCACCTACCGCGGTGAGCAGGAAATCGACGAACGCTTCGGCGTGGACGCTCAGGATCAGGAGAATCCACTCGGCCCCTACCGCGACCCCAAGCAGCGCTTCCAGGTGCAAAGCTACCTTGACCACCAGGCGGAAAAACTCGTCCTGCGGTTTGACCCGGGCTCCTACGTGGCCCTTACCGAAGCCCTCAACCGGCACGACGTGGGACGCGGTCGCGGTGGCCTCATCAAGGCGCTGGCCTCCACCGACGTGCCGACGATGGTCGCCGGTGTGGACACCGACATCCTCTACCCCTACCACCAGCAGGAGCACCTCGCCCGCAACCTAGGAAACGTGATCGGCATGCATAAGATCGTCTCCCCCATCGGCCACGACGCGTTCCTTGCCGAGACCCGCCAGCTCGACCGCATATTCCGAAACTTCTTCCACGTGTAAACAACTAACAGTTTGCTGGGAATGCCGGCATTTCGTTGCGCAGCCCACACTCCTTTTCGTAGGCTGGGGCACACATTGGACCAGGAGGTACATTGAAATGAATTCCACGATCCGATATGCAGGTCTTATAGTCTTCGGCGTTGCGTGGGTATATTGCCTCGTAAACAACCCCACGTGGGCCATATTTTTGCTGGCCATTCCCGTGTACTTCATTATCACAGGATTCCCCACAAACAAAGACCTCGCGTTCGCTCAGAAATACCGCAAGTTGAATGGTCCGAGCGCCGACCCAGCCGAGGTAAAGAAGTACCGCGAGGAACACCCCGGCGTCGTGTCGCCGAGGCAGCATACGAAGTAAAAAAGGCGCGCTAGAGCGCAACAAAAAAATGAGACGGGTCCGAAAACCCGTCTCTTTTTTCGTGTCTAGCTGCCAAGCGCGTCGACCGAGGACGCGAGGATCATCATCACCGTTCCGACAGATGCCGTGAACAGGGCGTCGAAACGCTGAGACCGTACGGCAAGCACACCGAGTATGTGCGAATCGCAGGTCAGGCGCAAAACGGCGAGGAACATGAAGTTCGCGCCGAGGACAAACGTCGCACGACGCCAGTGGTCAGTGAACAGGAACACCAACACCAGCGCCAAGACGACGCAGAACAGCGCTACCCCCGCCTTCTGCCACGTCTGAGGCAGGCGGGAGGGCGGCAGGTCGACGTCATGCGGGTTGTCGAGGCCAACAGCTGGAGTATTACTCACCCGGGGTGATCCCCGCCTGGCGCTCAGCGGTCTCCACCACATTGCGCACGAGGAACGCGCGAGTCAGCGGGCCTACGCCACCGGGGTTCGGCGAGATAGCACCGGCCTTCTCCCAGCAGTCCGGGTGGACATCGCCGAGGAGCTTGCCGTCCTTGCGGGAGACACCGACGTCGAGAAGCGCAGCACCTTCCTTAATCATGTCGGGGGTGAGCATGTGTGGCTGGCCGGAGGCAGCGATGATGATGTCCGCCTGTCGGGTCTCGGCGACGAGGTCCTTCGTGCCGGTGTGGCAGAGCGTCACCGTGCAGTTTTCGCTGCGACGGGTGAGCATGAGGCCGATCGGGCGACCGACAGTCACGCCACGGCCGATGACGGTGACCTTCGCGCCTTCCAGCGGAATATCGAAGCGACGCAGGAGGTGGATGCAGCCATTCGGGGTACACGGCAGCGGTGCCGGCTCGTTGAGGACGAGCTTGCCCAGGTTCACCGGGTGCAGGCCGTCGACATCCTTGGCCGGGTCGATGCGCTCAAGCACGGCGTTTTCGTCGAGGTGCTTGGGGATCGGCAACTGCACGATGTAGCCGGTGCAGGCGGGATCCTCGTTCAGCTCGTCAATGACGGCGAACAGCTCCTCCTGCGTGATGTCCTCCGGCAGGTCTTTGCGGATCGAGTTGATGCCAATTTTCTCGCAGTCCTTGTGCTTCATCTTGACGTAGGACTGGCTGGCGGGGTTCTCGCCGACGAGCACGGTGGCAAGCCCGGGGGTGATGCCCTTGTCCTTCAGCGCCTTGACGCGCTTTTCCAGGTCGACGAAGATTTCGTCGCGGTACATTTTTCCATCTAGCTTGAGAGCAGTCATAATCTAAGTATGCCAAAAATCCCCACTCCATTCGCCCACGTTGTTTTCGAACACCCCGTTATCCCCCCGAATACGGGAAATGCGATCCGAATGTGTGCGGGTACCGGCGCCCACCTCCACCTCGTCCGCCCCCTCGGGTTCGAGTTGGACGACCGGCACCTGCGCCGGGCTGGGCTGGACTACCGCGATCTCGCGCGCGTCACCGTCCACGATTCACTGGAGGATTGCTTGTCGACGCTCCCCGGCTCGCGTGTCTTCGCTTTTACAGGTCACACTACCTCGATGTTGTACGACGTCTCCTTTCGCTTCGGTGACGTCCTCCTGTTCGGCACCGAGCCCACGGGGCTTACCGACGAGGCGATGACCCACCCGCGCATCACCAGCAAGGTGCGCATCCCCATGCTGGAAGGCAGAAGGTCCATGAACCTCTCCAACGCCGCAGCTGTGGCCACCTACGAGGCGTGGCGGCAGCTTGGCTGTCCGGAGGGCATCTAACTGGCGCGACGGTCCTGCCTCATGGTCACCCACGATTCCGCCTCGGTGTCCACGTTCTTGGCCAGCGCGTATCGCATCACTTTCTGGCCCATCTCGGTGAGCTGAGCCTTGTCCCCCAATCGCTTAAAGTTGGCTTTCTGGATGCCGAAAATGCAGCGGACGATGTAGTTGTACTTGAGGGCCTCGCGGGCATCCTTGTCACCCATCTCCGCGGCGAGGGTGCGCAGCCTGGAGTACAGTTCAATGGGTTTTACCTCGAGCTGCTCGGCGACGGCGGGGCCCCCGAGGTAGGAGACGAGGGCATCGAGTAGCGCAATGGGGCGATCGCTGTCGCTCACGAAGCTGGGGAGCGTTTGCCACATGAGGGTGGCGTACATCTGTGGCTCGACGAGAACCTCCCAGGCGTAACTGTTGCAGCAAATCCCGCCACAGCCGGGGTCAATATTGATGAGCCCCATGTTGTGGAAGACATCGAGGACGATGCTCATAACCTCTTCATCGTCGAAGCGGGCAACTCCCCGGACGTTGTCTTTCACCCACTGGCGTACCTGCTGTGGGAACGGGTGCTTCGAGTGGAGTTTCAAGTGTGGCGCTTCGAGCTGCACCATCCGTAGGAAAGGGTCGAAACGCTTGGCCAGGAATTCCCCGATCTCGTCTGCGTCCCCCTCATAGAACGTGTGGTGCTCCTGCGTGAAATTGCACAGCCCGATAAGGGTGAAGAGCATCGGCCCGAAACGGGTGGGCCAGGATTGTTCCCAGCCGAACTTCTCCGGCTCGTTGAGCACCTCCATGGCCGTGGTGTACACGCCGGCACCGTCCGCGTCGACACTCATCCGCTGCTGGTACTTGGGTTCAGGCTGGGAGCTCTTGAGCATCATTTCGCCCATGTTTCCCAGCACGATGGTGCGCAGCAGCATCTCTTCTTCTGGTTCCAGAATCTCGAGATCATCAGCAACTCCCCCCAGGAGATCTTCGACGTTGTCCCAGTCTGCGGCGGCCGAAAAGACCGCGTTGAATTCCTCCAGACGGGCATCCGGATCACTCACCAGTGGCATCATTGCGAGACACAGATCCTCGAGCGAGTGTAATTGGATGGTCGTTTCACCAAAGCTTCCAAGATCCACAGGACCGTCCAGAATTTCCGCCTCTTTTACCAGCGAGACGAAAAAATCACCTTGTTTTGTGGTGGCCGATTGAGCCATAATCCCCCCAAAATGTAGTTAGATTATGCGCTTACTTATGCGCCTTGCCGCCATCATAAAACGGCTCCCCCACCCCCGCAACAGATACGGCTACAACGCAGGCAACTCCCTCTTTCTTAGGAGATCGGTGAGCTCGAAGGCATCCTCGGTAGAAAGATTGTGGCCCGCCATAGAAACCGGGCCAGGAACAAGATCGAAGCGGACGGTGGCGAGATCCCACGCCTGGTTAAACGGGCCGCGCTTGACGGTGAGCTCCTGAATGTGCGCGAGCTCCACGATCTTCACCTCGCGGTGGAAGCGCCCCTCGTGGGTGATGGCGCGGCCACCGGCAAGGGTGACGGCCTGCTGGTCGCGGTCGAGCGGGCTCGCCCAGATGGCCCGCTTGGGGCTGACGTAGGTGGGGGCGGTGGCGCCGCGCGGATCGGCGACGGAGAAATCTTCATCCGGGCCGAACTTGGCAAGGATGCGCGCCACGTGGCACGCCTGCTCGTACGAGCCGACCGGCAGGATCTGCGTGGGCTTTTCCTTGTCCCCCTGACCGTAACCCGCGACGGAGCACTCCACCCGCCACCAGCTGGTCAGGCGCCACGCCCACGGCTGGATGACCCGCACGCCGTGGACGCGGTGGACGGGGATCGTTTGTTGGCGCAGATCGGCCAGACCGTAGGAGATGGACAGGTTGGAGCCGTCAAACCAGGCCGTGTAGTGGAAGGCGCGGTCGATCACGCCCCACAGCGCCACGACGATGCCGAGGAGAATGGGCAGCGCACCGGCGAGTCCCGTGGCCCACAGCGAGAGCCCCATAAAACCGGCGGCGAACAGGTTACCCACGCGCAGTGCCGCCGCACCGAATGTGGTGGACACAGGGATCATGGGAATAATCACGTCCCCCCGATCGTCGACGAGCGAAGGAAGAGTGGAGGAATCCCGGAGCCGGAGAACCTCCGCACGCACCGCCTCCGCCTCCACCTTCGTGAGGAACTCGATCCGCAGGGACGAACCGACACCACCGGCGACCTCGACGTTCACCGCAGCAAGCCCAAAGAGACGGGCGATCACCGACTCCTTGATGTCCACGGCCTGGATGCGGTCATAGCGAGCGCTGCGCACCTGTGTGTGGATGATGCCATGCTTGGTTTGCACCTCGTCGGCAGTGAAGCGGAAGCCGAGCGCCCGCCACCACACCATGGACAACGACCACAACACCAGGCAGGACACCATAGTTACGCCCACACCGATGCCGATGTAGCGCAGGTAGGGGCCCGATTCATGGACAATATCGCCGGCAGCCCCCACCAGCTCGTCACTCACATTGACGAGCATGACCGCGAGGAACGCAAAAATCGCCGTCCAAAAGTGCAAAAACGGGGTGAGGCGGTGGACGTGCCGCCACTCAATCGACTTGTTCACAGCCCACTCATCCTCTCCCGCGCCCGCTCAGCCAACCGGTCACGCAGCGCATCCGCCCCCACTGCGGGCAGACCGGGGATCGACGCATCCGTCGACGCACTCGCTGTCTTCACCGCCACCACCTTGAGGCCAAAGAGGCGCTGGAACGGCCCCTGCGTCACATCGACGTACTGGATGCGGCCGTAGGGCACCACCGTAAACGTGTGGAAGAACTTCCCGCGGGTGATCATGAGCTCATCCGGGGCCTCCCGCCACCCCAGGTAGCGCACCTGGGCCGGCAGCAACCAACACAGGTACGCAAACAACACGACGAACGCCACCGCCCCCACGTACAACCATGTCCACCACAGGTATCCCGCAACAGCACAGGCGACGGCCGGCACGAGGCACCACACGGCGGCCGAAAGCACCCGCGACAGTGCCAGCTTGCTCGAAACAGCGTTCATCGATTCGTTCATGTGCACTAGGGTACTAGCGGCGAATTTCCCTCCACAGCACCGACACCGGACTGTTGACATGTCCTTTTCTACACAAAAGGGGGTAACGCCTATCGATAAAACTCATGGTCAGTGCACATGCAGTAGTTTCTCAGCATTTACACATCTTTGAAGCTGATTTTCAGGTGGCATGGAGATTACTATCAAGGTAAAGCAGTTCGTTTTTCTGCTTCCGAATAATCCACCTAAGAAAGGGACTCCCATGAAGGGATTCAAGAAGGCATCTATCGCTTCCGTCACCGCCGTCGCCGTTGCCGCCGGCATGTGCACCCCGGCATTCGCCGAGGGAACTAAGACTGAAGCTGGCGTCAAGATCGCCGATAAGGTCTGCACCATCACTCTTCCCCAGGACGAAGCAACCCTTCTGGGCAAGACGTCCCCCATCACCGTGAAAGTTGCTGATGCTCAGGGGAAGCTCGATGCACTTCTCGAGGAGTACAAGGCTGAGGCAGCAAAGCAAACCCCGGCTGACAAGGACAAGAAGGACAACAAGACCAGGGCCACTGAAGGCAAGACCGATACCACGAACAACACCTGGAAGAAGAAGGCCTCCGCCTACGCCGGCCTTGCTTCTGCCTACCGCAACTGCGCTGCAGGCAAGGAGCAGAGCGAGATCGATTACAACCTCGCCAGCATCTTCAGTTCTCCTAAGGGTCAGCCGAGCGAAATCGGCATCGGCGTTATCGCCGGTGGCTCCGTGCTCGTCGGCCTCGCTCTCATCATAGCTCTGCTCCCGCAGATCAAGCCCCTGCTCCCCGCAGAGATCGCTGCAATGCTTCCCTAACCTGTAAGCGTTAAGCGTTTCGGTGCCCTCGGCCTGCCCGGCTGGGGGCGTTTTCCTTACCTAAAGTCCCGCGCCCCCCGGGACAGGTACTCGCCGAGGGCCAGGGGCTCCAGCTTGTCGGCCTCGAGGGTGGCGGCGCCGTTGGCGTTGCGGATGATGCCGCGGATGAGGAGGGCTTTGGCGGTGAGCGCCACCTTTTTGTAGCGCTTCCACAGGCCGACGGAGACGACCACGTTCATGAGCCCCGTCTCGTCCTCCACCCCGAGGAAGGTGACCCCACCGGCGGTGGCGGGGCGTTGGCGGTGGGTGACGATGCCGGCGACGGTGATGCGGGTGGCGTCGACAAGCGATAAAAGCTGGGACGCGGGAACGATGCCGTGGGCGGAAAGCTGGGCGCGCAGGAACGCCATCGGCTGGGCGTGCGGGGTCACCCCGGTGGCGGCGACATCTGCGGCAAGCAGCTCAAACGCGGACATGCCGGGCAGCGCGGGGGCGGTGAGCGCACTCATCCCCTCGAGCATCCCCCGCTTCTCCGTCGCGGCGACACCGGCGGCCCACAGCGCCTGCCGACGATCCATTCCAAAACCGTCGAGCGCACCGGCGCGCGCCAGCGCCTCCACCTGCGACACCGTGAGGTCGGCGCGGCGGGCGAGGTCCGGAATGGAGGTGAACGGGCGGGCGGCCTCCACCCGCGTGGCGGCCTCCTCCCCCAGGCCACGGACGAGGTTGAGCCCCAGGCGGATCGCGCGCCCACCGTCGGCAGTGTCGGCCTCCACGCCGGAAACCTGCACGTCGATGGGCAGGATGGTGATGCCGTGGCGGCGGGCGTCGGAAATGAGCGACTGCGGGGAGTAGAACCCCATGGGTTGCGCGCGCAACAAGCCGACGGTGAATTCCGCCTGGTAGTAGTACTTGAACCAGGCGGAGAAGTAGACGAGCCCGGCGAAGGACTGCGAGTGCGACTCGGGGAAGCCGTAGGAGGAAAACGCCACCATTTTGGTCCACAGTTTCTGCGCCACGTCGCCGGTGATGCCGTGTGTCTGTTCGAGCCCGGCGAAGAACCGCTGCTTGAGCTTCGCCATCCGCTCCGGGGAACGCTTGGACCCCATGGCGCGGCGCAGCTGGTCGGCCTCGGCGCCGGTGAAACCCGCGGCATCCTTGGCCATCTGCATGAGTTGTTCCTGGAAGAGCGGGATGCCGAGGGTTTTTTCCAGCGCGTTTTTGAGACACGGGTGGTCGTAGGTGACGGGTTCCTCGCCGTTGCGGCGGCGGATGTAGGGGTGGACGGAGCCGCCCTGAATGGGCCCGGGTCGCACGAGCGCGACCTCCACCACGATGTCGAAGAAGCGGCGCGGTTTGAGCCTGGGCAGGGTGGACATCTGCGCGCGGGATTCCACCTGAAACACGCCGACGGTGTCGGCTGCTCGCAGCATCTCGTAGATGTGCGGGTCCGTGAGCGGGATTTCCCACAGGTGCACGTCGATGCCGCGGTGGGCTTTCACCTGGTCCACCATGTGGTGCAGCGCGCCGAGCATGCCCAGCCCCAAGAGGTCGAATTTCACCAGGCCACCGTAGGCGGCGGCGTCTTTGTCCCACTGGATGACGCTGCGGCCTGCCATCCTCGCCCACTCGGTGGGGACCACGTCGGCGATGGGGCGGTCGCAGATGACCATGCCACCGGAGTGGATGCCAAGGTGGCGGGGTTGGCCCTTGAACTGGGCGGCGAGGGCGAGGACATCGCGAGGCGGCTCGTCCACCCCGCGCGACCAGCCGTCGATGGCCCCCTGGGGGTAGCCGAGGGCGCGGGCGGCATCGCGCAGGGCGCCCTTGGTGCGGTAGGTGATGACGTTGGCCACCTGGGCGGCGTTGTCGCGCCCGTACGTGCGGTAGACGTATTGGATCACTTCCTCGCGCCGGCCGGCCTCGATGTCGAGATCGATGTCCGGCGGACCGTCGCGGTCTGGCGAGAGGAACCGCTCGAACAGGAGTTTGACGTGCACGGGTTCCACGGCGGTAATACCGAGCGCGAAGCACACGGCGGAGTTGGCGGCGGACCCACGCCCCTGGCAGTAGATGTTCTCGCGGTGGCAAAAATCGACGATGTCGTTGACGATGAGGAAGTACCCGGGGAAATCGAGCTCCTCGATGACGGCGAGTTCCTTGGCAATCTGCTCCCGCGCCCGGTCCTTGATCTCTTGCGGTCGGCTTTTGTACCGCTCCGGCGCTCGCTTGTCGACGATCATTCGCAACGTCTCCATCTCGTGCGGGAGTTTCGGCAGTCCCGGTGCCACGAGGTCGAACGAGAAGGCGCACTCCTCGGCAACGCGGACGGCCTCGTCGACCAGGTCTTCCCTGCCCGGGGCGGCGCGCAAGAGCCGCTCGGCGCCGCGCAACCACGGCGCCCCCATGGGGTGGAGGTGGGGCTCGGCCTGAGCGACGGACTCCCGGCGCGCGAGCGCCGCCTTGGCCGCGGCGAGGCGGGCGGCGGCGATGGTAGCGGCGCGGGGTGCCCCGGAGATGATGCGGCTGAGAGCCGGGTCCTGGGCATCGAGGGCGGCAAACTGGTCGGCATCCTCCGGCAGACCTCGGACCTGGTACTCCAGGCTGATGTTCTCGGCACCGAAAGTATCGATGATGGTGTCAAGCTCCGGCAGCCACTCGTGGCTGACAAGCACGTGCCAGTTGCCGTGGAGCTGTGTGAGCGGCGGGTAGCACAGGACATCCTTCTCCCCACTCTCCATGTGCGCCTGCGTGAGGAGGTAGGAGAGTTCCTTGTAGCCCTCATAGCCGCGGGCAAGCACGGTGAGCCGGCGACCGGGCTCGAGGGAGAGCTCGGCACCGAACACGGTGGCGAGGCCTGTGCCCTTAGCAGCCTCGGCAAACTTCACCGCCCCATAGAAGCCGTCCCGGTCCGTCAGCGCGAGGCCGCGCAGCCCCAGCTCCAAAGCGCGCTCAACGAGGTCCTCCGGGTCGCTCGCACCACCGAGGAAGGAGTAGGAGCTAGTGCAGTGGAGCTCGGCGAACGGGCGCGCGGACGGGGCCGGGGGACGCTGGGTGCGCGGGCGCTCAGAGGCGGGGACAAGCTCCGGCACGTCCCGGCCGCTCATGACCGCCTCGAGGGTCCGCCAGCTCAACGGCGCGGCATTAATCCCTATCCTTTCGAACACGCGACCTATTTTCGCACTACTGTTCGCATGGCGCAAGTTTGAACCAAGCGGTTCATGCGTTTTACTGCAAATACGGTGGTCTGACCGGTTTTTCCTGGCGTAAAAATAGACCAAGTTGTACATTAGCCGTGTTACTGCTACCGTTACGTTCCAACAACACCAGTAAAGGAGAAATTAATCATGTTGAAGAAACTGACCGCCCTGGCTGCGGCTGCTGTTATCGCCACCACCGGCCTTACCGCCTGCAGCAACGAGGAGACCTCCGCAGATACCACGACGATCCGCATCGGCACCACCGATGCTTCCAAGAAGGCGTGGAAGGTATTCGAGGAGAAGGCCAAGGAAGAGGGCATCAAACTCGACATCCAGAACTTTGGCGATTACTCCACCCCGAACACCGCCCTCAGCGAGGATCAGCTCGACGTTAACCTCTTCCAGCACCTCAAGTTCCTGGCCGAGTACAACGTGGGTGCCGGCGACAACCTCACCCCCGTGGGCGCTACCGAGATTGTTCCACTAGCCATTTTCTGGAAGGACCACACCTCCCTCGATGGCATTGAGGGCCAGGGGATCGCCATCCCGAACGACCCCTCCAACCAGGGTCGCGCGATTAACGTCCTCGTCCAGGCCGGCCTGGTCAAGCTGAAGACCGAGGGACTCATTACCCCGACACCTGCGGATATCGACCAGGATGCCTCCAAGGTCAAGGTCCAGCCGGTTGACGCTGCACAGACCACCGCCGCTTACGGCGAGGGCAAGCCCGCTGTGATCAACAACTCCTTCCTCGACCGCGCGGGCATCGACCCGACCACCTCGGTCTTCCAGGATGACCCGAACTCCACCGAGGCCGAGCCGTACATCAACGCGTTCGTGACCAAGGCTGAGGACAAGGACGATCCGACCATCCAGAAGCTGGTCAAGATCTGGCACGACCCGGAGGTCACCGCAGCTGTTGCCGATGACTCCAACGGCACCTCCGTTCCGGTTGAGCGCTCCGCCGATGAGCTTCAGGCCATCCTTGACCGCCTCGAAAATGCACAAAAGGCCAGCAAGTAAGTAACTTTTGCACACACAAACCGCCCCTCGGGGCGGTTTTTACCTTGGGAGAACATGTGACCCACACAGAGGGAACTCGCGTTGAGTTCCGCAACGTCAACAAGATCTTTTCCAACGGAGGAAAGGACACGAAGGCGCTCGATAACGTCAATCTCACCGTCGAACCCGGCGAGGTCTTGGGCGTTATCGGCTACTCAGGTGCCGGCAAGTCCACCCTCGTCCGCATGATCAACGGACTCGATACGCCGACCTCCGGTGAAGTACTTCTCGACGGCACGGACATCGTCCCCCTGCCCGAGCGCAAGCTGCGCACCCTACGCAGCTCCATCGGCATGATCTTCCAGCAGTTCAACCTGTTTAACTCCCGCTCGGCGGCCGCGAACATCGAGTATCCCCTCAAACTCGCGGGCGTGCCCAAGGAGGAACGGAAGCGCCGCGTGGCGGAACTGCTCGAGTTCGTTGGCCTCTCCGACAAGGGTGGCAACTACCCCGAGCAGCTGTCCGGCGGCCAGAAGCAGCGCGTTGGCATCGCCCGCGCCCTCGCCACCAACCCCTCCCTCCTGCTTGCCGACGAAGCGACCTCCGCTCTCGACCCCGAAACCACCCTCGACGTACTGAACCTGCTGCGCCGGGTGAACCGCGAGCTGGGCATCACCATCGTCGTCATCACCCACGAGATGGGGGTTGTCCGCGCCATCGCAGACAAGGTCGCCGTCATGGAGGCCGGGCGCGTGGTCGAATACAACGATGTCTACCACGTCTTTTCCGACCCCCAGACCGCCGTCGCCCGCCGCTTCGTGCAGACGACGCTGCGCAACGAGCCCGACCAGGTGGAATCCGAATCCCTCCTCGCCGACGACGGCCGCCTCTTCACCATCGAACTCACCGAACACTCGGGCTTCTTCGATGCCGTCGGCGATGCCCGCGCAGCAGGCGTGGGCATCAGCATCGTCCACGGCGGCGTGACCACGCTCAAAACCCACTCGTTTGGCAAGATCACCGTGCGCCTGACGGGCCCCGAAGACGCCATCGCGGCCTTCGCCCACCGCCTCGAGCGCACCACCCAGATTACTGAGATCCGAGGAGAACTCTAACCATGACCACTACGTATCTAGCAGCCGACTGGAACCGCCTCGGCGACACCTTCCTCGAATCCATCCAACAAACCCTGTTCATGGTGATCACCACGATCATCATCGGCGGCATTGCCGGCCTCGCCATCGGCACGCTGCTATACACCACCCGCAAGGGTGGCATCATGCAGTCTAAGCCGGCGTACTTCATCCTCAACTTCCTGGTGAACTTCATCCGCCCGATCCCCTTCATCATCCTCGTCAGTTTCCTGGCGCCTGTGACGAAGGCGGCGGTCGGCTCCACCATCGGCACGACACCGGCAATCTTCGTCATGAGCGTGGCGGCCACCTTCGCCGTCGCCCGCATCGTCGAGCAAAACCTCGTCGCCATCGACCCCGGTGTCATCGAGGCCGCCCGCTCCATGGGGGCTGGCCCCTGGACGATCGTCCGCACCGTTATCCTCCCCGAGGCACTCGGACCACTCATCCTCGGCTTCACGTTCATCTTCATCGCGATTGTCGATATGTCCGCCATGGCGGGCTACATCGGCGGCGGCGGACTCGGCGACTTCGCCATCGTCTACGGCTACCGGGCCTTCGACCTGGAAGTTACCTACGTGGCCACGTTCATCATCATTATCATCGTGCAAATCGCCCAGTTGTTTGGTAACTGGCTATCCAAGAAGGTGATGCGTCGATGACCGCACTGCTGTTTGACCTCTACGGTGTCGTCATTCAGCACCGCACCCCCGCCGATCGCGCCCGCGTGGCCGACCAGCTGGGGGTTACGGACGGTTTCTGGGAGACCTACGAGCGCACCCGCCCACCCTACGATGCCGGCGCAATTTCCGACGCCGATTGGTGGCGCGCCCTCGACCCCAGCATCGACCTCGACACCGCGCTGCGCATCGAGGCAGAAACACTGAGCCACGCCTACCCCGCCATGGTCGACTTCCTCTCCGCCCTCAAGGAGGCAGGCTTCCGCATCGGCGTGCTCAGCAACCTCCCCTACGTCCTTGCGGATAATCTCCTCACCGTCCACCCGTGGTTTACCCACCTGGACTCCCTCACGTTTTCCTGCCGCATCGGCGTGAATAAGCCCGACCCGCGCGCCTACGCCCACGCACTGGCGGACCTCGGCGCAGACGCGGAGGACACGCTCTTCTTCGATGACACGCAGGCGAACGTCACCGCCGCCCGCGAAGTCGGCCTCATGTCAGCCCTCGTGGACCGCGCCGACCCCGTCGCCTCCGTCCGCGCTGCCATGAAGAAGTTCGACGCTATCCCGTAGCGCCACCCACTGCTCGGCGGCCTTCCCCGGCTTCCCGCACGAGGCGACGACCCCCTCCCGGTGAACCTTTTCCAGGTGAATGAGGTAGCTCCCGGAACGCCCACGGAACCACACACGGTCCCCACGGGCGTCGACAAGCTCCAACTCACCGGGAGCAACAGAAAACCGCGCGGCGACGGCAACCTCAGCCACCTGGGCCGCAGAACCATAAATGGAACGACCACGAAGCTGCGGAACGAAAAGCGTCGGGCTAGACAACGCCGCAGCCGCCGCCGACGCATTCAGGCGACCATAGGAATACCCCCACGGCAACAGCTGAAACACGGGCGCAAAACGGTGCCCCTTGTTATGCGACGTCTCCCAGATGACCTCACCACCGAACCGATCATCCAGCGTCTTCGCCAGCGGCCGCCCCTTAATCGCACAACACATATCCCGCTTGCCATGGGTGCAAATAAGCCCCATCGGCCCCTCCACCGGCGTGCCCTGTGGCCGCGCCAGATCGATGTCCAGGATGTCCTCCGCACGGGTCACCGCCAGGCGCTCAATCCGCGGTGCCGGGTCGAACCGCACCACGTACACCGACGGCGCACCGTACAGGTACGCGTGGATCTCCGGCTTGCGGATGAACTGGAAGCCATAGCCCACCGCCCCCACATGCCGCTTCAACGCCCCCGCTGTCTTCTCCCCCAGCGCCGTTCCATCTAGGACATCGTGCCCCCAGCCGCTGAGCCGCTCGAACAGCACGAGCCCGCGGCCCGTCTTCGCGGTTCCCGGTAGGGACTCCACGGCCACATCTGAGCACCTTATTGTCATGACCTGCATTGTACTTTTACAACAATTTGGTCACATCCATGGCATGGCCTCACCCACGCCCGCTACGGTGGGACGTATGAGACATCGTGCCGTCGCCACCGCCTGTATCGCCTCCGCCCTCGTTCTTGCTGGCTGTTCCCAGGAACCCGCTGAAGAGGTCACGTCAACCACCACTGTCACTTCGGTGGAAACGAAGCAATCCACTGTGGACACCAAGAGTGCCATCACGGATGCCTCTCCCATCGGCGAGGCAGACATGGATGAAAAGTCGCAGCGCGCGGACGGCGAGTGGGATCTCGTGGCGACGGACATACGCGTCGGGCACCACCAGGGCTTCGACCGGGTTGTCGTCGACTTTTCCGGCACGGGAACCCCCGGCTACTTCGTCTCCTACACCGATGCGCCTACACAGCAGGCCAGCGGTTACCCGCTCGTCCCCGCAGGCGACTCCTACTTGGAGGTAGCCATCGACGGCACAACGTACCCATTCGAGGTGGGCGCTCAGCCCGAGTCGCTCGCCACAACCCCCGACCTGCCGGTGGTGAAGGATGTTGCCGACGGCGGCACATTTGAGGGGCGCAGCCAGTACATCATCGGCATCAACGGTCCGAAAAAACCGTTCGCTGTGAAGGTTCTGGACAACCCCACGCGCCTCGCCATCGACATCATCACCGACTAGCCGTACTCTGCCTCGACACTCCACCGCCCCTCGCGCCACAGCACGAGCCACGCATATTCATCGTCCGTGTGCACCTGCCGACCCACCACTTGCATCCGCGCATGCTGCCCCGGGCTTGTCGACGCCCACCAGCGTCCATCCACCGCCCACGGTCCCGCCCAGGCAGTCACAACGAACCGTCTCTTTCCCCAGGCCAGTGCGAACGGCTCGCCGGTCAGCTGCGCCTCGGCATCGAGGGCGACGAGGGCACCCTCACTGGTGACGATCTGTACCCGCGAGGCCGGGTGATGGCTGGCCGGGTAGGGCGCGGGGATCCGCCCCGCCCACGGCCCCTCCACCGGCCGCGGGGGCAAGGCATCCTCCCCAAACGGCACGAGGCGCACGCGCTCCGTGGGACCACGACCGCCGGATTCGACGGGGGTGAGAACGCGATCCGTGCCCAGCGTGGACTGTAGTCGCATCGCCACCTGGCGTGCCTTCTTCTGCTGGGCACTCCCCGTGGACCACAAGCCGGTGGATTCGGGGACATGACACTCGAGCGGGGTGAGCGCGAACTCGACGATCCCCTCGCCGTCGACGGCGTCTGCCGGCCCGCGGGAGGTGAGCCAGCCGTCGAGTTGCCAGCGCACACGGTCGGCGGTGGCCTCTTCCGTCAGGTCCTCGCGGGTGCGCCATGCGCGCTGCACCTCCTTCCCGCCACCGAACACGGCGGTGACGAGGAGGCGGGCGCACGTGAGGCCGGCGGCAGAAAGGGCAGTGTGGAGGCGGGCGGCGAGGTGGCGGGCGGCGAAGGCTGCGGCGTCGACACGCGTGATGGGCTCGTCCGGGACCATCGTCACGCTGAGGTCGGGTGCGTCGATGGCGGAGGAGACCTTCTTGCCGGGGGCGGCGCGGGCGATGGCGTGACAGCGCTCCCCCGTGGTGCCGAACCGTGTGGTCACGGCCGTGGAGGGGAGGGCGGCGAGCTCGCCGAGGGTGTGCACGCCGAGATCGGCAAACTTCTGTACCACCTCCGCGTCGCAGTGCAGCGCCTCCTCCGCCACCAGCTGCCCCAGGGGCTGGGAGGAGAGGAACTGCGCTGAGCCTCCGGGGGGCACGATGGCACCCGCGCGGGCGGCGAGGAACGCGGTGGTGACTTCGTCGGCAATGCCGACCAGGCAGTCAACACCGCTGCGGGCCGCGGCATCTAGGATCTTTTCGGCGGCGGTGTCCTCCCCACCATAGAATTTCGCCGCCGCACGCATATCCACGACGAGGAGGCCAGGGCGGATGACCTCGATGGTGGAGACGACATCGTCAAGCCCGCAGGCGATGGACTCGAAGTAGCGGGCATCGCGATCCGGGTCGTGCGCCACACTGCGCAAACCAGGGTCCAGCGCCTGCGCATGCCGCAACCGCATGCCCCGCCGGATGCCACGGGCACGGGCCGCGCCGTTGGCCACCCACACCGCGCCGTTTTTTGTGATTACCGCCGGGTCCCCGTCCAGCTCCGCCGCATGAATCGGCCAATCCGGAAACCACAGCGCCATGACGCGCACGCGCTATACCGCCCGCAGCGTCGGCTGTTCACCGAGGTACAGCGTGGTTGCCCTATCCCGGCGCGTCTTCGTCTCCGCGCGCACATCCAGCACCACGCTCGTGATCCGCCCACTGCCCCGCCCGATACCACGGAAGCCAACGACCCGCCCAGTCAAAGTCAGCGCCGGCGACGGCAGCCGCGTGCCGACGGTGACAAGCGCCGCCGTTCCCTCGCGCACCTTCGCCATGAGGGGGCGGGCACGCGTGGGCGATACCGTCACCGCCGCCGTGTGGTACATGACAAGGTCCATGTGCTCGGCAAGGAGCCCCACCACATGCAGCGGATCGGGGCCCGGATCGGGAATAATGAGGACATTGTCAGCAGCGCCGCGCCCCTCCAGCGCCGAGGTGAGGACGAGCTCCGGCCACCCCACCACCGCCACGAACAAACCAGAACCGGACGCTTGTGCGATAAGCTCAACCGCAAGGGCGGGGCATTCGTTCATACTGGTGACGGCGCGACGAGGAAGCCCCGGAACGCCGGCAAGCAATTCAATAACCGCATGACCGGGGACAGTGGCGCCCATCGCCTCCATCCGCGCGCGCAGCTCCGCGATCTGCGCCAGGCGCCCATTTTCGAACACCTCCTCGTTTCGAACGCTCGTTCCAACCATGACCCCCAATCTAGTCCCGCCCAAACCACCCCGTCAAGTACCATGGTGAGCATGTATTACGGCACAATGCGCTCCTACCACACCCCGATCAACACCCCTGCCATCATCCGCATCGGCGCCAGCGCCCTGGCTGGCATCGCCACCGCTGTCATGACGACGCGCCTGCCGTTTGCCATCTCCGCACCCGTTGCGCTCCTTGCCATCATCGCCGCTGTCATGCTCACTTTTACCCACCCCTACCGGCGGGAACTGCGCGCGTACTACGAGGCGCACGGCGGCTTCGCCGCCACCGGCCGCAGCAAGATCCAGTTCCTCCTCCCACTGTTCCCCCTGTGGTTTCTCATCATGCTCAGCCCCCTCATGGCCCCCGCGCACCCGGTCCTCACCGGGCTTATGTTTGTGGCCGGTATGGCGGGCGTATGGATCACTTTCCCGCACATCGATGGCACGCGGTTGGCGGCGTTCTTAGACTAGAACACATGACAAGTAATCCTGTAACTTTCAATCCCCGTGTGCCCGATCTGGCGACGGAATTCATCGGTTCGATCTTCAACGATTACGACCCTCGCGAGTACGCCCCCGGTGCCGACTTCCTCACCCGCCAGGAGGACCGCAAGAAGGTCTCCCCCACTGCTATCCCCGCAGTTGGCCGCCCCCTCACCGAGGCCACCAAGGAGCTTGTCGACGTCCTGGAGCACGACTCCAACCTCCGTCACCCACGGTTCTTTGGCTTCATCCCCGGCCCCGCCCAGTCTGTCTCCTGGCTCGGCGATGTCATCGCCACGGCATACAACCCGCACGCCTCCAACTGGGCGCAGTCACCCGGCGCGAGCGCGCTGGAGAAGCAGGTTCTTGACTGGGCGTGCGAGGCGGTCGGCATCAGTAACCCGAATCGCGGCGGCATCCTTGTCTCCGGCGGATCGATGGCGAACCTCACGGGTCTCATGGCAGCCCGCGAGTCCCGCATCAGCCTGGACGACATCCCCCGCGCGCGCGTCTACACCACGGAGCAGACGCACTCGTCGGTGAACAAGGCGCTGCGGATCATCGGTGTTCGCCCGCGCATTTTGCCTGTCGACGAGCACTTCCGCATGCAGCCGGAATTGTTGCGCTCAGCGATTGAATCCGACATTGCTGACGGCCTCCTCCCACTGGCCGTGGTTGGCACCTGCGGTACGACGAACACCGGCGCCATCGACCCCCTCGACGCGATCGCGGATATCTGCGAAGAGTTCAACCTGTGGTTCCACGTCGACGGTGCCTACGGCGGCTCCGTGGTGCTCAGCTCCCACCGCGACAACGCGCACGGGGTCGAGCGCTGCGACTCCATGGCCTGGGACGGGCACAAGTGGCTGTACCAAACCTATGGACTTGCGATGCTGTTGGTGAAAGACCGCGCCGACCTCGTCCGGGCGTTTAGCGCCGGCGGCGAATACCTGCAGGATGTGGAGGGAGGTTCCCACAACCCCGACTGGTGGGACATGGGCCCCGAACTCACCCGCCCTGCCCGCGCGCCACGGCTGTGGCTCACGCTGCAGACGGTGGGCACCGAGCGCCTGACGCAGATGATTGACAGCTCCATCGCTGTTGCTGAACTGTTTGAAAAGGAAATTGCCACCGTCGACGGCATCAGCATCGTCACGCCGGCCTGCAACGCGATTGTCACGTTCACCACGGGTAGTGAAAAGCGCAACGTTCAGCTTGCCGAGTACCTGCGCCGCCACAACATCGCCGGCATCTGGACAACGACCCTCAACGACAAAAATGTCCTCCGCCTGTGCACCATCTCCCCCGACGAAACGCCGGAGGATATGGAGGCACTAGTGAAGGACATCCGAAAGGCTCTGGAGATTATTCCCACTCAATCGTAGCCGGGGGCTTCGAGGTGACGTCGAGAACAACGCGGTTGATCTCCGGCACCTCGTTGGTGATGCGCGTGGAGATCTTCTCCAGCACGTCGTAGGGGACGCGGGTCCAGTCTGCGGTCATCGCGTCCTCGGAGCTCACTGGACGCAGGACGATCGGGTGGCCGTACGTGCGGCCGTCGCCCTGCACACCGACGGAGTGAACATCAGCCAGGAGCACGACCGGGCACTGCCAGATCTCGCTGTCCAACCCGGCGTCGGAAAGCTCCGTGCGGACGATGAGGTCGGCGGCGCGCAAGATATCGAGGCGCTCGCGGGTAACCTCACCGATGATGCGGATGCCGAGACCCGGGCCGGGGAACGGCTGGCGGCCGACGATGACCTCCGGGAGACCAAGCTCGCGGCCCACCGCGCGGACCTCGTCCTTGAACAGGAGGCGCAGCGGCTCGACGAGCTCAAACTCGACATCGTCGGGAAGTCCACCGACGTTGTGGTGGCTCTTGATGTTGGCGGTGCCGGAGCCTCCGCCCGACTCCACAACATCCGGGTACAGCGTGCCCTGGACGAGGAAGCCGACATCCTGGCCATCGAGGACGCCGGCGACCGCGCGCTCGAAGGAACGGATGAACTCCGCACCGATCGCCTTGCGCTTCGCCTCCGGCTCCGTCACGCCCGCGAGCTTGCTGAGGAACGCCTCCGACTCGTCGACGGTCACGAGCTTCGCGCCCGTCGCCTTGACGAAGTCCTCCTCCACCTGCTGGCGCTCCCCTGCACGCAGCAGGCCGTGATCAACAAACACACACGTCAGGCGGTCGCCGATCGCGCGCTGCACGATCGCCGCCGCAACCGCCGAATCCACGCCACCGGACAGGCCACAAATCGCACGCCCATCGCCGATCTGCTGGCGAACCTTCTCAATCAGCTCATCAGCAATATTCGCAGGAGTCCAATCCTGGGCAAGCCCAGCAATGTCGGTAAGGAACCTGGTGAGAACCTCCTGGCCATGCTCAGAATGCATGACCTCCGGGTGGTACTGCACGCCCGCCATCTTCTTCGCCGGGCATTCAAACGCCGCCACCGGCGCGCCCGCCGACGTCGCCGTCACCGTGAAGCCCTCCGGAGCCTCACTAACCGAATCGCCGTGGCTCATCCACACGTTGTGCGTACTGAGTCCCTCGTGCAGGACACCGCCATCGACGGTGAGCTTCGTGCGGCCGTACTCGCGATCCCCCGTCGCAGCCACCGTGCCACCCAGCGCATTCGTCATCGCCTGGAAGCCGTAACAGATACCGAACACCGGAACTCCAAGCTCCAGGAGCCCCTCCTGCAACGCCGGTGCGCCATCCTCGTACACCGACGAGGGGCCACCCGACAAAATAAGCGCTGCGGGATTTTTCGCCTTCACCTCTTCCACCGGCATCGTGTGAGGAATAACCTCAGAGTACATGCGCGCCTCGCGCACGCGACGAGCAATCAGCTGCGCGTACTGAGCGCCGAAATCTACAACTAATACTGGGCCTTGAGTCACGTCTAACATTCTAACGTAATGAGTTCTACCTTTTACTTCGACGGCAACTGCCGATTCTGCGCGCGCAGCGCCCGCGTCCTTGTACGCCTCACGCAAGGCCTCACCGTCGAGCCTGCACCACTTGCTGACACCGCCGTCTACCGCTCCCCCGCCGGTGTGACATACGAGCTCAACGAGTCGATTGGCAGGGCGCTCGCGCACCACGGCCGCT
Source organism: Corynebacterium sp. HMSC073D01 (assembly GCF_001815555.1). Taxonomy (NCBI): domain Bacteria; kingdom Bacillati; phylum Actinomycetota; class Actinomycetes; order Mycobacteriales; family Corynebacteriaceae; genus Corynebacterium; species Corynebacterium sp. HMSC073D01. Next base: position 161,392 of record NZ_KV821047.1, on the reverse strand, counting down.
GCGTCGCTATCCGGCTCGCAGGGCGCATGCTGTGCTGGCCGGTATTCGCGCCGGTTTATCGCTTCGTCGCTGCACATCGCAGCTGCGCAATCGGAACACTCGCCCGAAAAAATTCTTAACCGCGTGACCGGGCAGGATTCGCTTCCTGTTGCGGGGTAGTGCGGGCGGTTCTATCATCGGGCGCATGGGGGCATTTGAAACCTTGGGGGCCCTGCAATCTCGCGGAATGGAGATCGTGCAGGGTGGAGCCGGCATGACGTACGTCGAGATCATGCGGCATGGTTTTTCGCGCGCGCAGGCGAAGAATTTGGAGAGGCTCGCGGGGGTGTATTGCGAGAGGACGAGGTCGTCAAGGATGCAGGCAGCGGCGGTTGCGTGTGCGCGCGAGACGGGGAAGTCAGTGGGGCAGCTGCTGCTCATCGAGAAGCACGTGAAGAAGCTGAAGAACAAGCGGAATGCGTGGCCGATGCGGCAGGTGCTGTGTCGGGTGCGGGGCCACGACGGTGATATCTCGCGGGAGGCACGGCGGCTTCTCGACGAATGGAATCCCACCTCGCCGGAGGACACCGACACCACGGCCCTGGCGCGGTTCAGCGATGTGAAGGGGACGCTGCGCCGCAAACTCGTCCTCGAGGCCGATGAGCACACGCTGAAGCAGAAGGAACTGCAGGCGCGGGAGTATGCACGCAAGAATGGGGTGACGCTGGGACAAGCCGTCGAAAAGCTACTCCTAGAGGGAAGCGGGCCGGTCGCGCCTGCCCGGACCACCATCATCGTGGGGCTCGACGAGGCGACGAGGATCGAGCGGGGCGAGGGCGACGACATCATTGTAGGGCTTACCGACGGCTCCCGGGTACGCGGTGCGGAACTCGCACGGCAGGCGTTCCTCGACGCGGGGCACGTCGTGCTCGTCCATCCTGTGGAAGGTGCGGTGGATGCCTACCGCTTCGAGCGCCGCGCAACAAAAAAGCAGCGCATCATGTGCGCTGCTGAATCCCCGATGTGCGGCTGGCCGGGCTGCAACCAGCCCGCCGATGTCTGCGAAATCAACCACAACCAGCCGTGGAAAGCCGGCGGGCCGACCAACATTAAAAACCTCTCACCCCTGTGCCGCTTCCACAATGGGTGGGCGAACGACGCGCGGCACGGGACGATCGTGAAGATCCGGGGCATCACATACCGCAGGCCACCGCCCGGGGGCGGGCCACTGCAGCGCAACGAACATCCCGTCGCGCTGCTGGGAGCCATGCGTTATACGAGGTCTAGCTGAACCTTCTGGAAACTCTTCAGGTCCGTGTAGCCGCACTTACCCATGCTGCGGCGCAACGCACCGTTGAAGTTGAACTCGCCAAGCGGGCTGGAGCTCGGGCCGTGCAGTACGTGCTCGAGGCTGACCAGTTCGTCGCGGTTGGCCACCTGCTCCACCATGGAGCGGGGGAACTTGGGGTGCGCAGCCGACGCCTGCCAGTAGAGGCCCTCGCCTGCGGCCTCCTTGGCCTTGGCCAGCGGAGCACCGAGGGTGACGGCATCGGCGCCACAGGCGATGGCCTTGACGGCATCGCCGGTGAGCTCGATCTCGCCGTCGGCAATGATGTGGACGTAGCGGCCGCCGGTCTCGTCCAGGTAATCCCGGCGCGCGGCGGCGGCATCCGCGATCGCGGTGGCCATCGGCGTATTGATGCCGCTGGTCGCCCAGTTGGTGGTGTCGCCTGCGCCGATGATGACGCCGGCGGCGCCCGTGCGCATGAGGTGCAGCGCCGTGTGGTAATCCGACACGGAACCGGCGATGACCGGGGTGTCGAGGGAGCCGATGAACTCCTTTAGGTTCAGTGGCTCGCCTTCCTTGGTCACGTGCTCCGCAGAGACGACCGTGCCCTGCACCACGAGGAGGTGCAGTCCAGCCTCCTGGAGGACGGGGGCGAGCTCGCGGGCGTGCTGCGGGGAGACGCGGACGGCGACGATGGCACCTGCGGACCGCACGGCGGCGATGCGCTCGCCGAGGAGATCGAGGTCGAGCTCCTTCTGGTGCATTTGCTGCAGGACGCGGGTGGCTGCCCACTCGTCGTCTTCGTCTTCAAGCGCCTCGCGGATCTGCTCAATGGCGGCACCGAGGTCGGTCTCGCGGCCCCACAGGCCCTCCGCGTTGATGACGCCGAGTCCGCCCTGCTTGTCCATCTCGATGATGAACTCGGGTGTGGCCAGGGCGTCGGTGGCGTGGGAGAGGAACGGGGTCTCGAACTCGTAGGCGTCGATCTTCCAGCGGGTGTCCACGTCTTTGGAGCTGCGGGTGCGGCGGGAAGGGACGACGGCGATGTCGTCTAGGTGGTAGGTCGTGCGGGCCTCGCGGCCGATGCCGATTTCCTTATGTTCGCGCAATGTTTTCTCCTTAGCGCAGCTCGTAGTTCGGTGCAGCGACGGTCATCTGAATGTCGTGCGGGTGGCTCTCGCGGAGGCCAGCGGCGGTGATCTGTACAAACTGGGCCTTCCACAGATCCTCGATCTCGTGGGAGCCCGTGTAGCCCATGGCTGCGCGGAGGCCGCCGACGATCTGGTGCAGGACAGCATCGATATCGCCCTTGAATGGGGTGCGCCCCTCAATGCCTTCGGGGACAAGCTTGTCCTCACTGGTGACGTTGGCCTGGAAGTAGCGGTCCTTGGAGTAGGAACGCTTCTCGCCGTGGAGGCCGCGGCCCTGCATGGCGCCCATGGAACCCATGCCACGGTAGCGCTTGTACTGCTTGCCACCAACGGTGATGACATCGCCGGGGGCTTCGGTGGTACCGGCGAGCATGGAGCCGAGCATGACGGTGGAGGCACCGGCTGCCAGCGCCTTAGCGACATCGCCGGAGTACTGCATGCCGCCGTCGGCAATCACGGGGACACCCGCCTTGTGGGCGGCTGCGGAGGCCTCGAGGATGGCGGTGATCTGCGGCGCGCCGACACCTGCAACAACACGCGTCGTGCAGATGGAACCCGGGCCAATGCCCACCTTGATGGCGTCGGCACCGGCATCGATCATGGCCTGCGCGGCGGAGCGCGTGGCGAGGTTGCCGCCGATGATCTGGGCGCGGTCGCCGAAGTCCTTCTTCAGGCGGGCGACCATTTCCAGGGCGAAGTTGTTGTGCGCGTGAGCGGTATCCACCACGAGAGCGTCGCAGCCAGCCTCGATGAGCTGGGCGCCGCGATCGTAGGCATCAGTGTTGGTGCCCACACCGGCAGCGACGCGGAGGCGACCGGCCTCGTCCTTCGTCGCCAACGGGTAGGCCTCAGACTTCACAAAGTCCTTCACTGTAATGAGGCCGACGAGCGTGTTGTCGTCCTTGACAATCGGCAGCTTCTCCACACGGTGCTCGCTGAGCAGCTTGAGCGCCTCAGACTTGGTCACGCCCTCCTTGGCCACGATCAGCGGCATCGGTGTCATGACATCCTTGACCAGACGGTTCATGTCGGGCTCGAAGCGCATGTCGCGGTTGGTGCAGATGCCCAGCAGCTTGTCCTTCTCGTCTACCACCGGCAGGCCGGAAATGTGGTATTTGCCGCAGATCTCGTCCACCTGCGCAATGGTCATATCGGGGGTGGCGACGACGGGGTCGGTGATCATGCCGGATTCGCTGCGCTTGACGCGCTCCACCTCGTGCACCTGATCCTCGACGGAGAGGTTGCGGTGAAGGACGCCGATGCCACCGTGTCGCGCCATGGCGATAGCCATGCGAGCCTCGGTGACGGTATCCATAGCTGCGGACAGGATCGGAATGTTAAGCTCAATCCCTTTGGACAGGCGGGTCTTGGTGTGGACCCCGGAGGGGATGACATTAGATTCGGCGGGAAGCAGAAGAACATCGTCGAAGGTAAGCCCGGTGAATGCTATCTTGTTCGGATCGTCACCACCGGTGTGAACGGGCGTAGAAGTCACGAGAGAATCCTTAATCTTTTTAAGCTGATATCGCGTACTCCCACTATAGTCCCCGTATTGATACCTGGAACGCAACCACCTAGGCTAATCGTTGTGACTATGCCTCTTGATCCTTTTGCTGGCGATCCGAACGACCCCGCGTCCTTCATCGAGGATGATGACGCGGATAAGCAGCCGCCCCTGTCCATGGAGCAGAGAGCGAGCTTGATGGAGGATCTGCGCTGGCTTGATGAGTTCAAAAAGCACATCGCCCCACTGGGTTACAGGGGGATTTTCTTCTTCTGTGAGGATTGCCGCGAGAACCACTTTTACGATTGGGATATCCTCGTCGATCACTACCGGGCGATGCTGGACGGAGAACTCTCCCCCGTCCACGAGCCCGGGGTAAGCGTGCGCCCGGAGGACTACCTGCCGTGGGATTACTGCTTGGGCTACGTGGACGGGATTCACGCCCGCTAATCGAGAATCGGGGGTGCGCCTATTTCGGGGGTGTGCGACGGGGTGGTCGTCGGCGCGGGGGCGACGGTTCCCGTCTCCAGCGTCGGTGCCACGTTCATGGTCGGCGTCGGCGCGGGTCCAGCGGTCACCGTTACTGTTTCCGTCACGGTGACGGTGGGCTGTGGTTCCGTCGATGTCGGTGCGGGCTCCTCTGTGGGGGGCGTGGCAGGACTTTCCGTGACGGTCACGGTGTGCGTCGGTTGCTCTTCTGGCTTCTCGACGTCCGCTTGCTGCTGCGTATTCCCCAAAGCTGCGGCAAGCACGTGCGCCTGCTGGAGGAGGGCGAGCGCCCCGTCCGTGTCGCCGCGAGTACGGGCAGCGTCGGCCTCCTGGAGAGTGGAGGCAAGCTCAACCACGGTGGCGTGGTCGCCGAAGAGAGACTGGTTGGCCGACCACAGGGCGTCGCCAGGCTGAGAGTTGAAGATGGCGCCACCGACGCCGGCGATGACGAGGGCGGAGGCGGCGGCACCGACGAGACCGGAACCGATAAGCCCACGCCAGTTGGTGGCATGCTTCTGCTCGCCGGTGGCGAGGAACAGCGGGGCGGGAGGAATGTCGCGCCCCACTTCGTCGACAAGCCCAGCAAAGTCAGACGCAAAATCGTCATCGGCGGAAACCTCGCCCTTAGACAATGCCGTCAGGAAAGCATCGGTGGTGAAAAGATCATCACTCATTTGCAATCGCACCTTCATTCTCGTACATCCGCCGCATGGTAGCGAGCGCCCGATGCTGGGCGACGCGAACCGCGCCGGGTGTAGAACCTACAATCTCCGCCGTCTCATCGGCGGATAAGCCAACAAACACACGCAAAATAATGATTTCGCGAGCCCTGTCACTTAAACAATCGAGAATCTCCCGCACTCTGTTACTACCATCTGCTACCAGGGCGTATCCCTCGGGGGTAAGCCCCTCATCAGATGATTCGGGAATGGTGTCGGTGGGGGTTGTTTTGTCGCGCCCCATCGAGCGGTACGCATCGGCGACCTTGTTTGAGGCGATGCCATACACGAATGCCATGAACGGGCGCCCCTGATCTTGATAGCGACCAATAGACTGGGCCACGGCTAGGCAAATCTCCTGGGCCACATCCTCTGCATTGGGGATGCGACCACCGGAGATGCGAGCACGCGTATAGCGGACGATGGCGGGGTGGATGATACGAATGATCGAGCGCAGTGCTTTAGCGTCTCCCCGCGCGGCGCGAGGGACAAGCGGCGCTAGTTCTTGGTCAATATCGCTCATCGCTCCCCTTTCATGTACTGAAACCTTACCCTGCGATCTCATTGTTTTTGCATTAACGTATTCAGTAATGGTGCGTGCAAAAATTCACCAAGGGTTAACCTGTCGGATTTACACCAGTTCAAACGAGGTTTTTAACCCAGCGTTATTGTGGTAGCCACATTGCAGTAACCGTCGTGCTACTCAGCGTTCACCAAAACCTACAAGACTCCTGTGGTATCTGAAAGCCATACAAAAGGAGTTTGACAGTGCCACAGCCGAAGAAGTTGCCCGGACCACAGCTGGATGTATGGGATTGGCAGGTCCACGGTTCCTGCCGAGGAAAAGATTCCTCTTTCTTCTTCCACCCAGAGGGCGAGCGGGGACGCGCTCGCACTCGCCGGGAGCTTCGAGCTAAGGCAATCTGCAACGTCTGCCCGGTGCTCGAGCAGTGCAGGAATCACGCGCTGAAAGTGGCGGAGCCCTACGGCATCTGGGGCGGGCTGAGCGAAGCGGAGCGGGACTCGATCCTGCATCCGCGTAAGCGCAGGCACGCCATGGCGAAGGTATAAAAAATTGGGGAGCAGGTCGCTGCTCCCCAATTTTTATGGGTTTTTACTCGTCGGCAGGCTTCTCCACAACCGAGGCCTCGGTGGTCAGCACCATCCGGGCGACGGAGGTGGCGTTCACCACGGCAGAGTGGGTCACCTTGACTGGGTCAATGATGCCCTGCTCGATGAGGTCCCCATACTCCAGGGTGGCGGCGTTGAAGCCCTCACCATTGGCGCACTCGCGGATCTTGCTGACGACAACGGAGCCGTCGAGGCCCGCGTTCTCGGCAATCCAGAAAGCGGGCTTCTCCAGGGCGGAGGCCAGTGCGAGAACACCGGTCTTTTGATCGCCCTCGAAGCTTTCTGCAAGCGAAACGAGCTCTTGCGCAATCTGAACGAGCACGGAACCACCGCCGGCGATGATGCCCTCCTGCGCCGCCGCGCGAGCGGCGTTGATGGCATCCTCGACGCGGAGCTTACGCTCGGACTGCTCGGTCTCAGTAGCGGCACCGACGCGGATGACGGCGACACCGCCGGAGAGCTTCGCCAAACGCTCCTCGGCCTTTTCCTTGTCCCAGGAGGAGTCGGTGATCTCGATGAGGTGGCGGATTTGGCCACGGCGCTTCTCCACAGCCTCGGCAGAACCTGCGCCATCGACGATAACCGTCTCATCCTTAGAAATGGACACGCGGCGAGCGGTGCCGAAGTGTTCCTCACCGGCGTCGCGAAGGTTAATGTTGACCTCCGGGTCGATGACGGTTGCGCCGGTGACCACAGCGAGGTCATCCATGAACGCCTTGCGCCGCTCACCGAAGAACGGAGACTTCACGGCTGCCACCTTCAAAGACTTGCGGATCGCGTTGACCACAAGCATCTGTAGCGGCTCGCCGTCGACATCCTCAGCGATGACGAGCAGCGGGCGGTTGGCGCCGGCGACCTTCTCCAGCACGGGGAGGAAGTCCGGCAGGGAGCTCACCTTGTTGCGGACGAGGAGGATGGCCGGGTTCTCCAGCACGGCCTCCTGAGAGTCCACATCGGTGATGAAGTACGGGGAGAGGAAGCCCTTGTCAAAGGACACACCCTCGGTGATGTCGAGCGTGGTGTCGATGGTCTGGGACTCCTCGACGGTCACGACACCGTCCTTACCCACCTTTTCCATCGCGCCGGCAACAAGCTCGCCGACCTCGGGGTCACGGGAGCTCACCGTCGCTACGTTAGCGATCTCCTTGGCGGAGCTCACGTCCGTGGCGCGGGCTTTCAGCAGCTCCACGGTCTTCTCCGTAGCTGCTTGGATGCCCTTGTTCAGCTCGATCGGGTTGGCACCAGCGGCAACGTTGCGCAGCCCCTGGCGGATGAGCGCCTGGGCGAGCAGCGTCGCGGTGGTCGTGCCGTCACCGGCGATGTCGTTCGTCTTCACAGCGACGGACTTCACCAGCTGGGCACCGAGGTTTTCAAACGGGGCGGAGAGGTCAATCTCGCGGGCGATGGTCACACCGTCGTTGGTGACGGTGGGCGCGCCGTAGGACTTGTCCAGTACGACGTTGCGGCCACGGGGACCGAGCGTCACCTTGACGGCATCAGCAAGCTCATCGACTCCCGCCAGGAGGCCTTCGCGGGCTTCCTGATCAAATGCAATGAGTTTCGACATAAAGATTAGCCCTCGATGACTGCCAGGATGTCACGAGCGGAGAGGATGAGGTACTCCTCACCATCGAACTTAATCTCCGTTCCGCCGTACTTGGAGAACACAACAACGTCACCCTCGGAGATGTCGAGCGGGACACGCTTGCCATCCTCGAAACGGCCAGGGCCAACAGCCTTGACGGTTGCCTGCTGCGGCTTTTCCTTAGCAGAATCCGGAATGACGAGACCGGATGCAGTGGTGGTCTCTGCTTCGTTGATCTGAACGAGAATACGATCCTCAAGCGGCTTAATCTGTGCCACGGTAATCCTCCATGCTTTGTGGTTGAATTTGTGTGGGTTCGTTTCCGGGTGGCCGCCGTCGCGGGTGGACAACCAGATCCAAAAACAACCTCTTTTGGCACTCTACCCCCGAGAGTGCTAGCACTCAAGTCAGGGTGAGTAACACCGGACCGCTGCCGCAGGTCCCGGCAACGGCACACGACGAGCAGCGCCCCACGCAGGACTTCATCTCCTCGCGGCTGAGTCGCCCTGAGTGCTCCAAAAACTCCAACACCGCATCGACGGTGACCGGCTGCAGGCCGCACTCGTGGGCGAGACCCGCCCGCGTCGTGACACCGCTCTTCAGGGCACTGATGACGGACTGAACAGGGGCAGCCATTACAGACCAAACACCTTCAACAGGTTGAACGCGCCCACAGCGAGAAGCCAGGCGAAAACCAGCTGCACGCCGAAGCCGAACATAGTCCACTTCCAGCCAATCTCTCTGCGTTGAGCGGCAAGTGTCGCGACACACGGGGTGTACGCGAGCATGAAGAGCATGAATGCCCAGACGGCTGCAAGCGCATGGCCGTTAGAGGATTCGTCAAAGTCCGCACGAACAGACTTTGCCAGCGAACTCTCCGCCTGCTCCTCGGGATCTTCGTCGGTAACATCCTCCACGGCGTACATCTGCGCCCACGTGGAGATGACAGCTTCCTTGGCCACGAAGCCTGTGATCAGCGGCCCAGATAGGGTCCAGGAACCAAACCCAGCGGGGGCGAAGACCGGAGCGACGGTGCGCGAGACAGCTCCATAGACGGACTCCTCCGGTGGCGGGTTAAGCTCCGTCGTTCCGTTCACTGGGATCGCCATGAGGAGCCACACGACGGTGACGGTGGCGACAATTACGGTAGCGGCATCGTGGAGGAAGCCCTTGAGACGGGTCCACGTCACGGTGCCGGCGAGGCGAGCCGTGGGCAGCTGGTATTCGGGGAGGTCAATAATCAGTGGCTCATCGGGCATCGTGCGCCACAGGGTATGCCGCAGGATGAGACCAGTCAGGGCGATGAGCAGGATCGAAATGACGTACATCGTGAATACCACGAGGCTCGCGTGGTCAGGGAAGAAGATGGTGGCCAACATGAGGAACACGACGAGCCGGGCCGAACACGAGGCAAACGGAATGAGCAGGGAGGTCAAGATCCGTTGGCGAGGGGAACCCAGCACGCGCGTCGCCGAAATTGCCGGCACGTTACAGCCGAAGCCGACAACAATGGGGATGAACGCCTTGCCGGGCAAGCCGATGGCGCGCATGGTGCGGTCCGTCACCACGGCGGCGCGAGCCATATAGCCGGAATCCTCAAGGATGGCGAGGCAGAGGAACATGAGGCCCATGAGCGGAAGGAAGCTGACAACCATGCCAACACCGCCGATGATGCCGTCGACAAGCAAGCCAGTGACGAGCGGATGATCCAAGCCGACCTGTTCCAGGAGCCAACGTGCGCCGTCGGCAACGGGGCCGGTGATAACGCCCTCGGCCCAATCCTGGAGGGGTGCGGCAAGAGTAATGGTGATGTGGAATACCGCGAACATCGCGGCGAGGAACACGATCGGACCACCAACCGGGTGCAGGGCGACGGCGTCGATCTTCTCCGTCAAACCTGGTTCGGTCTCATGCTCGCTAGCCGCCGCAGAGACGAGGCGATCAATGATCTCGAATCGTTCCTCGATGTCCTTTTCCGGCCAGCTCGTTGTCGGACCAATGAGTGCGGCGCGGACGGCGGCCTCGATCTCAGCGAGCCCCGTGCGGTGGCGACCATCAACGGGAATAACGGGGAACCCGAGCTCCTTCTCCAGCTGCGCCGCATTGATCTCCGTGCCGTGCTTCTCCGCCAAATCGCACTTGGTCAGGGCGACAAGCAGGTGGAAACCGTGCTCGGCAAGCTGCGTAACCATGTAGAGACTGCGGCCGAGCGCCGTCGCGTCCACTGTGGCAACAACCACGTCGGGACGCTCCTCAAACGGAACATTAAGGAGGAGATCGCGAGTGAGCGCCTCATCCGGGCTCATCGGATCCAATGAGTAGGTGCCAGGAAAATCGATGAGGTCGTAAACGCCGTCGGACAAGGCCCAGGCGCCACGGGACACCTCAATAGAGGTCCCCGGCCAGTTACCTGTACGCACCTTGGACCCAGTCAACGCGTTAAAGAGCGTAGACTTGCCGGAGTTCTGGGCTCCAACAAGAGCCACCGACGGCGACCCCTTGGGAGCAGGAGATGTCTCTGCCGCACAGTGCGCACAGCTAGGTGCCTGCGCTACCGTGGACGCAGATTGGGTTTCAGACATGGTAAATAATCCCTTAGTGTAAAAACGGAAAGACGGCACCGGACCCCACCCCGCACGCCGCCACAGGAAAGAAAATTAGATGAGACCGAGCGAGCGAAGGGTCGCTTTATCCAGCGCGTAACGGCTCTTGCCGACGCTGACCACACGGCCACCGCCGGAGGTCTTGCCACCAAGCTGAACGTCAACGTTGCGACGCAGACCGAGTTCAGCAAGGCGCCGTGAAACCTCGGGGCGGGTAGGCATCGAAGTGATCGCTGTCATGGTCAACTTCCTTTCAAAAGCTGGCTCCAGTGATAGTTATCCTGGACTAAGTATTTGCTAGGCAAGTCTCACCTTACTAGGTGAGTTTAAAATATCCTAAGCCTGGGGCTGTGAGTTTTTTCACAAAAGCGACACGCCGGTACTTTGGGTCCACAAACTAGGGGGTGAACCTCGGATAGAGTTGTTGCTACACTACAGGTCAACTCAAATTTGATGGGAGAATCGCCCATGCACCAGAGATCCGCTTTACTCCTCGTATGCGTCTCCACTCTTGTGCCTTTAACTTTCACTCAGCCAGTCGCCCTCGCCGAGCCGGCCCCCGCAACCGCGAACCAGGTCCAGCCGCAGGGACTCCACCTCTTGTACTCCGATACCGATGTCCTCACCGGGCAGAAAGCCGGGTACTCACTGCAGTACGTCGGCGCCGATGGGGAGCGAGCAGACAGGATCCACGGCAACGTAACCGTCACCATTGACGGGGCGAAGACCGCCTACACCGCCCGTTTCAACCACGGATTTGCCATCTTCAAGAACATCACGTGGGACACGCCATCTACCGAGGCGCACACACTCGAGTTCACGGCGACCGCCGACGATGGCACCATCCTCGGCACAGTAAAAGCCAGCACCCGCGTGCAGCAGGCACCGCCGCCGGAGCCGGAGCCGGATGCGTCGACAAGCTCACTGCTGTCGTCTGGAATCAGCCTGACACCCGGCAACCCCGACCCCTCGACTGTCTCTGAAAACACAAAGTACTACATGGAATATGCCAGGGAGCTGGAGAAGCAGCTCGCAAAACTTGGCAAGTAAAGAAAGGTTTCCACAATGAAGAAGATCACCCGCACCCTCGCCCCCGTTCTCGCTCTTGGTCTGGCGCTCCAGGCACTGCCCGCCTCCGCCGCCATTGCAGATATCCACGACAACCCGATCACGGGCGTACAGAAAGATGCTGTATCTAACAACAAGGTTGTCGGCGTAGAAAAGGACGCCGTCAAGGTCAATGGAATCGAGAACGCAACCGTCGCAGAAGGAGCCATTAAGGGCATCGAAAAAGACGGCATCAAGGCCAACGGCATCGAAAACGCCAACATTCACGAGGGTGCCTTCAAGGGCATCGAAAAGGATGGGGTCAACGCCCTCGTTGGTGCACCCGGCATGGTGAACGTTAACGACGGTGCACTGCGGGTCGTCGTCGCAGACGTCCTCGGTTCCTCAAAGCTCTCCGAGAACCCCGGCGTCACCGCTGGCTTCTCGATTGCCGCCGTCGGTGCGCTCCTCGGCGGCATCGCAGCACTCGTCAGCGCGATGGGTCTAACACCCGCGATTCAGGCCGCCCTCGGTCTGTAACCCAGCTAATAAACCGGCTGGCACATAATCCCCAGTGGGCGATGAGCACCACGGGGATGCTGAGCGCCACCACGTCGAGCCAATGCGAACCGCTGACGAGCGCGACCTGGTGGCCACCCATGCTGACGGTTCCCGGCGGGAACGTGCATGACCACCACGCAGGTGAGTAGGCAACCCACCGGGCAGCATTGGGGTAGAAGATTGTCATAGCGTAGATCGCCAGGGGGATGGCGATGACGAGGGCAACCCGCCCATACAGGATGGAAAAAGGACCGGGGTAAAGAATCTGCATGGCGGTGGTCGACTGGCCAACGACGCCAAGCGGCACCCACGCCGTCGCAGACTTGGCACCCGTGAAATCCACCTTGCCGTGCCATGCAGCCCAATACACACGGGCAAACGTGGGAACAGCAGTAAACAGGGACATACAGAACAACACCGTGCCCATGACGTGGTACGTGCTGCCGTAGTCGCGAGCGAGCCAACCGGCGACCGACGCGGAGATCATCGGCCCCACAAGCGGCAAGCCCCACGTGAACTTGGGATCGCCATGGAAACGCGTGAGCTGAATCCCCCACGTGATCACGGTTACGGGTCCACCGATCCAAAAGCCGATAAGCCGGAAGAGATTGTTGCCGGTGATCCCGGATAGCGCCGCGCCGAGGGCCAGGATGCCGATGAAGTACATCGACCACTCGGCCATAGTTGTGCGTCGAAAACTAGGCTCGCGGAAGCGGGCGAAGCCGACAGTAAGTTCCGCGAGAATGACGCAGGCTATGGCGACAAAGATGCCGGCGAGAAATAGCAGGTGCTCCTCGACGAGGAGGCGGGCCACAATGGATGTCCCCATGAGGCTTCCGCCCCAGGCTGGGCCGGGCGGAGGGAGTTGGCGGAATTTCTCAGTCACGAACGATCATAGTACCCGCAGTGTGGCCATAATCACTACATTCTTGCCCGGTTCCGGGCAGCTACTGGGTCTCAGGAAGGTTGAGGGCAGCCGCGCGCCACAGGGCGTAATCCTCCGGCTCGTCCTCCATGTAGTTCTTGACGGCGCGGATGCCGTCGTCGACAAGCGCAATCTGGGCGAAGGAAATGTCTTCCCCCTCCGGGCCAACGAAAATAACAGGGCCGATGACGGCGGTGGTCGGATCAGTAAAGAAAGCGGAGTTGCCCGTAGCGGCTTCGTTCTTCGCCATCGATGCCACGGCGTTCGGTTCCACACCGTCCCCTTGCTCGTGCGTCATGTGCAATGCAGCGAGTGTCGCATTCTCGCGCTGCTGGAAGGCTACAGCCACGCGATCCTCCGCAGTGCCACCGATGTATTCGGCGGCGTTGTCAATATCAAACTCGATGGCCTTTGCCGTCAGATCAGGTTGAACTAGGTATCCACGTGTCATGGTGTGCTCCCCATCTTTCTATCTAAACCGCTACTAAGGGTATTGGCTTTGTACCCCGAAAGCACCAGATGAAAGCTAACCGTCACCATGAATTCACCCCAGGTTAACCCCGCTCCCCCCGAAACTACCCCTCCACCAATACACTGGGATTTATGGCTGACACCCCCAAGATTCCCACCATGTCTATCAAGCTAAAGGATGCGACCGCGCCGTTCGTCCTGGCCATGGATGTCGGCTCCACAGCCTCCCGTGGCGGCCTGTACGATGCCACCGGCTGCCCTGTGAAAGGGTCGAAGCAGCGGATCGCGCACGAGTTCACCACGGGGCACGACGGGCGCAGCACCATCGATGCCGATCAGATAGCCGACGAGTGCCGACGGATCGTAGAAAGTATCGTCGCCTTCGCTGAGGACAAGGATCTTAGGATCTCTGGGGTGTGTTTTGATTCGTTTGCGTCGAGTTTCCTTCTCGTTGACAAGCAAAAACAAGCATTGACACCGTGCGCAACCTATGCGGACTCACGGTGCGCACCGTACGTCGAAAAGCTAGAAAAGCGTGCCGACGTGGGTGCGTACCACCAGCGGACCGGCGTGCGCGCACACACGAGCTACCACCCAGCGCGGTTCCTGTGGGTGCAAGACCAGTTCCCTGAGCTGTGGGAAAAGACCTGGCGAGTCATGACCATCGGCGAGTACGTCTACCTCAAACTCGCAGGAATCGAAGGACTGGCCACGTCCACCGGCGCGTGGAGCGGAATCGTCAACGCGCACACGGGCGAACTCGACACCGAAATCCTCGCCGCCTGCGACGTCGATCCGCCACTGATCTCACCACTACACCTACCCACCGAGCCCGCGTTCCCCACCTCGCTCGACTGGCCCGCCCTCGACGCCATCCCCTGGTTCCATGGCATTCCCGACGGCTGGCCATCCAACGTCGGCCCGGGAGCCACCGATGCCTCCACCATCGCGGTGGCGGCGGCGACGTCGGGAGCCATGCGCGTCTTGCTGCCCCAGGCACCCGAGCACATCCCCGAGGGGCTGTGGTGTTATCGCGTCTCGAGCGACCAGGTCATCCTCGGCGGGGCGCTCAACGATGTGGGTCGCGCGATCAGCTGGCTGGAACGCACCGTTGTAGCGCTCCCCCACGAGGACATCGAGGAAACACTGGCGGGCGCACCGTCGGACCACGCGCCCGAGGTGCTGCCGTTCTTCTCCGGGGAACGGGCGACGGGGTGGGCATCGGGGGCGAAGGCATCGCTGGTGGGAATCACCGACGACACCACACCGCTGGGGCTGTGGCGGGGCATCATCGAAGGCATCGCGGTGTCCTACGGGCGCATCTACGATGAGCTGGATGAAGCCGGCGCCCAGCCCGAACGGGTGATCGCCTCGGGGCGGGTGACCACCGACCACCCGGCGTGGCTCCACATTCTCGCGGACACGCTGCGCTGCGACGTGGTGCCCCTAGCCATGAAGCGGGCGACGCTGCGTGGCACCGCGCTTATCGCCTTGAATATCATCGCCCCGGGTGTCGATCGGGCCGTGCCACCGTTTGGGGAGCGCATCTGCCCCACTGAGGCGAACGCCGAGTACTACCGGGAGCTGCGGGCGAATTTTGAGGCCTTATACAAGGCTCTAGTGAAATAAAAAAGCGCCACCCGGAGGTGGCGCCATGCGGTGGTGGGACCAGTTGACCACCGCGAGGTGAGGGAGGCACGCCGTGTGGCGCGCCTCCCTATTTATTACTCGGATTCAGTTGTGTCGGTTTCCTCGGTGTATTCGGATTCCTCCGCGTACTCCGTGTCCTCCTGAGCCTCAGTCTCGGCATCGCTGGCAGCGCGGTTAGCGGTGCCGCCGGTCTTCGGCTTGCCATTCTGGTCGAGCTCGGTGGTCTTCTCACCCGTCTGGGTCTTGTTGCCGTCGGAGGAGAAGATGTTGCCGGTCTCGTCGGTCTCGATGGCGCTGAAGTCCCAGCCCTTGCCGGAGGTGCACTTGGACAGGTAGTAAGCACCAACCAAGCCGGCCGCAGCGGTCAGGCCGAGGATGGTGAGGATACCGCCGGCGTTGACCTTGATGCCCGAGTTAGCGAACTGGGCGTTGAGGTCCTTGATGAACTGTGGCTGCTCACCGGGGTTGGCCGGGCGCAGCGCATCCAGCTGCTGCTTGACACTCTCCGGGAGGGGCAGCTCGATCTGGGTGAGCAGACCGATGATACCCAGCGGGATGAGGTAGAGCAGCGGGTTGGTGTACCAGTCATCGTTGTCCTCGAAGCATCGCTGTATAGAGAACGTAGTCTCCTTCGCGATGGAGGCAACCTTCGGCGTGACCGTGACCTTGGAGGCCTGCTTGGAGCCATCCTTGAAGGTGACGTTCACGGGGATGTCCTGGCCGACACCGGTGACGGCATTTTCAGGAACAGTGACTTCAACCTCACCAGTGGTCTGGTCGACGACCTTTACGGTCCAGCCGGCCGGAACCTTGGACTGATCAACCTGGAAGGTGGTGCCCTCCGGAATCTCGTTCATCTCGATACCGGGGGTCTCAACCAGGTCGATGTACGGCTTGCTCTTCACCGTGGTGCCACGGTCAGGAACCAGCGACGGGTAGGTGACCTTGCTGGAGTCAGCGGTGGTGTATTCCGTGACGTTGCCCTCGGCCGTGATGGTTTCACTCGTGCCATCGGGGTAGGTCACAACGACGTCGATCATCTTCTTGCCGGGTGTCTCATTGGCACCAGGCTCGTAGGTGATCTCACCGGTGTTCGGATTGACATACACTCCGTCGGGGTTACCTTCGCCCGGGGCGTAAGTAGTGCCGGACGGAATGGTCTTGCCGTTGGCATCCTTCGGAGCATCGAAAGTGACCTTGCCGCCCTGTTGAACGTCCTTATCCTTGTAGATCGGCTGGTACTCGTTACTCTGGGATTCCGTCACCGTCACCTTGGCAACCGCGGTGTCCTCAGAACCATCCTTGGTGTAGTGAATCTTCACCAGGATGTCCTGGGTGTACGGCTTCACGTTCGTGGCATCCACCGAAATGGAGCCGTCTTCGTTCAGCGATGCACCCTGCGGCAGGCTGCTGATGACCTCGAAAGTAGCGTCAACGTCCTTGAGGGCTGCCGGGCGCTCTATGGTGCCGGTCTTGCCCTGGCGGAGTGTCAGCGAATCGTACTGCGGGTCAAGCTTATCGGCGAGTTTGCCATCGACAGTGACCGTGGTCTTTGCGGTACCCGTCGTACCGTCGGGGTAGGTGACCTTGACGGTAATTTCGTGGGTTCCAGGAACGGCATCCTTGCCATCGATGTCGAGGGAGCCGTCAGGGTTAACAACAACCCAATCCGGGGTGGTGCCGTCCTTCTCGAACTTGCTGCCGTCGGGCAGCTCGTTGCCGTTCTTATCCTTCGGCGGGTTGACGTGGACATCTTCACCAGGCGTGACCGTGTCGATGTCATCGTACTTCGGGTCGCCGTGCTTGGAGTAGTCGCTTTCAACAACCTTGGCCTGAGCGGTGATCTCCAGCTCGGAATCATCGCGGAAGTGGACGATAACCGGAACGTCGTATGTCTTGACCTCCTGGTTGGCGCCAGGCGAGAAGGTGACAGCGCCGGTCAGCGGATCAACCGTGATCCAGTCCGACTCCTCCCTCAGCGTGTAGTAGGTACCACTGGGCAGGTCACCCTGTACGGTCGGGTTGATCGTCTCAGACTTTGTCTGGGCAACCTCGGCAACCTTCTCGTAGTTGATCTTGCCGTCGAAGCGGTCAGCGTAGTTTCCAGTGACCTCGATCTCCTGGGTGACGACCTCGGAGGGACCACTGGGGTAGATGACCTCTACCCGCTGCTTGTACACCTTCGGCGCCACGTCCTTACCAGGGCTGACGAAGACCTGTCCAGACTTTTCACCGATCGTAACCCACGCGGGGGCGTCGACAAGCTTGAAGGTCGAGCCGGCGGGAACGTCCGTCGGCTCTTTGCCAAGCTTGCTGTCGCCGGCGGCAACCGTGATACGCTCGTAGGCGGGGTTGAACTCGTCCTTGTAAGACTTGGTCACCTTGACCGCGGCATCGAGATCATCAGTGGTGCCATCCGGGTAGTGTGCCTTCACCTGAATGGTGTAATCTTTCAGAGGCGCGTCGGCCGGAACGGTGCCGGTGATGGTGCCATCGGGGTTGACGGTAGCCCAACTGGGGCCGCCTTCCTTGGTGAAGGTGGTGCCCTCCGGCAGTACCTTGCCCTCGGTGTCCCTCGGGGTATCGATATTCAGAGTGTCACCCTGGCGAGCCGTGGTGTCCGCATACTTCGGATCGAAGCTGCCCTTGTCCGTGGCCTGGACGGTCACTACCGCGTTGACGATGCGGAAGGACTTGTCTACGTCGTAGGTAACGCGGATCGGGATCTGGTACTCCTTAGGCGTTACCTCAAAACCGGGAGCGTAGTAGAGGGTGCCCGATTCCTTGTCCAGCTTGACCCACTCGGGAAGCTCGGCAACACTTTCGTAGCTGGCCTCGTCGGACGACTTAGCCGTGGCGGATTCAGTCTCGCCCTGCTTCACTGTCTTGGGCTCGTACTCGGTAACACCGTTCTTCTCATCCTCGGCTGCGCGGGTATCGCCAACCTGGATGGTGGCAACGGCGTTGGCCTTGGTGCCATCCGGGTAGGTAACCGTCACCGGCACCTCGTAGGAGCCGTTGGAAACAGAACCACCAGGAGCAACCGTGATGGAGCCGTCCTCGTTGAGGGTGGCCCACTCAGGCGTGGTGCCGACGCGTTCGAAGGTCGTGCCCTCTGGCAGCGCCTCACCCTCTGTCGTCTTCGGGCGATCAACCTTCGCGGTCCCGCCGGGCTTGACGCTGACGGAATTGTACTGTGGCGTGCCGTAGGTGGTGACATCGGAAGCAACAACCTTCACCTTGGCCGAAAGAGCCTTGGTGGACTTATCCGGGAAGGTTACCGTGACGGGGATCTCGTAGCTGTCAGCGGCCGTGTTGTTGGTGGGCTTAGCGGTGATCTCGCCGGTCTTACCGTCGATGGTCAACCAGTCATACTGGTTGTCCAGGGTGAACAGCGTGTTGGCGGGAAGCTCACCCTTGGTCACCTGAGGAGCAGGAACCTTAGCTTCCTTCTCCTGGCGAACCGTAACCTCATCGCCATAAGCAAGCTCGACGGAGTCTGCGTTGTTGGCGGTGACGGTGATCTTCTGGGCGACCTCCTTGGTTTCCTTGGTGCCATCCGAGTAGGTGACCTGAATCTTCTGGGAGTATTCGCCAGGCTTGACGTCTACCGGCGGCTGGGCGGTGACCTGACCATTGTCAGGATCAACGCTTGTCCATCCAAGTGGATCAATGAGCTCGTAGGTGGCATCCGCAGGGGCGTTCTCTGGGAGCTCGCCGTAGACCTTCGCTCCACCGGCGACCGCTTCCATATCCTTGTAGTAGGGATCGAACTTTTTGTCGTAGGAATCGACCACCTTAACGGTGGTCTTCGCCTCACCCGTGGAGCCATCGGGGAAGGTGACCTTCACCGTGACGGGGTAATCACCAACCTTCTGGCGAACGGGAACGACAGCTTTGATCACACCGGTGGTGGGATCAACAGTGATCCATTCTTCACCGGAGACCTTTTCAAAGGAGCTCTTCTCAGGCAGCGCCTGCTTGGTGGCGGCGTCCACCGGGGCGGGGATGAAGCCCGTCTTGCCCTGGCGCAGTTCCAGACCCTCATACTCGGGGGTGTAGGTGTGCGTGTCGGACGGGGTGACCTCGACCGGCAGGCGGTAATCGCGGGTGGAACCATCCGGGAAGGAAGCGGTGACGTTGAAGAGCCGCTCGCCTACCTTCTCATCCGGGCCCGGCTTGTAGGTGACAATGCCGTTCTCGTCGACGGAGACCCAATCCGGGGTGCCCTCGGCGAGCTTGAATTTCGTGCGAGCCGGGAAGTCCTTATCCGCCTTAGCAGTCTTGGTGGTGCCCTGCTGGACAACAACCTTGGGGTACTCGGCGTTCGTCTCGGTAGCCTGGGAAGGATCGACGACGAACTTGACGCGGTCCAGGTGGGTGAACGTGCGCTCGCCGTCCTTGACGGTGTAACGAACAATCACGTTGTACTCGCCGGCGGCGGCCGGGAGACCGGTGAGCTCGCCCTTCTCGTTGACGGTCAGACCTTCGGCGCCGTTGACGATGTAGTTGGAGATCTCAGCTCCCTCGGGAAGGCCCTCGGTTGCGAGCTTGTGGGTGTATGGCACGCGCGACTTACCCTTGGGCAGGGGCGTATCGGTAATGGTGAAGGGGATCTCCTTGGGGAAGGTCTGCTCGACCTTGCCGCCCTTCATCTGCTTGGCCTTGATCGTGGCTACAGTGGTGCCAGCCTTGGTCGGGGTACCGGTGATCTCGCCCGTCTTCCGGTCGATGCTCAGGCCCTCGGGGAGGCCCTCGGCCTCGTACTCCATCGTGCGACCATCGGCAGCTTCCTGCTTGTAGTGGCCGGTGTAGGGATCACCCACGGAGCCGTAAGGGTTGGCCTGATCGTTGCGGGTGGCGAGGAACGAGTCGGCCTGCACCAGCGTGCGACCGGCGTAGAGGCTCGCGGTGTAGGTCTCGGCGGTGCCGATGGTATCCGGAACCGTCAGCGGGCAAGTATTGGCCGGAATGTTGCCCAGGCTATCGGAGGAAACCTTGCACTCGCCTACCCTGTTCCCGGCGGAATCGGTCCACACAACGTTGTACTCGTAATCCGGGATGAGATCCGTTGCCCGCACCGTGGCAGTATCGCCCACCGTGGCGGGGTTGGTTGTCACGTTGTACGGAGTGACATCGAACGTGTTGGAACGGGCCTGCAAAATGAAGTGGGCGCCATCGGAACGGTTAACCACGTTGGTGCCACGGCCAGTGCCAACACCATCAAACATCGGGGTCTGCCACGAACCCATGTTCACGTTGGCAGACAATACGCCCGTCTCCAGGTCACCGATGACCGGGTAGACGTACATGTACTGCTGGTTGATGTGCTTGGAATTCACACCGCCAATAGCCCAAGAACCTGCGCCGTACTCGGCGAGCTGGTGGTGACGGTTACCGGTGACAATGCCGTTGTAGCTGGCGCGGTCGCCGTAAATGCCACGGAACTGTAGCTTGTAGTTGCCGTCCTTGTCTGTCTTGGTCACCACGGTCTCGGCGATCGCCGAACCTTCACCGTGAATTTTCTCGTAATCCTCAACAATCTGGCGCTGAGCGGCACGGAATTCCTCCACCGGCGCGTTCTTGTGTTCCTTCTTCCACGCGTCAAAGAGGAGCGTGACCTCATCGTTGACGTAGGAGCCCACGACGGTGACGTTCTTAGCGCGCATATCTCCAATAGGCCCGTCAACCTCGCTCAACGAGTCGGTTCCACCGGCAGCGTCCCATGTGTTCCACCAGATGAGGCCCTCGACATAGCCACTGCCCTCATCCTTGGGGGCTTCCTGCCACTGATCCTTAGGCTTTTGCAGCCAGGAGAGATCATCCTGGTTGGGGTACTCGTGCAGAGCGATCATCCAGTTGATGACGTGCTTCCTGGCAGCGTTCCACGAGGCCAGGTTACGGAACGTAGACGTTCCTACGGGATAGGACTCCTGGTAGGCCACCGTGTAGTGCTTGCCATCAACATCCAGCTCATCGCGGGA
This sequence comes from Corynebacterium sp. HMSC073D01, assembly GCF_001815555.1. Lineage (NCBI taxonomy): Bacteria > Bacillati > Actinomycetota > Actinomycetes > Mycobacteriales > Corynebacteriaceae > Corynebacterium > Corynebacterium sp. HMSC073D01. The sequence goes on along the minus strand of NZ_KV821047.1, from coordinate 140,305 downwards.
GGTGAACACCACGAGCTTCTCACGAGCGTTGGCATCGAAGGTATGGGAAATGCCCTGCGCGTCCGTGTACGGCTTGAGGTAGATAGAGTAGCGACCATTCTGCGAATCGGAGTTGGTCAGCTTACGCGATACGTCGTAGTAGGTGGGCGAGACGGTGCCGTCCTCGTCGATCCAGTAGGCATATACCTTAATGCCGTTGGGCTTTTCATCGTCGTTGTTGTAACGGCGAAGAACCCCCTCACGGTCGATGTAAATATCGCCACTTACGGTGTACTCATCGCCCCAGGCGTGGCCCGGGGAGTGGATAGCATTCTTGATGGGGGTATCGACCGGGACATTGCCGCGGTCCTGCGCCTGCGCAACTGCTGCCACCGGCGCTGAAGCCTGAACCGCAACGACACCCGTTGCGGCCATAGCGGTGGAAACGACGATCGCTGTTGCGGAGCGGGAGAAACGACGTACGAAGTCGGTTGCTCCGATGCCGCTCATTGCTCGGGAGATGCGCCCTGGCATCCGACCCGAAGCTAAACGGGTGTTGTTCATTTTTCCTCCGGAAAATTTGGTCCTGAAAATTCCTGTTGAGACAACTCCTGAGGGAGCCTGATTCCCAATAGGTAATATTCTTACCCTTTTCCAAGGTTTTGTCTAGTGAGTGTTAAGCGGCCTTAAAATTCACTGAGGATCATACTTTGGTTATAAAAAGTGCCCATTGTTCAACAAATTAGCACACGAGATACCCGTTTCGCCTGGTCGTTTTTCAAAAAAGTGACACCGGAACCCGCTCACGTCGATTTCCGGTGCCGTAGAAAATTTTTCCATTTCACCCCCAACCGGGGGTTAAAAATCGCATTTACTACATGTGCGTAGGTTAAGAAAGCTATTCCATCACCTGAGGAATCTCAACATCGAGTGAGGAATCTGTGCCAATGCTTAACGGCGACGGTTCTGCACCCTCGTGGATGCGCTTTGCCGCCACGGCGGCGATCATCACGCCGTTGTCGGTGCACAGGGAGAAGCGGGGAACGCGCAGCTCAATGCCCGCGGCATCGCAACGCTCCTGGGCGAGTTCACGCAGCCGCGAGTTCGCCGCCACGCCCCCGCCGAGCAGGAGCACGTCGGCCCCCACGTCCTGGCAGGCGCGAACAGCTTTGAAGGTGAGGACGTCGGCAACTGCTTCTTGGAAGGAGGCACAGACATCCTCCACACTAATGACACGATTCTCACGTTCGGCGGCCTCCACATAGCGGGCGACGGAGGTCTTTAGGCCGGAGAAGGAGAAATCGTGGCGCGGGTCTTTCGGCTTCATGAGGCCGCGTGGGAAGGCGATGGCGTGCGGGTCGCCCCGGTGGGCGAGCTTGTCGATGACGGGTCCTCCCGGGTAGCCCAGCCGGAGGAGCCGTGCGACCTTGTCGTAGGCTTCGCCGGCGGCGTCGTCAAGCGTGGAGCCCAACTCGCGCATGGGGAGGCCGACGCGCTCGACCTCGAGGAGCTGGGTGTGCCCGCCGGAAACGAGGAGCGCGACGGCGTGGCCAAGTGGCGCACCCTCAAGGTTGGCGACAGCGACGTGCCCACCGAGGTGGTTGACCCCGTAGAACGGGACGCCCCAGGCGGCGGCGTAGGCCTTGGCGGCAGAAGCGCCGATGAGGAGCGGCCCGGCAAGCCCCGGACCGACCGTCGCGGCGACGGCATCGGGGCGGTCGATCCCGGCCTCTTCGAGGGCCTGGTGCATGACGGGGCTCATGGATTCGAGGTGGGCGCGGGAGGCGATCTCCGGAACGACACCGCCGAAGCGGGCGTGCTCGTTCATGGAGCTCGCCACCGCGTCGGCGCGGATTGTCAGCTCTCCGTCGTCGGAGAGCTCAACGATGCCTACGCCTGTCTCGTCGCAGGAACTTTCAACACCGAGAACTAACACAGTGTACCTTTCTTTCCCCCGTTCTTTTCGCGGTCGAAGACCGCGTCGCGGCGCATCGTCAGCGCGTCTGCACCGGAGGGCTGGTAGTAATTCTTCCGCACGCCAAGCTGCACAAAGCCGTGCTTTTTGTAGAGGCCGATGGCGGGGTCGTTGTCCACCCGGACTTCGAGGAAGACGGTGGACTGGCGGCGGTCGGCCTCGGCCAGGATGTCGCTCAGTAGCAGCTCGCCGATCCCCCGCCCCTGGTAGGCGGGGTCGACGCCGATGGTGTGTACCTCGGCCTCGCCTAAGCCGTAGCCGAGCCCCGCGTACCCGATGAGCGCACTGTCTCGCTCCGCGCCGACGTAGTACGTCCATGGGCTGCGCAGCTCCTCGGCGAACGCTGCCGCCGACCAGGGCGAGTCACCGGGGAAGAGCTGGGCTTCCAGCTCCTCCAACCGCGTCACGTCGGCGGCTGTGAGCGGGCGTAGCGTCGCCGGAGACGGCGCAGCTGACGGAACGCTAGAGCTGGACATCAGGGATCGCCTTGCTCTTCGGTTTCTGCTTCGGTTCTGCTGCATCAGGCCGGCGCAGGTAGTGCGGGCGCAGCGGGTGCGGCTTACTGTCCCAGTCCGCGACGGCAACAAGGCTTGCCGGGGTGACCTCGACCTGCACGCGTGTGCCGGTGGTGGCGACTTTTTCGGCGAGGGCCTCCGGCACGCAGACAATGTCGGCTGCGGAGTAGTCGCCGGATAGCTCTTCTGGCTTGACGACGTCCGGCCCCGCCACACGGTCACCGTTGTCGTAGGCCGCGACGTAGACTTCGTGCCGGCGAGCATCGGTGGCGACGACGAGGCGGCCGGAGGCTGCCTCCGGGTGCGAGGTAGCGACCTCGGCTGCGAGGGCGTCGAGGCTCATGACTCCGTAGACGGGGATGGACAGGGCGTCGGCAAATGCTTGGGCGGAGGCCATGCCCACGCGCAGGCCGGTGAAGGGGCCGGGCCCCTCGCCTACGACCACCGCGTCGAGAAGCGAGAAGTCACCGCCGACTGCTGCCAGTGCCTGTTGGACGAGGGGGGTGAGCAGCTCGTTGTGGTGGCGGGAGTCGGTGACAGATACGTCGGCGAGCACCGTGACCGTGTCTGTTGTGCGTGCGCACACCCCCACCACCAGCTTGGTGGTGGACGTGTCAATTGCCAGTACGTTCATTTACCTCTCCTTACCCGCCGCTGTGACGCGACCGGAACAATACTAACGCCCTAGTTGCCGGTGCCTGTGCCAGAGGTGCGCTTTTCGACGCTGATGTAGCGCGCCTCGGAGTCCGGGTCTTCCCGGACGGCGCGTTCGCGGTCGATGTCGACGTAGTAGTAGACGGGGGCGAGCTGCTCCATCATGCCGTCGCCCCATTCCGCCACGACGACCGAATCGGCCAACTGCCAGTCCAAATCGAGGGATTCGAGCACGTCCATCGGGTCCTCCCCTGACTCCCGCAGCCGGTAGGCATCGACGTGGATGAGCGCCGCGCCAGCCGAAGCATGTACTCCCGCCTCAGCGGAACCATGTTCTCCCGCGTCAGCGGGAGTACATGGTTTATGGACGCGGGCGATGGTGAACGTGGGCGAGGTTACCCGCCCCCGTACATTCATTGCGCGCGCGAGCCCACCGGTCAGGGTGGTCTTGCCGGCACCCAGTGGGCCGTGCAGCAGCACGACATCACCGGCGACAAGCATCCTGCCGAGGAGTTCCCCTACGTGTTGGGTTTCCGCGACCGATTCGCAGCGCACGGTCGCTCCCACGAGATCCTCACCGGTTGCCACATCGTCTATGGTCACCATCGGCTGTGGCGTGTCACCCATCGGCTTACCTTTCCGTTTCGTTATTCTCCACGCCCACTATACGTACGCTGCACGCGCCCACGCGGGCTGCACAACACCTCATAGTTGATGGTCTCCAGGTGCTCGGCCCACTCATCCACCGTCATCTCACCGTGGTCACCGGGCCCAAACAGGAAGGCCTCGTCACCGGGGTGAACCTGTGGCTCTTCGGGGCCGAGATCAACGACAATCTGATCCATGCACACGCGCCCCACCTGCGGGTATCGCTTGCCACCGATAGCGACCTCCAGTTTGCCCTGCATCCGGCGGGGTAGGCCGTCGGCGTAGCCCACGGGGACGATGGCGGTGTAACGATCCGTCGGAGCGTGCCACGTCATGCCGTAGGACGCCCCCTCGCCGGCGTGGATCTTCTTCACGATGGTCACGTGGGCGCTCCACGTCATCGCGGGGCGGAGGGTGTACCCGGCGGTATCGCCCTCGGGAAGGGGGCTGTAGCCGTAGAGAATAAGGCCGGGACGAACCGTCGAAAAGCCAAGATCACCCTTGGTGAGAACCCCCGGAGAGTTCGCAACGTGGTTGCGCGTGGGGTTGAGACCGCAGGCACGGGCGACGGCGAGGGCGCGGGTGAGGGTGTCCACCTGCTCACCCGTCAGCGGATTGTCCTCCTCGTCGGCACAGGCCAGGTGGGTGAACAGACCCGTGACCGTAAGGTGCGGAACACCGGCGACGAACCGGCAGAGCTCCTCCCAGTTCTCCTCATCCACCCCGGAGCGGTTCAGCCCCGTATCAATGACGAGGGTGACGGTGCGTGGAGTGGGATCCGCCGCGAGCGCCCGCGCCTGTGCCATCGACGCAAGCCCCAGGTCAATGTGCTCCTCCTGCCTAGGCAAATCTTGCTCAGGGTGCCAAATCCAGGCGAGGACGGGAAGCTCAGTCACCTCGCGCACCTGGCGCGCCTCGGGGATCGTCGCCACGCCGAAACCCGCGATACCCGCCTTCTCCAAGACGGGAACGACGAGATCGACTCCGTGGTTGTAGGCGTTCGCTTTCACCACGGCCATCACGTCGGCGTTACCTGCAGCTTTTCGCACCTCGCGGGCGTTCGAGGCGATAGCATCCAGATCAATGGTGAGCGTAGTAAGTTCCATAGTTTCAAAATTTTGCCACGAAAACACCTGTGGGGTTAATTAGCTCTCACCCCAGGTCACTCATGAGCCGGTAACAGTGGCTACCGAATGGTGCGACCAGGCTTATCCGCCAAGCGCACAACAATGACAGTCTTTCCGCCACGCTGAACAATTCCCACACCCGCGAAACGGTGTGGCTCATACATCAGCGCCGCCTCATGGCCGGGGCTTTTCATCCACTCAGCAAATGCCCGATTCGCGTCCACCCACGATCCCTGACCGCCGAAGAGCAGCTCACCGGCGTGGTTGAAGTAGTACGAACCCGTCTCATGGACGAGCGCGGGGGCCTGCGCACCAGGCGTTGACGCGACCAGGTGATCTGCCCAAGCCACAGAGCTGGCTGCCACATCGTCGTCCCACTGGAGGGCAGGTAAACCCCGATGGAGCCGTTCGGCATTGATCTTGTTAAAAAGCACCCGCTCGTTCTGCAGCACGACGTCCGCCCGCGAGTCCAAGCCCCGCTGCCGATCCATGATATTGACGATCCCGTCGACAGCCTGCCAGCCTGTGGCCACGGCGACGAGATCCACGATCACCCGCCGAATCATGTCCTGCACCTGCTGTGGCGCCCCGACACGCGCCGCAAACCCGACCAGGAGTGTGGACAGCTGCGTGGCGGTTTGTTCCATCCAGGTAGTGAGCGGATCCTGCGACGACCCGGCAGCGGTAGACGGGGCTGCAGGGGCGGCCGTGGCTTCCGGCGGACACGGAGCGACAACCAGGGCGGTACTCAGCACCGCGCCCGCCGTCGCAGCGGACAGCAGACGGTACCCGCATGAGTGTCCGTGCTTTCCTACCACGTTTCTCGCCTTCCTCATATACATACTTCCCGCTGCTACCGGGCGCAGCCTCAGGGATGCTACCAACCACATCGCCGCCTGCGGGAACCCCATCAGGTGACGCAGATACTGGCCAATGTACCGGACACGACCGATTTTGACAACGCCAAAGGAGCGCTAACCTGCACCTACACGCTGCAACAACAGCGACACGCGCCGAACCGCCAGGTGAAAAGTGTGGCACCCGCGCAAATCGAGTGGGACGAGAGGCACCGGCGGTGAATCTGGGGCAGCCGAAACAGTTACGCCACCGGTGGGACGGGGATCCTCACCGCGTGCAATTATCCACTATCCTGGTTACGTGGCTGAAAATCTAAAGAAGCAATTGTCCGTGTTGTCCAAGCGTGGCCCCCACCGTGTTCTCGTGGGTGACCTCGACTTCGCCGGCCTACCCGGCAAGGTGTATACACCTGCTGAAGGCTCCGGTATCCCCGGCGTGGCGTTCGGACACGACTGGATGCTGGGTCTCAAGCGATACCACGCAACCCTCCGCCACCTCGCGAGTTGGGGAATCGCCGTGGCGGCTCCGTCCACGGAAACGGGCTTCACCCCAAACCACCGTGGGTTCGCCGCCGACCTTCAAACCGCGTTACAGGTGCTCGCGGGTGTGAAGCTGGGAAGTGGCAACGTAACCGTGTCTCCAAAGAAGCTTGGCTTGGCAGGTCACGGAATGGGCGGTGGAGCTGCCATTCTCGCGGCGCTTGATAACCCGCAGGCCAAGGCCGTCGCCACGATTTTCCCCGCCGTGACTAGCCCGTCGAACTACGAGGCTGCCAAGCATATGACAGTGCCCGGTCTCGTCATCGATTCCGAAACCAACGGCCTCATGGATGCGGGCAATCCCGCCACGGTGGCGTTCAACTGGGGCGCGGATGTGGCCTACAGGCAGATCTCCAACGGCAACCAGCTCGGCTTCGCCGAGGGAGCTCTCCTTCACCTCTTCGTCGGCCTCGGCCTGCCACAGACTTCCGCCCAAGAGAACATCCGCGGTCTTGTCACGGGCTTCCTGCTGCACCAGCTTGGTGGCGAAAAGAAGTACTCCGCCTTCTCTGCCTTCGAGGCGGAGGCAAAAAATGTTGGCTACCTCACCCGCGAGGAGCTTGCCGACCGCGCGGACATCGAGAAGGTTGACACCTCCTCCATCTTCAAGCGCTCCTAGCCGTAGGATGCATGGGAAAAACCCTGAGCCTCCGTAACCGGAATCCCAGGGCGTGCCTGCTTTAGACCTTTCCGAGCCTGCCGTGGCCGGTGGATACGTCCACCGGCCACCTTTTTATGTCAACACTGAGCGCACTGGCCCGCGTCCACGGGCTGTTTTCGACGGCACTTGTGCCGCTAGCGGTTTCCGCTGCGCCCCGTGTTCTCCGTATCCTCCTCGCCGTGCCGCCTGCGACGCGACGAAATCCTGGGTGGTCTTGCTCACCGCTTTCTCAAAAGTACGGAGGTTGGAGATGACTTTTTGATGGTAGCTTTCTTTAATCTCGTCGTACGCGCTCATCACCATCCACCTGCCTTACGGGCGCCACCTGCGTGACGCAGTGGCGGCGGCGTGGAGGAGGCAACCCCTGGTGTGGTTGGTGCGCCGGTTGCCACCGCTGGCCCTGCTGGTGCAGGGGCGGGTGCTGGTGTCGGCGGGGGTGTCGTGCATACCGGGGTCGGCGTCGGTGCGGGCGCTGGGGCGGGCTGAGCCGGTGCAGGTTTTGGTTCTGGTGCGGGAGTTGTCGCTGCCGCTGGCTCCACCGGCGGTGCAGCTGGCGGTGCAGGTGGGGCATCTGGTGACTCCCCTGTCAGCCCAGCAAGCAAATCCCCGAGGTTATTGTGCAGGAATTCAGCGATGAGAATACCTGCTCCCAGACCCAACAGTCCAGCAAGGATGCCCCCTGTCACAGCGGCAGAATCCCCATCCGGCTGGGGTGCGTGCTCTTCCGGCTGCGGGTTCTCGGTATCTGGCCACTCGTCTTCTGGCTGCGGATCTTCCTCATTGGGCTCGGTGTTCACCGGTGTCGACGTGTGCGTTCGGGAGTGATGTTCATGCCGCTCACCCAAGCCTTCGTCGGTGTGGGCATCTTGAGTGTGGGATTGGTCTTCTGTGGCATCTGCCGGAACAACCCGTCGCGTCTGCTGGTGGTTTTTCGCCTCGTCACCGTCGCATTCGCAATTGACGTTTACGGTAACCGAGTTGGTGTTGGTCTTCGTCCCCTTGGGTGGGGGTGTCACCTCGGGCGTGGCGGGCGTTGCCGGGATTGTTTCTACAGGCGGCGGGGTGGTGGAAGCGGGTTGTGTCGGCGGTGCCGGTGTTGGTGCCGGAGGCTGCGGAGTTGTCCCCGCCGGAGTTGTCGGCGTCGCCGTCGGTGCCGGCGGCGCCGGCGGCGCCGGCGGCGCAGCTGGCGGAGTAGAACCTGCGGGAGACGGCGGGCATGTCGGTGCTGGTGTCGGATCACACGAGGCACTCTTTCCTGTTTCGTGTTCTACCACGTTCGGGGCCGCACACGTCGCGGTATCTCCACCGCTGACACCGGCCCTACCCTCATTTGATTTGATGAAGGTGTCGAGGCACTGCTCTACCGCTTCGTCGCGGGCGGTACAGAGTTTGATGACACAGTCGCCTGTGGCATCAACGATTGCGCCGCCGGCCTTCACGCACGCGTCGTAGCCATCAGGGTCTTCATCGCGGTCGGTGGTGGCAAGTTGCTCCGCGAGTTTTTTCACGATGTCGTTGGTTTCCTTCGTAACACGAAGTATTTCTTTGGCCGCATCGGTGTCGATGTCCTCTGCGGTATCTCCAACATCATTGGCCTCCTTGCCTGCGTCGCCTGCGTCCTGGTCGCTTTCTTTCGACCGATCAAAGAGGCTTCTCAGCTTTTCCATGACCCATCCACCGGCAACACCGGCGACGTTAAAGAACACTGCTTCAAACAGCATCTCGAAGACGTACGAGAGGATGCCTTCCTTATTCCTCCGGTTGCGCGGGATAAGACGAGAGGTGGATCGTCGGAACAACCCGTAGTTGGCGCCGCGGGTGCGGGAGGCTTTTTCTTTTACTTCCTCTGCGCTGTGCTTCGGAACCCACAGCCCACCCGCGACTTGGGTCATCGTGTCTACGGAGTCTTTGTATGCGCTCGTGTCCGTCATCGTGTCGCGCCCTCCGCGTCGATGGCTCCCAATGTATGGACGTTCACGGCTTCCTGGCGTACCAGCTCATGAATCTGCGCCTCTGCCTTCCTCGTGGCGTTGATAAGCGTAAGGGAGCGCCGCAGGTTTTCCTGGTGAATCGAATTGAGTTGCCTGGCGATGATCCGCGCTTGGTCTGCGAACCCCTCCCCTAGCATGTCGCTGGTGACAATCGGCTCGCTGCCGCGCAGGTCGGCCGCAAAGGTCTCCAGCTGATCGCGGAGCTGCTGCAGCGTCCGCAGGCTCTTCTCGGTATCTATGTGCATGTTTCCCCCTGGTGGTTCACATTTCTTGCAGGTCGGTCCCCGCGGACGCGGTGCCCACCGTGCCCACCGGGTTCAGGCAGGAAAAGCGAGAAAGCCGCCCTCCTACCGTCTACTACTTAGACGGCACGAGAGCGGCAAATGGTTCCCCCAAACCAGATACTTCTTTTTCCTACACGTCGGCGACGACGGCGGCGAGCCTGCCGGCGATCTTCCGGGCGGTCGCCTCGTCGGGCGCTTCCACCATGACGCGGAACAATTCTTCCGTGCCCGAGGGGCGAAGGAGGACGCGACCGGCCTCGCCGAGTTCTTCCTCGGCGACGGCGATGGCTTCCTTCACCTGGGTGGAATCCGCGATCACGGTCTTGTCGGAGACGGGAACGTTGACCAGCACCTGCGGCAGGACCGTCATGATGGAGGCGAGCTCGTCGAGGGGCTTGCCGGTCTCCGCCATGCGGGCCATGAGCGACAGACCCGTGAGCAGGCCGTCGCCGGTCGTCCCCCAGTCGGGGAAGACAATGTGGCCGGACTGCTCGCCACCGAGGCTGAGGTCGCTGGCGCGCAGTTCCTCGAGCACGTAGCGGTCGCCCACTTTGGTGGTCTTCAGGTCGATGCCGTGGTCGTTCATCGCCAGCTTGAGGCCGAGGTTGCTCATCACCGTGGCAACGAGGGTGTTGTCCTTCAGGTCTCCTCGATCCTTCATGGCTGTGGCGATGATTGCCATGATCTGGTCACCGTCCACGACGTTTCCATGCTTGTCGACGGCGAGGCAGCGGTCCGCGTCACCGTCGTGTGCGAGGCCGAGGTCTGCTCCATGCTTGACGACGGCTGACTGGAGCTTGTCGATGTGGGTGGAACCACAATTCTCGTTGATGTTGTACGAGTCGGGCGTGTTGTACATGGGGATGACGGTGGCACCGGCATTCTTGTAGGCCTCGGGTGCTACCTTGCTCGCTGCGCCGTTGGCACAGTCAACGACGAGGGTGATGCCGGTGAGATCCGTGTCGACGCAGGCTGCGAGGTGGTCAAGGTAGCGCTCCTTCGCGTCGGGAGCTTCCTCGATCACCTTGCCGATGGAGTGACCCGTCGGCCCGTCGTCGGGAAGAGTCTGCATGACCTGCTCGATTTCGTCCTCAACGGCGTCGGGAAGCTTGTGCCCGCCGCGAGAGAAGAACTTGATACCGTTGTCCGGCATCGGGTTGTGGGACGCGGAGATAACAACACCCATGTCGGCATCGTAATCATCTGTGAGGAAGGCGACGGCAGGGGTGGGGATGATGCCCACGCGGAGGACATCGACGCCCTGGCTGGCCATGCCGGCAGAAAGCGCTGCGGCGAGCATCTCGCCGGAGACGCGCGGGTCACGCCCGACGACGGCGACGGGGCGTCGCTTTGTCGTATCTGCATCGCGCGTGAGCACGTGGGCTGCCGCGGCACCAAGGCGCAATGCCAGAGGCGCGGTCAAAGTTTTGTTCGCCAGTCCGCGAACTCCGTCAGTTCCAAAAAGTCGAGCCATAAGCTCTCATGTTACAACGTGGCTCATTCCCCAGCCCGTTGAGCAGCATCCAGCGCAGCCGTGCTCATGCTCCGAGAGCAACAGACGAACACAGCGTGGGCCAGCCAAGTAATAACTTATCCGGTTGTTGGTTAGTCATCAGTGGCATGATCTTCTCGGGAAAACAGGCTCTAGTGGTTTGGCGGATATCCGTAGCCAGGTAGTCGGCATTCTGGCAAACAACACGCCAATTGGATTAGGAGTAGGAGCCCCTAGTGAACCGACCACCGGCTGTGATTCACCTGGCATCGGGGAACAAAAAAGCCGCCTGCACATCGAAGGATGTGCAGGCGGTCTTTTGAAAAGGCGTGTTTTTAACGCTTGGAGTACTGCGGGGCACGACGTGCCTTGTGCAGACCGGCCTTCTTGCGCTCCACCGCACGGGAATCGCGGGTGAGGAAGCCAGCCTTCTTCAGGGCCGGGCGATCGTTGATGTTGAACTCGTTAAGAGCACGGGCGATCGCGAGGCGGAAAGCACCGGCCTGGCCGGTGGGGCCGCCACCCTTGAGGTTGGCCTTGATGTCGAACTGACCGTCGCGCTCGAGAAGAACGAGCGGGGACAGGATATCCTGCTGGTGCAGCTTGTTGGGGAAGTATTCCTCCAGGCTACGGCCGTTGCAGGTGATCTTGCCGGAGCCAGCAACCATGGTCACACGGACGATGGCGCGCTTCCGGCGACCGACGGTCTGAATCGGGTGATCCAGCTCAGCCGGGGTGAGAACAGAAGCCTCAGCGGCGGTGTCCTCGGTAGCCTCGGGAGCGATGGAATCACCGATGGTGGAGGTGAACTCCTCGGTTGCAGCCTGGGCGGCAGCAATGTCCTCTGCGGAAGCAACGTTCGGCTCGTTGGCCTCTACGTTCTCTACCTTCTCTACGTTCTCTTCGCTCACTGTGCCACCTGCTTAATCTCGTAGGTCTCGGGATTCTTGTCGGCGTACGGGTGCTCGGCACCTGCGTACACGCGCAGCTTCTTGATGGAAGCGCGGGAGAGGCGGGTGTGCGGCATCATGCCCTCAATCGCCTCGAAGATGACGCGCTCGGGGTGAAGCTCCAAGGAGCGACCAAGGGTCAGCTTCTTCAGGCCACCCGGGTAACCGGAGTGACGGTAGCGGAACTCACGGTCGCGCTTGTTGGAGGAAATCGCAACCTTATCGGCGTTGATGATGATGACGTAGTCGCCACAATCGACGTTGGGTGCGTACTGAGGCTTGCCCTTGCCACGAAGCAGGTTTGCAGCGTGGGTAGACAGGCGGCCCAGAACCACGTCGGTAGCGTCGATGACGTACCACTTGCGGGTAATGTCACCGCTCTTCGGGTGGTATGTAGACACACTGACTCCTTGTCTATACTGTCTAAAACTTTGCCAGCCATGGTGTATGCGACGCACTCCCCGCACTCGCTTTCGCGACTACAGGAACGAAACACACGGCGGCCGGTGGAGACCCGAGGCTTCGGTGCGGCCTGCGTTTGCCCTCGTCATCACATTTCCGATAACTCGGACGCACGCTCGCGTACACAAGCGCATTACCATACCAAAAAATCCTCCTACGACAAAATAGCGTTTGCTGCTACAGCCAGCGCACGTCGCAACGTGTAGTGCTCGCCACTACAGCCAGTGCACGTTCTTAGAACGCACGTACTAGCCACCGTGGCAGTTGTACCCAATTGCGCAGAAAAACCTTCTGCACCCTCAGCCCTCCACACGCCCTACCGCACACTATCGGGGGGATGATTGTGCGCGCGGCGATGGGGCTCACGGGGACCCGTATGAATAGGGACTCCGGGACGTGCGAAGGGGTGAAGGGTGCAGAAGGCCTGGTGGCAGGTCGCTGGGTGTTCGACGTGGTGGGTGTTTACGACCAGCTGGCGGCGGCGCGCGAGTTCATCTCGCTCATCCGCTGGTTGCCATCCTCGACGGTGCGGGCAATGGTTTCCAGAATCTGGTTAAGTTCACCGGCGGCGCGGTCCCACCGGTTCTGAGCATCCTGGTAGGCGACAGCGGAGTCGCCCTTCCATGTGCTTACCATCGGCGCGATCTGGGACTTGAGATCTCCCAGCAGTCCGTTGATGCGACCGGAGGTGGTTCGCATGTCAGCTGAGGCGGCGGAGATGGCGCCGAAGTCGTATCTAATCAGTGATTCCATGGTGTTGTTCCCCTTTAATAGTGCTTGGTGAGCGTGTATTTACAGCGCGAGGCCTTGGGCCTCAATGGAGCGAAACGCCTGCGAGTTGTCGGCCTCGGATGAGTCGAACTGCGACGCGTTGGAGCGAATGTTGGTGGCGATATCTGTCAGCGCCGAGCGCAGGCGCATTGCTGAGTCGTCCCAACGAGCCATGAGGCCCGCGAAGGACGTGCTGGCCGAGCCCTTCCAGCTTCCGGCTACATCCTGGACAACGCGTTTCACACGGTTGAGCTCCGCCTGGACCTGGTCATTGGTGGCGTCAACGTTCTTGGCGGTGTTGACCATCACCTCTGATTCGGTTGCAAACATTCCTGACATGGTGTCCCCCTTTTATAAGGATCTGTATGTGTTGCTTCTATTGTTTCCCGCCCGTCCCCGAGCCTGGCGGCCGATTGCGGGGCGGTGAAGGCGTCCTTTTTGTTCCTTCATTTACTTAGACTGCATGAGCCACCCAATCGGTTCCCACTTTTTCAAAATTTATCTTTCTCCCTGGTAAGTGAGGGTATCTGCAGCCATCCGGCAGGCCGCTTTGTGGGCGTAGGTGGGTTCTCCACGCGAGTGGCAGCCCACGGAGAACTGCCTATCTTTTTCCACCCACGTGGTCCAGTTCACCTGCGATCCGTCGCCGGGAAGCTCGATATACTCCACCGGTTTGCCCTCGCCTGTGCCTTCAACAAGCGTCAGGGTGGGATCCTCCTCCACCATGCGCAGCACTTCCGCTTCGACGGCTTGGGGCTGCACACCGTAGACGGGATCCGCCGCCACGACGATGCGCAGATCCGGGTCCGGCCCTTCAGCGGTGTAGGCGCCGTCGGGGCGGGCTGTGAGCGTGAAGTTGGGTGGGGTCTTCATCTCCAGTCCCCCACCGCTGACAGTGACTGGCTCGTTATCCACTGTCTCTTCGGTTTCCGGGTCTGAGGTGGTGGCGACGGGTGAGGGCGCCACCGTGGTCTCGTCGGCGGCGCGTGTGTCCCGGGTTGCTCCCGGCAGGGCTGAGCTGATTGCCCACCAGCTCAGTGCAATAACGAGGAGGACGACCGCAGCGATTGCAGCGTTTGTGAGGGTGAGCAGTGTGCTGGCACCGGACCGGGCCTGCGGGCGGTAGACAACCGCCCGTGATTCTCCTGGCTGTGGCTCCTCAAGCGGATAGGATTCCACGGGTTGTGGCGGGTCGTCTTTGTGTAGCACGCTGCTTGAGTAGGCGGCGATGCCTTTATTTAGCAGGGTGCGGGCAAGCATCTCTGTTGTGCGTTCATCGGCGGTAATGACGACCTCGATGTCGGGCCAGTATTCGGAGCAGAGGTCTTTGATTTGGTCGACGACGGCGGGCACGGCCCATCCTTCTATGATGCCGGTGGCCGGCAGGTCGTAACGGTAGACGGTGTCCGGACCGTCGATGACGGTGGCGATGTCATCGACGGTGACGGTCACGACGTGGTCTGTGTCGTAGTTAGCTGGCATGGGTTCCCCCGTTTCTTATTGTGTGGTTTCTGCGTGCGGAAGTGCGACTTGGATGGGGCCGACGCGCGCCGACTCGCGCACAAGTTGGGCTCGCCCCGGGGCTGCCACGGTGGTTTTCACTCCGGCGATGGGCCCGTCGGCGGGATCGGCTGAGTAGATGAGGATGTCTGGCTGGGCATCCATAATTCCACTGATAAGTGGCGTGTAGAGCGCCCGGGAGAAGGCACCGGCTTTGCGGCTCAACACGATGTGGAGGCCGACATCGCGGGCGTGTGGCAGGTAGGGGTGGAGGGGCTGGAAGATGTGGTCGGCGATGAGATGGCAATCGTCGACAAGCAGAAAAAGATCGGGACCCGACCACCAGGAGCGTTCGCGGAGCTCCTGTGGGCTGACCTCCGCCGAGGGCATACGGGTGGACAGTGTGACGGCGAGGTTTTCCACCAGCGTGGCCATAGTGTCGGCGGTGGCGGCGTAGCCCGCGAGCATGTCTTGTGGGAAGGTGCCGAGGAGACTGCGGCGCGGATCGAGGACGATTAACCGCGCAACGTCGTGTCCGATACAGGATAGTGATTGGCCGACGAGCTCCATGAGGGAGGTTTTGCCACAGCCCCGCGCGCCGAGGGCGAGGAGGTGTTGGGAAACACCGGGCTGCCACATGGCCGGGGCGAGTCGTGCGCCGCCGATCCCGAGTGGGATGGTGATGTGGCCACCCGGCGCGCCCTCGGGGCCGGGTAGTTCGCTGCTGGTGAGGGTGGTGGGCATGAGACGAAGCTGTGGCACTGGCGGCTGCCCGGCTGCAAGTTCGTGCACGTGGTGGATGTCTTCGCCGGAACTTAGGGCGATGAGCATGGATTCACCGTCGGGGGTCAGTCCTCTGCCGGGTAGGGCGGGGACGCGTTCTTGGGCTTTGCGGTCGATGAGTGAGTCAAGTGGGTCGGCGAGGTGGAGTTCGATGCGCCCGCCGATGAGGTCGCGGATTGCGGGGCGGAGTTCGCTCCAGCGGTGGGTGGTGATGATGAGGTGGACGCCGGCACCGAGTCCGTCGGAGGCGATCCGCGCGACGGTGTCCAGGTGCTCCTCGAAGTCGGCCCGGATGATGTGGAAGCCGTCGATGATGAGGAATGTTTCCCGCGTGGGTGTGGGGGAACCGCTGCCCCCGCTGGTAGTGGCATCGTCGATGAGTTGGGTGACCTCGGCAAATACTCTGTCTACTGTTTCTTTGTTTTGCTTGCCGACGACTCCGGCAACATGGGGCAGGCTGGACAGTTCTGCAAGGTCTGCTCCGCCGAGGTCGAGGATGTAGAAGGCGATGTCGGCGGTGGTGTGCGTCGTGGCGCAGGACAGCACGAGGCTGCGTACGGCCGTTGTTTTACCCGATTGCGGTCCGCCACAGATGGCGAGGTGTCCTGCCGCGCCGTTCAGGGGCAGGACGAAGGGGTCTTGTCGCTGTTGGTAGGGCCGGTCGATGATGCCGATCGTGGCTGCGAGTCCGCCCCGCTTCTCTGCAGAGGCGGACAGGGAGCTGTGACCTGCCGACGAACCGGTGGCACCACTGGTGCCCCCAGCAGCAGCGGTGCCGCCGGCAGCAGCGGTGCCTCCGCCCAGCACCGCGCCGAGTGGGACAACCGGCGGCAGCGGCGGGAGCCATACCTGGTGCGCCACCAACTCCTGCGCCTCTGCTTCTGCACTGCAGGCTGCGACAACACGGTCAACAAGGGTTTCCGGTGGTACTGCAGCGGTGTCGCTTGCTTGGACAGCTTCATTGCCCGCAGTACCACCTGCAGCAGAGCCACCTCTGGCAGGTCCACCCGTGGCAGGACTGCCTGCGGCGGATCCATCATCAGCCTCGTCTGCGGAATTGCCGCAGGCACCCGCATCGATCCCGGCCTGGTTTTGCTCAGCAGCCGTATCGGAGCCCACGGGATCTGCCTCCCGCCACCCGGTAAACAGCTGCACGCGGACTTCTTCATCGCTTGCTATTGTGGCCTCCTTGACGGGGCCAGACACGTAGGAAGCGGTAAACCGGATCAGTTCGTCAGCATCGGTTTTCATGTATCCGGAGCCCGGCTTCGCCGGCAGATGGTACGCATCGGCCGTACCAATCACCTGGCGAGATTCGGAGGCGGAAAAAGTCTTGAGGCCGATTCTGTAGCTCAGGTGCGAATCCAGGCCGCGCAGTCTCCCCTCCTCTAACCGCTGCGAGGCGAGCAGGAGGTGGACACCGAGGGATCGGCCAAGGCGACCAACAGCAACAAACAGTTCAGCAAAGTCAGGGTGTTGACCAAGTAGCTCAGAGAATTCGTCGATGATGATGACAAGGTGTGGCAACGGGGGAAGGCTCGGGTCGTGGGCGGCCTTTTGGGCGTACGCACCAATGTTGGGGATGTTGCCCGCCGCACGGAGAACTTCCTGCCTGCGGTTCATCTCCCCGCTGATCGCTTCCTGCATCCTACCCACGAGTGTCTGTTCCTCTGCCAGGTTGGTGATCACTGCCGAGGTGTGCGGTAGCTTACCGAGTTCCAGGAAGGTGGCACCGCCCTTGAAGTCCACAAGGATGAGGTTGAGATCCGCCGGCGAATGCGTCAGTGCCAGGGAAACAACGAGGGTCTTCAGTAGTTCTGATTTTCCGGATCCTGTCGCCCCAATGCACAGGCCGTGGGGGCCAACGCCGCCAAGGGCGGATTCTTTCATGTCGAGCACCACTGGTCGGCCTTCTTCATCTGCGCCGATGGGGACGGCGAGAAGATAGTGCTCGTCCCGTTCCCACAGCTGCCCGAGTGGTAGTCGCGTGGGGGTGGACACCCCCAACATGGGCAGCAGTTCCCCGGAGGAGGCGATGGCTTCATAGCCGCTGCCCGGCCGGTCGTAGGCACCAATTGCCCGTACAAGCTGATCGAATTCGGCTTCTGTCACCCCGTCGGCTAGGCCAATGACCTGTTCGCCACCCTCTGTCGCCACCCCTAGCTGCGTGTTGCGGGTTCGGCTGCGTCCATGTGTCGCGCTCGGCTCACCGGCCCCTGCAGACCACACGCGTTCGCGCGACGTGCGCTGCCCCACACGGGGAGAAAAGCTGCGGTCACCACGGTTCCTGGGGGCATGGGCAGAAGCACCAGCGGAAGCACATTCTCCTTCCTGTGGATCCCCGTGCGAGTACAGGACGAGGCCATCCTGCCAGCACATCTGCCCCAGTTCTGTGGACGAGTTGGAACCCACGACGATACAGATGACGGTGCCCGCTGCGGCGGCGATTCGCGTCTCTAGCACGTTCGGGTCGGCACTGGCTGCCTGCTGTTCCCCTGGCACATCGTCAACAACGAGGATGGTCCACGGTGCCGAGTACGGGTCCCGGTTGTGTGGCAACCATTTCACACTCTCCCACTCCGTAGCGCATCTGCCACACACGTCGATGCCAAGAAGTTCAGGACCGTGGAAGAATGCTGCAGATGCGATAATCGCCCGCGCCAGATCCCGCACACTGTCTCCACCGGGGGCGCTGTCCTCGCCTTCGTCTCCCTCCACAATGCCGATAAATGGAAAGGCCGTCAGGTCGACGGTAAGTGGCACGCCGTGGACGGCGCGGCTGGCCTGCACGGTGTGCCGAAACGCGATGAGGCAAACGGGGTCAAGATCTTCCTGCGCACCCATTTCGGGGATGACAATCGGGGTGGCAAGGGGCGTAACTCCTGTGCCGACACGGACGGTGAGCACATCTGCGTCTCCACGCACGCGTTCCCACAGCCGTGGGGAATCCACGAGTGACCACAGCGAATGTGGCGCCGGGTGGCAAAACTCCTCGTACTCTTTCTGTGCGACGGCTACGGCCCGCGCCTGCTCACCTAATACTCCGAGGTGCCGGAGGTATACCCGCCTTATCTCGTCCGGATCCTCGCTGGAGGTGGGCGCAAACATCATCAGCATGCTCAGCACCATGAAGACCGGGAAGATGAGCATGGAAGGGTTCGGGTTTGTGCTGCCGAGGAGCATGAGGCCGACCATTCCGAGCATCACTGCCACCATCACCACAGGCATGATGATGCGGATGAGAGGTTGTGGTGTCGGTGCGTTGCTCGGTGGGACGGGATCGGGGCGGAGTTCACCTGTGGGGCGTGGCGGTGGCTCTACGCGTTCTCCGTCTTCTCCTCGTGCTGGTAGTGGCCGTATTGACGCGGCAATGGTCCCCACGATTCCCCTCCAAAATAATTCTCCCCTACATCTTGACCACTCCACCTATCCCCGCAGGTTGCTCGCATTTTCTGGAGCCTTACTCAGGTGGCTGGCTGGGACTCGATGCCCCGTTGCCCGTCAATGTAGTACTGCTTGCTTTCCTTGTCCTGGCGAAGCGGTCTTCTCTCCCCCGTGCCTGCTCATCCGCGCGCCTGCGCAAATGTGCTGCCGTGCACCGCAAACACGTCCGCTACCTGTATCGTTTAAGGGCTACCCGGCGGTCCGCACGGGGCACTGACGGCCTGCGTGGGCGATGCCGGCGGTATCTGTTTTACCCCCACTTCCGGAACGTGCTTTCCCACCGGTGGACAGCGCAATCGCTGTGGCGCACAGTGGAACTGTCGCTGAGGGGTGCTGGCGCGCGCCCGGTGACGAAATTTCAGCAGTACCTTTCCGGTACTCGGGGACACATTGGGGGTTATCCATGAACCGTCACGCTCTTACGCACTCGCTGCGCGTAACTTTTCGCTTTGCTGTTGGCCAGACACGGGATCATCCCGTCGATGTGGATGTTGCTGTGCCTGCTGGGGCACGGCTTGCCGATGTCCTCCCCGAGGTGTGTGATGTCGCTGGTGTGAGTCCTCCGGTGAGCCCGTGGGAAGCCCGCACACCGGCTGGCGGGATGGTGCCCACCTCGACACCCTTAGCCTGGTCTAACGTCCGACCGGGGAGCATTATCACTGTTCAGGATGCTTCCCACGATATGGAGCCACTAGTTGCAAGCGACACCGAGGCGCTCACGCAAGTGCGCCGTCCCAGTGGTGCCACTGGCTACTCTGTATGCGCGGTAGCAACGGGTTTTGTCATGCTCCTGCTGCTTCTGGGTGGGTACCCGCTGGCGCTGACTGCAGCTGCGCTTTGTTGCCTCGGCATCAGTGCCGGGCAGCGCGTGGCCTGGCAGGATGCGGTGCGCCCAGCAGTAACCGCCTGTATGACCGCAGGCACAGCGGTTCTTGCGCTTCTCGCCGGGCTTAACTGGGTCACGTGGACGGCGACGCCACCCGACGCATCCCTGGACGTCGCTTCTCCGCTCATCTCTCCCCTCGGCTTGGCGACGGCGGGGGCTGCCATGCTGTTTGCCACAGCACTTTCCCACCTCGTCAGTCGTCCTCCCCGTGCGGTCACCGTGTGCCTGATCACCACAGGACTCGGTGTTTGCGCGTGGGCTGGATTCAGCGGACTCGCGGCCACCGTCGGGCTTACTACCTCGCACTCCAGTGCGTTGGCAGCTCCGACAGTGGTCGCGGCCGCACCGCTTATGGCTGTCCTTGCCCTCGGTGCGGTCATCTATGGGCCGCTTGTCGCGCTGCGCAGCGCGGGGATCGCTATCCCTGCTGTTCCGTCAGCGGGTGCGGATCTCACTGCAACGGATCTCCCCGCCGAGGTGTACGCCGGTGCGGGCAGTCGTGCGCGCCGGGCGACGAGCCTTTTCGACGGCTTGGTGTGCGGTTCTTGTCTTCTCGGCGTGGCAGCGACCCTGCTCTCGGTGTTTTCCGAGCAGCCCGCGCCCTTCCGGCTCCTGTTCACCCTCGTCCTTGTCGCCTGTTTGGCCATGCAGTCGACCCGCTATGCTTCGGCCGTTGGGGCGTGGGCTGTGTGGCTATGGTCGATGGGGACCGCTGTCGCCACTGCCCTGACTGTTGTGATTCATCCCGGCGATGTGCAGCCCCATCCTGCCGTGGCGGGTCTGGCCTTCGTGCTGGCGACGGTGTGTGTCGCTGCTGGTTTGTGGACTCCTCGTCTCGCTCATCTTCCACCGACGACCATTGCCGCGCTGGAGAAGGTGGAAAGCGCCTGCGTGATCGTCGCGCTTCCCTTCGCCCTGTATCTGGCTGGTGTGTTCGCCGCGATTCGGGGGCTGGGCTGATGCGTGTCCGTCACCTCCCGGCTCGCCTCGGTGAGCGCTGCCTGGCTTTTGCCCTACTCACCATCCTCGGGCTCATGGCCGTGGAGGCATCCGCACAGGAGGAGCCCCGTCCCAGCCCAACGAGTCAGGTGGAATCCACGCCACCAGCGGATTTCACCTCTGCGCCGGAACCCACATCACCGAAGGGGTCGGCGTGCCCCGACGGCGATCCGGTCCCTGTTCCTGCGGGGCCATCCGACGTTGCCCGCGCCACAGCTCTGTCCGCTTCCCTCCACGCTGCCCACCGCTTCGCCACCGGCGCCGGGGTCACCGTCGCTGTCATCGACACGGGTATCACCCCGCACCCTCTCCTCCCCGAGCTTGTCGACGCCGGCACGTTCCTCGACCCTCCTTTCTCCCCCACCGGTGCACTCACAGACTGCGAAGGCCACGGCACAGCTGTCGCCAGCATCATTGGCCTGCGCACCCCGGCCTCCGCAAGCTCCGGCCGGGGTGGGGGTAGTGGTGAAGGAAGAGGTGAAGGTGGGGGTGAAAGAGCAGGAGGAGGGAAATCCAGTGGAGGGGATGATGTGAAGAAGCCTGTTGGTGTCGCCCCCGATGTCCGCCTTATTGCCATCAAACAATCCGCAACCGAAACCGGCGGCACCCTCGATAGCCTGGGCCACGCCATTAACCGGGCCCTGGATGAGCATGCAGACGTTATTAACCTCTCCGTCTCGTCGTGTTTGTCCCGCACAACGACACTTGCCCCCGGCGTGTTACAGGAGGCTATTGACCGCGCCGAACGGGAGGGGGCCGTCATCGTCGCGGCGGCGGGCAACATCGCCGGCGACTGCCCCGCAGATTCCATCAGCTACCCCGCGCATTTCCCCACGGTCATCGCCGTCAGCGCTCTGAACACGCCTTCTGTTATCGCCGAGTACTCCCTCGACCTGGGAGGAAAGCGACCCGTGGGGGCACCGGGGACAGCAAGCATTGCTGCGTCGACAAGTGGGCACGGCTACGCCACAGCGACGGACAAGACAGAATTCCAGGGAACGAGCTTCGCAGCGCCAGTGATCACAGGGTTTGTCGCACTGTTGAAGGAGCGCTACCCCCACGCCACGCCGGAGGAGCTGCGGGCACTGGTGTACTCGGCCGCACATCCGGTGACGGGTGCACTGGATGTGCAGGAGAGCGTCGACAAGCTTGAAGAAGAAAGGCAAACCGCACGCCAACCAGAACCGATCAGTGCAACGACGACGGAGGAAGCGGGCACATGGTGGCCGCTTGCCGTACTAATTGGCTTCGCCTTGGGTGGCCTCATCATAGCTGCGGCGAGGAAGCCTCCTCAGCGGTAAGAGCCGCACCACGGGGCAACAAACTCACCACCGACCACGGCGCCGGGGTAGCATCCTCCACGCCAAGCGCCGGGGCGGAGGCAACCGGAACGGGGAAATACGTGCCCGTCTCCCCCACAATGACCACCCCGTCACCGACGGTAACCGCCATGCCGCCTGACCGCGTCGCAGAGAACCTCGTCGCCACGCTCGTCCCCGCAATTCCCACGCCCGGG
The DNA here is from genome assembly GCF_001815555.1 of Corynebacterium sp. HMSC073D01. Lineage (NCBI taxonomy): Bacteria > Bacillati > Actinomycetota > Actinomycetes > Mycobacteriales > Corynebacteriaceae > Corynebacterium > Corynebacterium sp. HMSC073D01. The sequence continues at coordinate 118,271 of NZ_KV821047.1, read as the reverse complement.
GGCAGCGAACGTTCGGGAGGCAGGACACCGACGACGGGCGCATCCACCGCCACCCCAGCTGTACCCGCCGACGCGAAGAGGCCCCACCCCCGCGACTCCGCAAGCCTCGTCGCACGCTGACTCACACACACCGTATCCGCTGGATGAACCGGAACAAACGTCCCCCGTTCCGCAGGCAAGGCAACGGCAGTCTCAGACAACGGCCTACCCCGCAGCGTCTCCGGGGGCACCTCACGCTCGGCGACCCCCACCTCCCGCAAAACCTCCGCCTGGAAGGCCGTCACCGGCGCGAGCCCCTCACCATCGTCGAGCCACACCCTTTCCCCCGCACGCAGAAGTCTCGCCGAGGCTACGCGGGGAAGCGACTCCATAGAGGGCAGCTCCGGCAGAATGTCGAGCACCGCCGCCGAGGGCTCCCATGCACCCGCCGACATTGGAATGCCCAGATGGCGACGCACCGTCGCGCCCTCTGCGGAATCGGCGTCTGGCAGCTTGCGCCGCCCCTCCGCCGTCACCAGATACTCATCGCGACCCACACGCGCCAGGAAGAATTCCCCCGGCGCGGCCGCAGGCGGATTGTCAAGACCTTCCACCACCTGTGTTTCGCCCTGGCCACGCGTACACGCAGACCAGGTAGATTCATCCCCCGCATCCCCCGCCGCGAGGACACCCGGCGCGCCGGGGATGCCCACCGGCGGACCGAACTCCTTCGTCGCCAAGATTTCATCGGCGGCACGGGCAGGCTGCGCCGGTTCCCCAGCGATCAGGCGCGCTGAGGTGAGGTTCAACGCCGGGTGGTAGGTCTCCCCCACGCGCACGTACAAACCGCCGGACTCGGCCCGGACGATGGCGGCATCCCCCGGCTCTGCCTGCGGTTTGAACATCGCCATCGCGCCTGCTCCAAGTGCAAATAGCGCGCAGCCGATGAGGCCCAGTGCGAGGCTGCGGCGAAGCCTGGCTAACGGGTCGTGGATCATGCGTGCGTCGGCGTAGATGAGTGCGTGCTCTGCCCTCCTCACCAGGAACTTGTACCCTGAGACCTGCGGTTTAGTAGTCGGCGCGAGAAGTTGTGCCATGTTTCCCCCTGTTTTCCCCTGATTTTGTCTTTCGATATTGTCGATCGGGCTTCAGATTAACCCCGTAGCAATCGGGCTGCAACGGGAACGGGAGCAGCGGGATGCACAGTGTGGAGCCCCCAGAACAAGCAAGGCTCAAAGCGCACAAATGACTATGTCCTTCGGACATGCACACAGGGCATGCGAATAGGCATGTCTAGGAGACATGACAATAGGTATGACAAAAGGCATGCCAATCGGGCATCAGCCACATGCAAAAGAGCCCGCGAGCCCCTCATTAGGAGTAATTCGCGAGCTTCACGCCGTGCGTGACACTGGCCTGCGTGACACTGGCCACTGCATGCGTTATGTGATTAGGGCGCATCCGGTGGTGGCGGATCATGGTCCGGGATGCCATCCGGGGTGAAGTCCCCTGGAACAGGAACGGGCTTCGGACGCACCTCAGCCTCAGTCGAGGACTGTTGTGCTTTTCCCGGCATCGTTTTCTCCGGTCGGTGGTAGTACGGCTGGTTAATTTCCTGATCGGTCGTAGCTACCCCCATCTGCCCCTTGGTGGGGACGGGAAGCAGCGGATCCGGTGAATCACCGGACTCTCTCATCCGTGTGATCTCGGCATCGGTGAACCTCTCGTTGACGACGTAGATCGTCACGTTGTGATCACGGTACACATCGGTCACGCCTGGCGTCCGGTCGAGGCCGGGAATCCACTCCGCCTTGGTTTTCTGGAAGTCCCAGAAATTGAACGGGCTCGTAATGATGTAGTTGATGTCGAGGTTCTTGGCGGCCTCATCTACGGTGTTGCGCAGCATCGGGTCCCCGAAGTTGCCCACGCCCAGGAGGTTGGGATGGAAGTACAACATCGTCGTGTCCGAATCTGATAGCGCGTACGGCCAGTTGTAGTGGGTGTAGAAAGCGGGCAGGCCGTTGTACGCATACATCCATCCGGATCCGTCGGCAGGGTCGGAGAAAATCCGGTGCTCGTACGCACCAGGCTGATTCGCCAACCAGCGCCACGCTTTCAGGTCATACTTATTCACCATGCGCTGATCACGAGAATTCGCGATTGGCCAGTCGAGCTTCCCTTCCGTGCGGTTATCCACTGCGACCCAGAGCGCCGCGCCCACGATAAGTCCGACGATTGTTGACAGCACGACGGAAAGCATAGATAGGCGACGCACCGGCCCGAGGCACACGACGCGAACCACGACGGCGATGGCCGCACCCGCGTAGGCGACGAGTAGCAGCGCGACGGGCATGATGAGGCGGTGCGTGCCGTTGTAGTGCAGACCACCGATAAAGGTGAATGCATCGCCCCAGGCCCCGGTGAAGGGGTGCATGGAGTTGACGGTGACGACGAGACTGAACAGATAGGCCAGCGGCCCCCACAGGTTGCCCCGCCAGACCAGCACGATGACCATGCCTGCCAACCCCACCCAGAGGAGCGGAAGTGAATCGAAACCAATCTCATCGGTGTGGCGGGTAGCAAGGTTGAACGCTGTCTCCCATGCCTTGGCCATGCTCAGACTTTCCGCGTCGTCGAAATTGACGACGTCCTCGGTCTGCGACGATCCCGCGATGATCTGCGGCAGCAAAATAAGCGCGCCGGCCACGCCTGTCAGGGCAAGAAGACCAAGATCGCGAAGGCGGAACCCTACACCCTGCTGCCAGGAGCGAGGCGTGTGCGAGGGTTTCCACACGAGCTTCGTCAGCCACCACAGAAGTAGGAAGATCACCACGTGTGTCGCCGGTGCTGGATGCGTCTGCACGAGGCCGGCGAATGCGAGTGCTGTGGCGAAGGCGCGTTTGGGCACCGCAGGAACGGACATAAACGCGCTCACAACGATGCCGATCATGGCCACGGCGGAGAGGTACGGCCAGGCCCCAACGTAGTAGCCGATCCAGAACAGAACGGGCACAACGCCAACAAGTACAGCAGCAAAACCGGCGGCCAATTGGCTTGTCACTCCGCGCGTGCCTACGACGCGCCATGCCAGTGCTGCAGCGGAGATAGGGAAGAGCGCTCCCGCGAGCACAACCGACGTGACGTTGAGGGCTGCAATGGGGGAAAGATCAGCAAACTGACCAATGAGATAGGCCGTCGAGTGCCAGGCTGTGGGGTAGTACAGAGGATGGCCGGTTTCTGCGTTTTGCAGGATCCCCATCTCTGTGGGTGAGGCGATGCCTGTCTCGCCGATGAAGCGGACGACAGAGGCGTGCCAGTGTGCGTCCCAACCCTGGTACACGTTCTCCAATCCACCCCACGACCGCTCGATCACAGCAAACGAACGAGACATGATGAAGTACGCGCCGGCGATCACGCCGGCGGCGGGCAACAGCCACCGCTGATCGGAAATGGATCCTGGCCGCCACGCCGGGTTGAGGCGCACGAAGTCGGAGGCACGACGTGCAGCACTGGCGGCTGGGATTGCTGGTGGTTGACCAACATGTTGACTATCGGGAACGAGAGAGAAGTTCTTCGCACGGTGGCGTCGCCCGAAATAGAAAGCACCTCTCCACAGTGCAGCCAGGGCAGCGACGAGAACGATAAACCAAATAACGGCTGTGGGAGTAAAGGAAATTCCCAACGGGTGGAACAGAGCTGACGCGATCCCGTACATTCCGACGGTCACCGGCACGGCGCACATTGCTGATGTCGGTGTCCGCATCCCGGAGATCCAACTAACGAGAAGGCCCGGTATGACACAGACAGCGATTGCTATAAGCGCTGTTTCCATCACGCAGCCCCACATCCTTTGTTTGTTCTCTGTACGTTAGTGATATCTATCTCTCAGACATCGTAGTCGGTCACTCCGCTGCGTTTTGGTAGGCGTGCCCGCTTTACCCTTCCACAGATCCGGAGCCTTTTGCTTATAACTCCCCTAACCTCCCCGTATGCCAGAGACTTTCTTTGTACGGCCTCCTCAGCCAACCCCCCGCCAGTGGCACCCACGGGGAACGCATGGGAACGCACGAGCTAGCGCCCCAGAGAGGATTCGGCTCTCCGACACGGCCTCTTTCAAGGCCCCATGTCAAGTTACCTGCCTCCGGGAACCACCCCTATATCCGGCTCACCATGAGTAGGTGCCCGCTCATTGGTCTGAGCTACTCAATTTCATCGGCTGTTCGCTTGCGCCTTGTCTCTTCTGCTCGGCTCGCAAGCTCCGCATCACTGGGATAGTCCACTCCTGTGAGGGTCAGTCCGCATGCCGACGCAACGGGAACATCGGCGGCTCGTTCTTTCAGAGTGAGCAGGTGTGGTGCGAACGAGAGATCCCGGCGCCCCTCCCCCACAGCGAGACATGCTCCGACGAGGGAGCGCACCATGGACCAGCAGAACGCATCTGCGCTGACCTTTGCAAGGTAGGTCTGTGGCTCACGGGGAGTTGATATGTCTTCCCATGTGAACGTTTCGACGGTGCGGATCGTGGTGGCGTGAGGTTTGTGCTTGCACAGTGCGGCGAAGTCATGCAGCCCTACAAAGGCCGATGCACATGCTGATACAACATCGATATCTACAGGCTTTTTCCAGGTAGCGGTATCAAACCTCCGCAAAGGTAGGGGACCGCCCGGACGTGTGGTGACACGATATTCGTAGTAGCGGCGAAGTGCCCCGAATCGTGCGTCGAAGGCTCCCGGTGCAGCACTGACGGCGAGCAGGGAGATATCGTCAGGCAGAAGTTTGTTGAGCCGACGGGTAAGCCGGGCTGGGTCGCCGTCAATGGAGCGCTGCTCCAGACAGGACTCGGGCACCACCATGTTGGCCACCTGCCCTGTGGCGTGCACCCCCGCGTCAGTTCGGCCTGCGACGGTGAGCTGGTAAGAGTCATCCAACCGCAGCACGAGTCGCAGTGCTTCCTCGATCGTTTGCTGTACGGTGCGGAGTCCACCTTTTTGCGTTGCCCACCCATGGAAGTTTGTCCCGTCATAGGCAATGTCGAAGCGGAGGTTCACTGTCATAACCACACAGTGTAGCGGGCGTGGGTTTTACCTCCTGCACCCTAATCCCGACTCCGCACCACACACCCTGCGTCTACTGGTTCTTGCAGGTGTTGACACCAAACAGCCTGTACAGGGGGCACCAGCCGATTGCCGCAGTCACGAGCATCACAACTGCGACGATGAGGAGAATCACTCCCCACACCGTCCCCGGCGATGTCACCGTAAATGCCAGTACCGCGCACACAACCGCAATCACAAGCCGCACAATGCGGTCTACGTTGGATTCATTCGTAACCATGATCTTTTCCTTTCGTTTGGCTAACTATTTTTTATCTTACATATTCCGATCCCGTCGATAGCATCAATTTGCCCTGCCGCAAACGAAATTTTGAGAACCATCTAAAAGGCAGATGCCAAAGGAACTGCCCACTCTTAAGATCCCTCGCACCAGATTGGACCTACCAATTCACCCCTAATCAGGGCAAGAGGGTCAATCAAAATAGTGTTTCTTCCCACTTTGCCGCCCCATCAATTGCGCTACCTTTTGCTATCTTTTACGGTTCAAATAAGTCACTTATCGCACTTTTTATAAGGAGCCCCATGCCCCACCGTCACAGGAAATTCTGGCCCCTGGTCGCCGCCGTCGCTGTAGGAAGCAGCCTTGTCGCGCCCGTTGCAAATGCGGATACCACTGACCAAGAGACTGAGCTTTGCATGCTGAAGATTAACCTCCGTGAAAATGAACAGATCTCGCCATCGGAAAAAGCTTTCAGAAAAGCAATGAACGAGGGCAATGCGCTGAAGGTAAAGAAATCAAACGCACAAACGCAGTTTATCGGCTACTCCGTGCAAAAAATGGTTTACACCAGGCAAATCGAGGACCTACAGGCGATGAGGAAAGACGGTGAGATTACCGATTCCGTCTATTTCCGCGAGGTCGAGCCGCTGGAGGCAATGACAAAGGTGATCGGGGAGCTGATCCCCCAGCTTCAGGCTTGTGCCACGGGGTATAAGGAATCGCAGAAGCCCGATTCTTCCTTAAGCACCGCAGACGGAGAACCCAATGATACGGCAATCGGCATTATTGCTGGCTCGGTAATCGCCCTCGTCGGGCTTGTCATCGGTTTGCCTCCCCAGGTGAAGAACATTCTGCCACCGAGCATCGCCACCTTACTTCCATAGGGCGATTTGCTGTTTTGTCGCGGTGATTAACTAGGAAGTAGTCGCCTCATTTGTAGGCCTGCCGATTGGTTTCTCACCGTGTACGATAACAAGGAACCTCAACCTCGCCCTCGACAGTTTGCGGGGCTAATTCAAAATTGGAGAAAACTATGCGGTCATCGAAGAAGACCATTGCTTTAGTCTCGCTAGTCGCTGCGTGCTCTAGCATGTTCACTATCCCTGCCAACGCTGCGTCTGTCGTGTTCGAAGGTAATACATGCTCCTTCACTTTCAATAAGGATGAAAAGGAATTTTCGTACCTCCCATTCTTTAACGACATCAATTCGCAGCAGGCAAGCTCATATATTGACCAAATTTCTGCTGATAATCAGCGCGACAAAGAAAAGATTAAAGGGCTGAAGCAAGAGCTCAAGGACGGCAAGTGGAAGGCTGGACTGCCGCCAATTAAGTCGGATAAGCCAGGTGATAAAAAAGGTGATGTAAAGGTTGAAACGGATGAGCACGGAATCAAGCACGTGATTTACCCGATAGATCCGGACAAAAACCGAGAGGGCATCTCAAAAGAAGAGTACGACCGAATGGTTAGTATGCAGGAGGCCCAGTTCAAGAATGACATTGCTTCTGCTGAAAAGGCTGTTACCATTCGCAATGGCCTCCTTCCGGCTCTGACTGCCTGCTCAAAGGGTCAGTCCTATGAGGACGAACCCACGCCCTCTAAGACTCCCCAAAAGGGAGCAGACAGCGCATTAAGCACCGCCGACGGCGAGCTCAACGATGCAGGCATCGGTGTTATTGTCGCAGCGGTTCTTCTTCTGCTCGGCGGCGCGGTTGCTGCTGTGCTCCCCCAGCTCGGCTTGGTCTAAGCCTCCCCTTTCATTTTGAGCGCCTCTGATGAGGCGCTCTTTTTTGTTTACGTCCTTCCTTGGCAACCAACGGTGAGGAAGAGCGGAGGGAGGATGGAGGCGTCGACTGTCGGATGCGGTTTGTTGGTACCGGTGTTCCAGGAACGCGGTGGAACCCCGGTACCAACTACGCGGACCAACTACGCGGACACACGGTACCAACTACCCCGAATCGACATCGACAAGCAAAAAATCCCCCGCACACAGGGTGCGGGGGATGAAGAGAGAGGGGAGATTACTTCTCGTCCTCGGCGGCCTCTTCCTTTGCCTCAGCCTCAGCCTCAGCGTCGGTGGAGGTCTCAGCCTCTACCTCGGGGGCCTCCTCCTTGGTCTCCTCAGCCTTAGCTTCCTCGGCCTCGTCGGCCTTCTTCGAAGCAGCGGCGCGGGTAGCGCGCTCAGCTTCCTTGGAAACGGTGGGCTCGAGAACCAGGGAGATCTGGGAAATGGAAGCACCATCGCCCTTGCGCTGGCCGAGCTTCACGATGCGGGTGTAACCGCCCTCGCGGCCCTCAAACTGGGGGGCAAGCTCGTTGAACAGGTAAGCAACAACCTGCTTGTCAGCGATCTTCTTGAGAACGTTGCGACGATCAGCAACCGTGCCAGCCTTGGCCTTGGTGATGATCTTCTCTACGTACGGGCGCAGCAGCTTAGCCTTGGCGTCCGTCGTCTTGATTGCGCCGTGCTCGATCAGCTGCGCAGCCAGGTTAGCCAGAATGTGCTTCTGGTTCTGGGCAGAGCCACCGAGACGCGGTCCCTTCTTCGGGGTTGGCATAGGATTAACTCCTCGTGTTTGTGTAAGTTCAGATTGTCAAAGCGCGCGCCGACAAATTCGACCGCCCTTTTCCTTCTTATTCGTCTACGTCTGCGTCTGCGTCCGGATCGTGGTATCCACCAGACTCGGCGTCGTACCCCTCAACGGTGGTGACGTCGAAGTCCTCCGGAGCGTCCTTCAGGGTGAGGCCGAGCCCAGCGAGCTTAACCTTGACCTCGTTGATGGACTTCTGACCGAAGTTGCGGATATCCAGCAGGTCCGACTCGGTGCACTCTGCGAGCTCACCGACGGTGTGGATCTCCTGACGCTTCAAGCAGTTGTAGGAGCGAACGGAAAAGTCCAAATCCTCAATCGGCATGGAGTAGGAAGCGGTGTTGTCGCCCTCAAGCGGGGATGCACCGATTTCGATTCCCTCTGCCGCAGTGTTCAGCTCGCGTGCGAGGCCGAACAGTTCCACGAGAGTCTTACCGGCGGATGCCATAGCATCGCGGGCGGTAATGGAGTTCTTGGTCTCCACATCAATGACCAGCTTGTCAAAGTCGGTGCGCTGCTCAACACGCGTTGCCTCGACCTTGTAGCTGACCTTGAGAACCGGGGAGTAAATCTGGTCGACCGGGATCCGGCCGATCTCAGCAACATCGTTGTTCATGGCAGCAGGCACGTACCCGCGGCCACGCTCGACGACGAGCTCCATGTTCAGACGGCCATCGTCGTTCAGCGTTGCCAGGTGGAGATCCGGGTTGTGGATTTCCACGCCGGCCGGGGGCTGAATGTCGCCGGCCTTAACCTCGCCTGCGCCCTCCTTATTGAGGTACATAACGACGGGCTCATCCGAATCCGAAGACAGGACGATGCCTTTGACGTTCAGGACGATGTCAGAAACATCTTCCTTCACGCCCGTGATCGTGGTGAACTCGTGGAGAACACCGTCGATCTTGATCGACGTCACGGCTGCGCCCGGAATGGACGACAGCAGCGTGCGACGAAGGGAGTTACCCAGGGTGTAGCCGAAGCCCGGCTCGAGCGGCTCAATGGTGAACCGGCTACGCGCGGAATCGATCGGCTCCTCAGTCAGTACTGGACGCTGTGAGATGAGCATGAAACTTGTTTTCTCCTTTGGTGGGCGCCCGCTATATTGCGCCCTCGTGGCATTAAAAGGATTATGGGGTTCTAGTTAGCTCCAAGGATTACTTGGAGTAGAACTCGACGATCAGCTGCTCCTGCAGCGGAATGTCGATCTGAGCACGCTCGGGCAGCTGGTGCACGAGGATACGCAGAGTGGACGGAACAACCTGCAGCCATGCAGGTACGACAGCGTCGACGAGGCCGTCCTGAGCCTCTTCGAACCACAGCATCTTCCGGGACTTCTCCTTGACATCGATGATGTCGTACTGGGAGACCTGGAAGGACGGAATGTTCGTCTTCACACCGTTAACCAGGAAGTGGCCGTGGGTGACCAGCTGGCGAGCCTGGCGACGGGTGCGAGCCAGACCTGCGCGGTAGATCACGTTGTCAAGACGCGACTCGAGGAGGATGACCAGGTTGTCACCGGTCTTACCCTTGCGACGGGCAGCCTCTTCGTAGTAGCGGTGGAACTGCTTTTCCATGATGCCGTAGGTGAAGCGAGCCTTCTGCTTCTCCTGCAGCTGAATCAGGTATTCAGATTCCTTGATGCGAGCGCGGCCAGCCTGTCCCGGGGGGTAGGGGCGACGCTCGAACGCCATATCTCCACCAACCAGGTCGGTGCGGAGACGGCGAGATTTACGTGTGGCGGGGCCAGTGTAACGTGCCATAACTTATCCTTTCTCCTTTACTTAAACCCGGCGACGCTTGGGGGGACGGCAGCCATTGTGCGGCTGCGGCGTAACGTCCGACATCGAGGTGACCTCGAGGCCAGCTGCCTGGAGGGAGCGGATAGCGGTCTCACGACCTGAGCCCGGGCCCTTGACAAACACGTCAACCTTCTTCATGCCGTGATCCATTGCCTTGCGGGCAGCGTTCTCGGCAGCCATCTGTGCGGCGAACGGAGTGGACTTACGGGAACCCTTGAAGCCAACGTGGCCGGAGGATGCCCAGGAAATCACAGCGCCCGACGGGTCCGTGATGGACACGATGGTGTTGTTAAACGTGGACTTGATGTATGCGTGGCCCTGAGCCACGTTCTTCTTCTGAATCCGGCGGCCAGTACGGCGGCCGGCACGAGACTTTGGAGGCATGTATTACTTCTTCTTTCCTGCGATCGTCTTCTTCGGGCCCTTGCGGGTACGAGCGTTGGTCTTGGTGCGCTGACCGTGAACAGGCAGGCCACGACGGTGGCGCATGCCCTGGTAGCAACCAATTTCGATCTTGCGGCGGATGTCGGCAGCAACCTGACGACGCAGGTCACCCTCGACCTTCCAGCTCGCCTCGATCACGTCACGGAGGGAAGCAATCTGCTCGTCCGTGAGGTTGTCGGTGCGCAGGTCGGGAGAAATGCCGGTCTCTTCCAGCAGTTTCTTGGCTCGGGCGGGCCCGATGCCATAAATGTAAGTCAGTGCAACTTCCATGCGCTTGTTGCGCGGAAGATCCACACCAGCTAGACGTGCCATAAGTGGAACGTACCTTTCCGGTTGTTGCGGTGGTTTTCTCCCTACTCATCCGTCCCTAACACAACGCTTTACCCGGGGCGGAACGCCGGGGAGTTGGGTTGTGGATTACGGACGGCTCCAGCCACCGTAGCCGGAGGTAAAGAAAGCCAGGGTTCGTGTTGCTTGTGCCACGACCCGCGCATCGTTTCAGTTGCGCGGGACACAGGTTTTTGGGTGCAACCGGTTTCCCCAGCCTGGAGTAAGGAGGCTTACGTTATTACTTGTAGCGGTACACGATGCGACCGCGGGTGAGATCGTAGGGCGACAGCTCTACGACGACACGGTCCTCGGGAAGGATGCGGATGTAGTGCTGGCGCATCTTGCCCGAGATGTGAGCAAGCACTTTGTGTCCGTTGTCCAGCTCGACACGGAACATTGCGTTGGGCAGAGGCTCGACAATGCGACCCTCAACTTCAATTGCGCCTTCCTTAGCCATATCCTCCACGTTTTCCGGCAACCAGACCCATCCCGACCACATGAGTAGCCGCTTTCAGTCTGCTGCCTGGTCAGACTTTATTAAAAGTCGTATCTGAGTATCACTGCATAGGCATCCCTCGTAAAGAGACACCAAGCTAGCACAATACACGTCACCCCCGCGGTACGCAAGTACCCGCGTGTCCCCCGCTTTTCTGCAGTCATCTTAGCGCATAACAGCTACTGCACAGACTCGCGTGTGCACGAGCTGCTTTCCAACGCCTCGGCAGTCGCCACGTCATCTACGCTTAATCTCGCTTCAGCATACGTCAAAGATCACTCCGAGATAGTTTGAAACGACAGATAAAGCTCTAAGGATGGCTTAACTCTCCGCACGCGCAGATTAATTACAGTGGCAGTTGTTCATATCTAATTGCGTTACTGCCCCACGAGTTTTATTTACGCCAAAATTCCAGGAGTGCGACCTTGATTATATGTTTCAAAACAACGTTTCTTTGCAGCGATGACGACCTCAACGCGGCGAAGCGGCGCTACGAGGCACGGCTAGATTTAGTAAGGCAACGAGTCACAGTATTGCTAGCCAGCGAACAAGCCGTCTGCCAAAGCCGTGACCCCAACAATTACACGTTTCGCTTCCTCGTTACCGAAATCAAACCGTGGGAGCAGTTTCTTGCCGAGGAACTCAATCAATACGGCGTTTATGAAATGGTCACTATCCTCGCAGTGCCGCCCACTGTCGACAGCGACGAGCTGTTTAGCTTCCAGGAACTTTTTGATATGGATTCAGAGGCGGACTGGCCAGTCCGCTTTCCTTGTACGTTCCGCTGGTTCAGGATGAGTGCATCAGGAAGAGAAGAGAACCATCTTGAAACAGTCTAAAAAATGTAAACGCCTTGGGTTTCGGTTCAGGTATGCACTGAACCTTTCTGTCACTTTTCACGCAAATTTAGTTTCTTTGCAGCGCTTGAGCTAGAAGACCCCTGCACGGAACTAACCCCGTGCGTGCCACCTCGTTGACCGCTTTTGAAGTGGCAACGAAGTAGCGCGTATCCACAGCTAAGCCTGCGGTGCGGCGCATCCACGGCTGCGCCACACACGGGAATGGCACCGTAGGCAGAGTTTCCCGCTACTTGGCAGAGGAGTGCACCATGACGGGAATCCCGAGGGAGACGGGACGCTTCTGGTCGGGGATATTCGATGACGCTGTACTGGATCCGCAGCCACAGGTGCGGGCATTGGCACCGCTAGCACTGGTCGGACCGGACGCGGAGGTCGCACCCACACCCGGATCCTCGAAGTGGAAGTCGTGCTGTTTCTTCGCCGTGGCGATCATGAGCTTGATGCGGTTCAACTGGTTGACCTCGCTGGCGCCGGCGTCGTAGTCGATGCCCACGATGTTGGCCTCGGGGTAGCGCACCCGCAGGGCACGGAACATACCCTTGCCGATGACGTGATTGGGCAGGCACGCAAATGGCTGCGCACAAATAATATTGGGGCACCCATTTTCGATCATGTCCATCATGTCGGCTGTGAGATACCAGCCCTCGCCGGCGATGTTGCCCAGCGAGCACACATCCTGCACTTTCTCCGCCAGCTCCTGAATGGTGGGGCCGGGCTCGAACCGGGTGGAGGTGGCAAGCGCCTTGCGGGCGACCTTCTCGTACTGCTGCATGCCCCACAGCGCGAAGTCCGACAGGCGACGCTGGTTCGTCGTCATGGAGCCGACAACCGTCTCCTTGAAGTGGGAGTTGATGAGGCTCATGTGGAAGAACTGAGCCAGCGACGGCAGCTCCGCCTCGCAGCCCTCGGCTTCGATGGTGGCCACCGCGTGGTTGTTGGCATCCGGGTGGAACTGGACGAGGATCTCGCCCACCAGGCCGACGCGTGGCTTGCGCGGGATCTGCTGTAGCTCCACGACATCGAAGTCCGCGACGATGGCGCGGATGAGGGCACCGAACCCGAGACGCTTCTTTAGCGCAGGCACGAAGTGCCTACCTGTGAACCAGTCGCGGCTGATGCGGTCCCATTTCTCGTACAGGCGGTCGACGTTGCCGTCGATCTGGTACGGGCGGGTGCGCAGCAGCAACTTCTGTAGGACGTCGCCCACGGTGACGGCCTGGAAGGCCTTGTGCAACATCTTCGGCCTGATGGAGAAACCGGGGTTGGATTCAATCCCCTGAGCAGACAGTGCGATGACAGGAACCTGGGGGTACCCAGCGTCGACAAGCCCCTTGCGGAGCAGCCCAGCGTAGTTGGTCGCGCGACACTGACCACCGGTTTGGGTGATGCCCACGGCGGTGCGGTCCGGGTCGGCGGTGCCGTTTAAGAACTGACTGATGAGCTGGCCGATGACGACGATGGCCGGGTAGCAGGAATCGTTGTTCACATACTTGAGGCCCACCTCGATGTCATCGTCGGTAGCCTCCTCCAGCAGGCGCACGTTGTAGCCGGCGGTGCGCAGAACCGGCGCGAACAGGCGCATGTGAATGGGCGCGAGCTGCGGCATGAGGATCTCGTAGCCCTCGCGCTGCATGTCCTTGGTGTACGGAACGCGGGCGTGAACATGACCGGCGGCGCGGTAGGTCTCCTCCCCTTCCTCGCCGAGGGTCTTCGTCGTGTCGATGTGCACCGACTGACGCTCGCTGACGCTTGCGCGCGAGCCAGCACCGTCGTCCGTGCCGGAGCTTGCGCGCGCCTGGGAGCGCTCATCCACCGCAGCCACGAGCGAGCGGAGGCGAATGGTAGCCGCTCCCAGGTTGCTGACCTCGTCAATCTTCAGCGAGGTGTAGACCTCTCCCTCACCTTCGAGGATTTCCTGCACTTGATCGGAGGTGATGGCGTCGAGACCACAACCGAACGAGATGAGCTGCACGAGCTCCAGTTCAGGGGTGCCGGACACGGTGCCGGCGGCCTCATATAGACGAGAGTGGAAGGACCACTGGTCACGCACGCGCAGGGGCCGCTCGAGGTGGCCCTGGGGCAGGCAATCCTCGGTGAGAACCGCGTGCCCTAGCCCCTGGATAACCTCGGGAATGCCGTGGTTGATTTCGGGATCGAGGTGGTAGGGGCGACCGGCGAGAACGATGCCACGGATACCGTGTTCACGCACGTAATCGAGGGCTTCGCGCCCCTTTTCCTGAATCTCCGCGTGGTAGGCATCCATTTCCTCCCAGCCGGCCTCGCAGGCAGTGCGGGCCTCCTCCTCCGTGACACCCCACGGCTCGAAGACCTCTGCCAGACGTTCGGGCAGGAGTTCCTTGTTGTGGAGGGACACGAACGGAGATAGAAAGGTGGCTTTACCCTCGGTGATGCGCTCCATGTTGTTGCGGATGACCTCGGGATAGGTGGCCACGATCGGGCAGTTGAAGGTGTTTTCCTGGCCTTTGGCGGAGTCGTCGTTGAAGGTGACGCACGGGTAGAAGATCGTCTTCACGCCCTTGTCCAGGAGGTTGTTGATGTGCCCGTGGACGAGCTTCGCCGGGTAACAGACGTTCTCACTGGGGATGGTTTCCATGCCCTCTTCGAACAGCTCGTGGTTGGAGCGGGTGGAAATCATGACGCGGAACTTCAGCGCGGAGAGCACCGTGAACCAGAAGGGGTAGTCCTCGTACATGTTGAGCACGCGGGGAATGCCGATATCGCCACGCGTGGCCTTCTTCTCCGTAAGGCGCCGGTAGCCGAAGGTGCGCTTGTACTTCCAGTCATACATGTTGGGGATCGGCGACTTGGCGGGCACCCGCTCGAGGGACGCACCGCGCTCGCACCGGTTGCCAGACACGTGCCGCTCCCCTGTGGAGAACGTGGAAATGGTCATCGTGCAGTGGTTTTGGCACAGCCGGCACGTCTTGCGGCTCGTCTCCACGGTCAGCTCGCTGAGTTCCTCGGTGCTGAGCAGGCTGGATGTTGCGCCCGGCTGCGCGTGTTTCTTGGCCGTGAGCGCCGCTCCGTAGGCACCCATGAGCCCGGCGATGTTGGGGCGCACGACCTCCCGACCGGACAGCTTCTCAAAGGCGCGCAGTACCGCGTCGTTCAGGAACGTTCCGCCTTGCACGACGACGGCGTCGCCCAGTTCATCGGCGCTGCGTAGCTTCATCACCTTGTACAAGGCATTGCGCACGACGGAGTAGCTCAGCCCCGCGGAGATGTCGCCCACGTCGGCACCATCTTTCTGCGCCTGCTTGACCGACGAGTTCATAAACACCGTGCAGCGGGTGCCCAGGTCGACGGGGTGGGGTGCCTTGACAGCAGCCTCGGCAAACTGCTCCACGTCTGTGCCCATGGTGTGGGCAAAGGTCTGCAGGAAGGAGCCACAGCCGGACGAGCAGGCCTCGTTGACGGAGATGGAGTCCACCGTTCCGTTCTTGATCTTCAGGAACTTCATGTCCTGCCCGCCGATATCGATAACACTGGTCACGCCCGGCGCGAGGAACTCGGCTGCGCGGTAGTGGGCCATCGTCTCGATTTCGCCCTCATCCACGCCAAGAGCAGTCTGGACGAGCGATTCGCCGTAGCCGGTAGAGCAGCTGCGCGCGATGGTTGCCGTGGGTGGCAGCACCGTGCGCAGGTGGGTGACGATCGCCGTCGCTGCGGCCACGGGGTCGCCTTCGTTGGAGGCGTAGTGGCTGAAGACGATGGAGGCATCTTCGTCGATGAGCACCGCCTTGATGGTGGTGGAGCCGGCATCGATGCCCAGGTAGAAGGTATCTCCGGTGGCCTCTGCGATGCCCTTTTGATCGACGTGGGCACGGTTGTGGCGCTCGAGGAACTCCTCGTAGTCACCCTTGGTCTCAAACAGCGCAGGCAGCCTGCGGGTTGTCGCGCCGATGGAGCCTGCATTTTCTAGCTTGTCGACGATCTCCTGCAGCGTCTGCTCGGAATCTCGCTCCGCCAGGAGGGCTGCGCCATAGGCCACGTACAGCTGGCCGTTGTCCGGGGAAATGAACTGGTCTACCTTGTCAAGGATGCGTCGATACGCCTCCCGAAGCTCGGGCAGGAAGTGCAAGGGCCCGCCGAGGAAAAGCACGGTGCCACGAATTGGCCGGCCATTGGCCAGGCCCGCGACCGTCTGCGTGGCGACGGACTGGAAAACCGAGGCGGCAAGATCCTCGTGTGGCACGCCCTGGTTGATGAGTGGCTGGATATCGGACTTGGCGAACACGCCACAGCGGCTAGCGATGGGATACAGCTGGGTGGAATCCTCGGCGAGCTCGTTCAGCCCCGCCGCGTCCGTTTTCAGCAGGGTAGCCATCTGGTCAATAAAGGCACCGGTACCACCTGCGCAGGAACCATTCATGCGCTGCTCGGGCGTGGGCTTGAGGTAGGTGAGCTTGGCATCTTCGCCGCCGAGCTCAATGATGACGTCGGCCTCCGGATAGGTGCGCTCCGTGGCCTCCGTCTCGGCGATAACCTCCTGGACAAACGTTGCGCCGACGTGTTCGGCGATGGACAGCCCGCCAGAGCCGGTCACTGCGACGGCAGTACGGATATTGGAATGGTCGGTAGCGATGTCTTGCACTAAACGAGTGAGCTCTCGACGCACATCAGCGTTGTGGCGACGGTAATCCTCGAAGGCACGGGTTCCATCTGGACGAAGCAGCACAGCCTTCACCGTGGTGGACCCCACATCGATGCCCAAGCGGTACATGTCGTCGTTCTGTGCCATGCTCTTCGCACTCCTCATATGCATTTAGCTGCCCCACACAGAAGGGGATGTTGTAATGTGCGCCACTTTAAGGGTTTGCCGACAAAATTTCTATGCTGTTGAAATTAGAATTGTTTCCACCTGCTACCAGTAGTGAGTTCACACTCATGATGGGGGCACCCGTTGAAAATATTCCCCTATGGAAGGAACTCCACATGACAGGCCCCAAGGCCGCCCGCGGAGAAATCAAGGACACCATTCTCACCGCCGCGCGCGAACTTTTCTCTACCCGGGACTACCCCGACATCACCGTCCGCGCAATCGCCAAACGCGCCGGCTGCGACGCCGGCATGATCTCCTACTACTTCGGCTCCAAGGCGGGCGTGTTCCGCGCCGCCATGTCACTCCCCCAAGACCCCGTTGAGGTGGTCGCCACCGCTTTCGGCGACGGCGGCCCCGGCACCGGCGAACGCGTCCTCGGCGAAGTCCTCCGCTTCTGGGAGGAAAGCTTCGCCACCACCAACGTCCAGCTCCTCGTCCGTTCCCTCCTAGAAAACGAGAAGACCCTTGCCTTCTTCCGTGAGTGGCTTGACCGCGCCCTCTTCACCACCCTCGCCCACCAGCTTGGCACACCCGATGCGAAGCTCCGCATCCAGTTCGCCGCCGGGCAAATCGTCGGGCTCTGCGTTTTGCGGTTCATCTACAAGTCTGAGCCCCTCGCCTCCATGCCCGCCCCCGTCCTCGCCCGCCAGCTCGGCCCCATCATCGATATTCACCTGTTCGGCCCGATCATCCCGCGCACCACGTAGCGTGGGTGTCGGATGGAACTTCTAGATCCACAGTTTCTTAGCATGCCAACATGGGTACCGAACCCCATACATAGATATCCAAGATCTCAACGAGGTGAGGCAAGAAAAATGAGCAATAAAGCCATCGCTACCTGGATCCTTGGCTGCGTAGTCGTGGTCATTTGGATTGCTGCAAGCTCCGACAATGGGTCGTACTGGGCCATGCGTACCGCCATTGCGTTTGCTTGCATCACAGTGGGTATCGCTTTCGTTCGTCTCATTCAGAAGAAGCAGTAGGTCAAATCCGAGTTTTTGCTAGTTCCCACCAGCTACCATCGCGATTTTGCTCCAGCCTAGGTATGGGCACTGGAGCGTTGTCGCCATCTCCAGGCGCGCTGCGGTAAAAAACTTAAAACCGCAGGTAAAATCATGTGTGTATGCCATGCCGTAGCGTAGGAGGCATGAGTAACCCAGTAGCTAAGGGGAGCGCCCAAGAGCTCCTCACCCGCATCGCCGGCCCCACCGCCACGCTTCGCGACGACCAGTGGCGTGCCATCGACGAACTCGTCAACAACCACAAACGCCTCCTCGTGGTGCAGCGCACCGGGTGGGGCAAGTCCGCTGTCTACTTCATCGCCGCCAAACTCCTGCGCAGCAATGGATACGGCCCGACCCTCATCATCTCCCCACTGCTCTCGCTCATGCGAAACCAGGTGCAGGCAGCCGCCTCTGCCGGGATCCGGGCAGAGACCATTAACTCCTCCAACATCAGCCAGTGGCAGGAGATTGAGGACGCCATCCGCAGCGAACAAGTCGATGTCCTCCTCATCTCCCCCGAGCGTCTCGTGAACCCGGATTTCCGCGAGGCGATCCTCCCCCAGCTCATCAAAGGCGTGGGCATGGTCGTCGTTGACGAGGCTCACTGCATTTCCGATTGGGGTCACGACTTCCGGCCCGACTACCGCAGAATCCGCGAACTTCTCAACAACGATCTCGCAGCAGACACTCCAGTTCTCGCCACCACGGCAACCGCCAACGACCGTGTCGTCGCCGATGTTGTCGCACAGCTCGGCCCAGATACCGGGCTCATCCGTGGTGGGCTCGACCGCACATCGCTCCACCTCAACGTGGTCCATCTCGACGACCCCTCTGCCAGAGCTACGTGGATCGCCGGCATCCTTCCCCAGCTTCAAGGCTCCGGAATCATCTACTGTCTGACAGTCTCCGCAGCCGAGGACCTCGCTGCCGCTCTGCGGGCGGCGCACATCCCCGTGGAGGCCTACACCGGTCGCACAGATGCCGATGAACGCCTCGAGCGCGAGCAGCAACTCCTGGACAATGAGGTGAAGGCTTTGGTTGCGACAAGCGCACTCGGCATGGGTTTTGATAAACCAGACCTCGGCTTCATCATCCACCTCGGCGCTCCGAGCTCCCCCGTCAGCTACTACCAGCAGGTCGGTCGCGCAGGCCGTGGCACTGATCGGGCTGACGTCATCCTCCTGCCCGGCCCGGAGGATCGCGCCATCTGGGACTACTTCGCCAGCACCTCGATGCCCTCCCAGGAGGTCGTGGATACTCTCCTTGGTGCGCTGGGAAGCTCACCACTATCCACGGCGAAGCTGGAAAAAACGGTGGATCTCTCCCGTTCCCGCATTGACCAGACCCTAAAAGTCCTCGCGGTTGAGGGCACCGTGGAACGCGTTGCCGGTGGTTGGGTAGCAACCGGTGACGACTGGATCTATGACGAGAAACGCTACGCAGGTATCACTGCTGCACGCCAGCGGGAACAGCAGGCCATGCTCGACTATGAGCACACCGACGGCTGTCGCATGGTATTCCTGCGAAAGCAGCTCGATGACCCAACCATTACCCCTGACGAGAGATGCGGGCGCTGCGATAACTGCACCGGCACCCACTACCCCACCACTGTGGACAGCACCGACGCTTCGGCTGAAGTCACTGCATCACTCAACGCCCCCGGTGTAGATATTCAGCAGCGCAAGAGGTGGCCCACGGGCGCTATCCGTCGCGGAAAGATTACGGGTACGGCTCCGGGAAAGGCGCTGGGGAGGATGAACGACATTACCCGTGGCCCCGCGCTACGCGCACTGTTTGCCGATCCGACCTGGGTACCGAACTCGAACTGGAAGCAGGATCCCTGGCTCAACAATTTCGTCCGTGTTCTCGCTTCGTGGAACTGGGAGGAGCGCCCGCACACTATCGTTGTGTTGGAACCGGAGGATCCCGCCCGCCGGGACATGCTCCTTGTCTGTGGCCAGGCACTAGCTGCCATCGGGCAGATGGAGTTTGGCGGGGTGGTTACCACCCGCACGGCGCCGGTCACGGCGATGAACTCCACCTTCCGCGTCAACGCGCTTGATGCGCACTACGACTACGGGCAGGTATCCATTACGGATACTACTGCTCCTGTTCTGCTGCTGACCGACATCGTGGACACCGGTTGGTCAGTCACCGTTGCCGGTAGCGACATTGCCGACAGGTTCGGCACAACAGTTCTGCCCCTCGCCTTCGCCACCGCGTTCTAGCCCATCGAGTGACCGATCCACTCCACTAGAAAGCAACAGCGGGGTGCCCGGCACAACCGGGCACCCCGCCACTTCGCGGAAGCGTGAAGTTTTTAGATCGGACCGTTCGGGTAACCGTAGGTCTTGTCACCGTATGCGAACACGCGATCGCCGATGTTCAGCTGCTCGAAGAACACCTTTGCATCACCGTAGTTCAGGTGGATGCAGCCGTGGGACAGGATGTACGGGGAACCTGCGTGGAACGCGATGCCGTTGTACGTGAAGTAGACTGCGTACGGCATCGGGGCGTTACCGAACTCGCGGGACACCTCGTCCTTGATCTTGCGATTCACGGTCATCATGCCCTGCGGGGTGTCGTGCCCATCAG
Organism: Corynebacterium sp. HMSC073D01; assembly: GCF_001815555.1. Classification (NCBI taxonomy): domain Bacteria; kingdom Bacillati; phylum Actinomycetota; class Actinomycetes; order Mycobacteriales; family Corynebacteriaceae; genus Corynebacterium; species Corynebacterium sp. HMSC073D01. Next base: position 97,996 of record NZ_KV821047.1, on the reverse strand, counting down.
CGCCTGCAGATGCCGGCACCGGACCGTAGGTGATCTTGCCGTTTTCCTGCAGCCAGGCGCGGTTGCCTTCGATATCGATGCAGGCCTTTGCTTCCGGCGGGCAGACTCCCTGCGGAATGTTCAGGGCATCGCGACGAGCGGCCTCAGCCTGCTCTGCCTCAATGCGGGCCTGCTCGGCTGCGAGGCGCTCTGCCTCTGCACGAGCAGCGGCTTCCTCAGCCGCGCGCTTCTCCGCAAGTTTCTGATCCACAAGGCCCGGGAACAGAAGGTTCATACCGCCATCAACCATGCTCTTAACGTTCTGGTTGTGCGGTGCAGGCAGAACGGCGTCGGCCTGGTTCACCAGGTTGTTGCGCGTCTGCCACGCGTTGTTGCGAATGTCATTATTCAGCTGGTCAAGCCCCGCAGTGATGTTGGACGAACCAAGATCCTGCGCGGATGCAGCTGCAGGCTGCGCGAGCAGTGCGCCTGCCGTCGCAGCGGCTGCCAGTGCAGCCGTGGAGCGACGTGTCGCAGTGCTCTTCAAACGATGCTTCCCACTCATACCGGGCATTATAGGTTGCGGTGCTATCGTTCTCTAAACCACAACACAGCTATTCCGATAGTTTCGGGAATATACCTTTACGGACATGCTGGTCATAGGTGACATTTCACCAATCCTGATTTTTTGCTTAATTTTTTCGCGGGGTGAGGATTCGGGGCCCATCAGCCGTGGCAGCAACCGTGTGCTCCCAGTGGGCAGCCCACGAGCCATCGATGGAGGCAACGGTCCAGTCGTCGTCGAAGACCACCGAGTCCACAGACCCCAAGGTGAGCATCGGTTCAATGGCTAGAACTGAACCTTCCTGGATGATCGGACCGCGACCACCACGACCCTCGTTAGCCAGGTATGGATCCTCGTGCATTTCGTGGCCAATGCCGTGACCACCGTAGCCATCGACGATGCCGAAGTTGTAGCCCCACTTCTTTTCCGCTGCGCGCGTTGCCATCTCCAGCGCGTGGGAGACGTCGGTAAGCCTGTTACCGGGAACCATGGCCTGCATGCCTTCCATGAGCACCCACTCGGTTGCTTCGTTGAGGGCCTTTGCATCTGCTGCGACGGTGCCCACCTCGATGGTGAGTGCAGAATCGCCAACCCAGCCCTTGTACGTCGCACCACAGTCGATGGAGATGAGGTCGCCGTCCTTCAGCACCGTCTTCTCGTCCGGAATGCCGTGAACGATGATGTCATTAACCGAAGCGCAAATGGAGCCAGGGAATCCCTCGTAGCCCTTGAACGTCGGCTTGGCACCCGCTGCGCGAATCGTCTTTTCCGCAATCGCGTCGAGCTCCAGGGTGGACACCCCCGGCTTGGCGGCTTCACGGCAGGCGATGAGCGCCTCGCCAACGATCTCGCCGGCCGCCTGCATGGCATCCAGCTCCTTCGGTGTCCTCGCGACAATCTTCTTGTTACGCCTAAAACCCACTGTTTTCTCCTTTACCGTTTCTGGCACCCAATCGTACTACCGCACCTGCTGCGCGCTGGGTCACCTGCCCCACCGGTAGAATCGCACACATGCTCATCATTCTTCCGCCCAGCGAAACTAAGGAACCAGGTGGAGAAAATGACCCCATGGAGGTCTCCTTCCCCTCCCTCAACCCCATTCGGGAGACGCTGATGGATGAGCTCGCCTCCATCCCCGCCGAAGAACAGCTCGGGTTCCTCAAAATCAGCCCGCGTCTCATCGACCAGGCAGAGGCGAACCTTGTACTCCGTGAGGCTCCCACCATGGCCTCCATTTACCGCTACACCGGTGTGCTTTTCGACGCCCTCGATGCCGGCACACTCCCCGACACCGCTTTGGACCGCATCCTTATCAGCTCCGCCCTCTTCGGTGTCACCCGCGCAACCGATGCCATTCCCGCGTACAGGCTGTCTGGCAACACAACCCTGCCTGGAAAGAAAACCGTCAAGTCCTTCTGGGGGAAAGCCCTCACCGCCGTGCTAAATGAGCTCCCCGAATTCATCGTCGATATGCGCTCCGGCGCCTACCACTCACTCGGTCCCGTGAAGAACCCCGCTTTGGGCGTGTGCACCGTCCGGGTGGAAACCGAGCAGCCCGACGGGACACGAAAGGTCGTTAGCCACTTCAACAAGCACTACAAGGGCGAGCTCGCCCGGTGCCTAGCCACCTCCGCAGAAGATGCACGCTCCGTCGACGAGGTTGCTGAAATCGCCGCCTCCTCCGGCTTCCGCGTGGAGACATCTCCCACCCAGCTGACACTCATCACGTCCTAGCTAGCCGCCATTTACCGAATGCGGCCCATCTGCTGCCGATGCCCATCGCACCGGTATTGGTTGGGCCGCGTTCCGTATCGCGGGTGCACGCACTGCGGTCCAGGAAGTGTTCTATTCTTGGCTACTTCATGTCTCTGGGCCACCTTTCCTTGACGAGCATCCGTATTGCGGCCCATCTGTTACCAATACTCAATGCCCCGGTAACGATTGGGCCGCATTCTTTATCGCGGGTACACGCACTGCGGCCCAGGCGGTGGTGAAAGCAGGGAGCTCGGCCACCATCGGGCCACTTTCCGTTGCAGCCGTCTTCTTTTGCGGCCCAACCACGGCGATCCTGCTGCGGATTGCCGCCAGATGGGCTGCGTTCGGTGGGTGTGTATCCAGAGTGTGGCCCATCGGTCTCCGAACACAGCGTCCTCGATCGGAGATGGGCCGCAGTGCGTTCCACCGCGCACCCTATGCATGCAAAAGCGCCCTCCCGGATCCTTCCGGGAGGGCGCTTGCGACTATGTAGAGGTGTTTACTTACCCAGTGCCTTCATGGCGCGCTCGTTGATTTCCTCAACGTCGCCCTCAGCGTCGACGGCGAGAAGCTTGTCGCCGTAAAAGTCTGCTACGGGCTGGGTCTCCTCGTGGTAGACCTTGAGGCGGTTGCGGATGGTGGCCTCGTTGTCGTCGTCGCGGCCACGGGCGAGCATGCGCTCAACAACGACGTCGTCGGAAACCTCGAAGCTCAGGACAGCATCGATTTCTTCGCCGTTTTCTGCGAGGTGATCGCGGAGGAGCTCGGCCTGCTCAACAGTGCGGGGGAAGCCGTCGAGAAGATAGCCATCCTTGGCATCGTCGTGGGAAAGACGATCCCAGAGCATGCGGGCGGTGACATCCGTGGGGACGAGGTTGCCGGCATCCATGTAGCTCTTGGCTTCCTTGCCCAGCTCGGTGCCTTCGCCGATGTTGGCGCGGAACAGGTCACCGGTGGAGATGTGCGGGATTCCCAGCTTGTCCTTCAGCAGGGCGGCTTGCGTGCCTTTGCCGGCACCGGGAGGTCCAAGGAGAACTATTTTCATTTGAGAATTCCTTCGTAGTTGCTTTGCAGAAGCTGGGACTCAATCTGCTTCACGGTGGTCAGGGCCACGGAAACGAGAATGAGGAGGGCGGTGCCACCGAACGGAGTGCTGCCCGCGTTCAGGTTGCCGACGCCTAGATCAAGCATAATATTCGGCAAGATCGCGATGATACCCAGGTACAGCGAACCAACGAAGAGAAGGCGGTTCATGACGAATCCGAGGTATTCAGCGGTAGGGCGGCCGGGGCGGATGCCCGGGATGAAGCCACCGTACTTCTTCATGTTCTCGGCCTGATCGTACGGATCGTACTGGACGGAGACGTAGAAGTAGCTGAAGAAGATGATCAGCACGAAGTACAGGACAATGTACTGCCAGGAGCTCGGAGCGTGCAGGTAAGCGATTACGTTACGCATCCACCAGTTATCCGGCGGAGTCGGCGAACCGGAGTTCACAATCTGCGTGATGAGAACCGGGACGTAGATGAGCGACGAGGCGAAGATGACCGGGATAACGCCACCCTGGTTCACCTTCAGGGGCAGGTAGGTGGAGGTTCCACCGTACTGGCGACGGCCGATCATGCGCTTTGCGTACTGCACCGGAATGCGGCGCTGGCCCTGCTCAATGAAGACCACGCCGACGACGAGGATAATCACTGCGACCATGACGGTGGAGAAAACGACCGGGCCCGAGCTCTGGAAGATGTTGGCACCATCGCGCGGAAGGCGCGTAGCGATACCCGCAAAGATGAGGAGGGACATGCCGTTACCGATGCCCTTCTCGGTGATGAGCTCGCCCATCCACATCACGAGGACGGCGCCGCCGGTCATGCAAATAACGAGGATGACGAGGTCCCAGATGTTGTGGCCTTCACGAAGCACCCGCACAGATGGTCCGAGAAGCTGGCCACGCGCAGCAAGGGCGACAATGCCCGAAGACTGCAGCAAGGCGAGCGCCACGGTGAGGTAGCGGGTGTATTGCGTCATCTTGGTTTGACCCGACTGCCCCTCCTTCTTCAGTTCCTCGAACTTCGGAATCACGACAGTGAGCAGCTGCACGATAATCGACGCCGTAATGTACGGCATGATGCCGATAGCGAACACTGACAGCTGCAACAGCGCGCCGCCAGAGAACAGGTTGATCATCGAGTAGACATTGGACTGTCCTTCGGTGAGCTCATTCAGTTTGCCCGCGATGGAGACGTAATCCACGCCAGGAGACGGGATCTGTGCACCTACGCGGTACAAAATAATCATCACGAGTGTGAAAAGGAGCTTCTTCCGAAGATCAGGGTCCTTAAATGCCTGAAGGATGGCAGACAAACTAATTTCCTCCTACCCTCCCCGACCACCGCGTAGGCAGATCCAGGGGGATGTTTATTACATAGTCGACTTTGCAACAATACCAGTTCGCACTTTTCTTGTCGATGTCAGCCCCCCTTGATGCATCCACGCGGAGGTGGATAGCCAACGTGGCCGTACAGGCGACGGCTACGAGGGGGCGTCGACAAGCAAAATGCCCCCGCACAACGCGGAGGCATTTCAGAGATGAAAGAAGATTAGTCCTCTTCCTTCAGGCTACGGCCAGTCTTGTCAGCCTTGGCAAAGTAGACCTCGGTGACGGAGCCACCGGCAGCCTCGATCTTTTCCTTAGCGGACTTGGAGAACTTGTTAGCCGTGATGTCGAACTTGACGCTGAGGTCACCGTCGCCAAGGACCTTGACGGGACGACGCTTCTTAACGATGCGACGATCCTGCAGATCCTTGATGGTGATGGTGCCACCCTGCGGGAAGTACTTCTCCAGGTCTGCGACGTTGACAACTTCGTAGACAACCTGGTTGTACTTCTTGAAGCCCTTGAGCTTAGGCAGGCGCATGTGAATCGGCATCTGGCCACCCTCGAAGCCCGCGCGCATGTTCTTACGTGCACCCGTGCCCTTGGTACCGCGGCCAGCGGTCTTACCCTTCGAACCTTCACCGCGACCAACGCGGGTCTTAGCCTTGTTGGAGCCCGGTGCAGGGCGAAGGTCGTGGAGCTTGATTACGTCTTCGCTCATTTTTTACCTACTCCCCTGCTACTTCCTCGACCTCAACCATGTGGTCCACAACGCGGATCATACCGCGAACAGAAGCGTCATCCGGGCGGACGACGGACTGGTGGATCTTACGCAGGCCGAGAGCTTGCAGCGTATCTTTTTGCTTCTGCTTGGCGCCGACGACGCCCTTCTTCATTGTGATCTTCAGAGCCATGGGTTACTTAACCTCCTGACCAGAGCGTGCACGAAGAATGTGCGGCGGGGCAACCTCGTCGAGGGACTTGCCACGGCGTGCGGCAACTTCCTCGGGGCGAGCCAGAGACTTCAGGCCCGCAACGGTTGCGTGGACAACGTTAATGGCGTTGTCGGAACCGAGAGACTTGGAGAGGATGTCCTGAACACCAGCGCACTCCAGCACCGGACGAGCAGCGCCACCGGCGATCACACCGGTACCTTCGGAAGCCGGGCGAAGCATAACCTTGCCTGCGGCTGCGCGGCCCTCAACACGGTGAGGAATGGTGCCACCGACCAGCGGAACGCGGAAGAAGTTCTTGCGAGCCTCTTCAGCACCCTTCTGGATTGCGGCGGGGACTTCCTTAGCCTTGCCGTAGCCAACGCCAACCATGCCCTTGCCATCGCCAACCACAACGAGTGCGGTGAAGCTGAAGCGGCGGCCACCCTTGACCACCTTGGACACGCGGTTGATGGTAACTACGCGCTCGATGTACTGATTACGCTCGTCCTGAGCGTTCTTGTCCTTGCGGTTGTCGCGGCGATTACCGCGACGCTGGTTGCGGTCGTTCTTGCGGTTGTCGTCATCGCGACGTTCACGTCCCGGCATTACGCTTCCTTTCCTTCGGTCTTAGTAAACATTAGAATTCCAGACCACCTTCACGCGCGGCATCTGCCAGCGCAGCGACGCGGCCGTGGTACTTGTAGCCACCGCGGTCGAAGACGACCTTGGTGATTCCAGCCTTCTTGGCGCGCTCTGCGATGAGCTGACCAACCTTAGCAGCACGTGCCTTCTTGTCACCCTCGGTTGCGCGTACATCCGCCTCGATGGAGGATGCAGCAGCGAGCGTGTGACCGGCCAGATCGTCGATGATCTGGACGTGCACGTGGCGGGAGGAACGGTGGACGACAAGCCGCGGGACCTCGGCGGTGCCACGGAGATTCTTGCGGATGCGGAAGTGCCTCTGAGCGCGAGCCGCCCGACGACGGGTGGACACGTCCTTGCCCACAGGCAGACGCTTCTGATTGTTCTCGTTGCTCATTACTTACCCGTCTTTCCGACCTTGCGGCGAATCTGCTCACCTGCGTAGCGGATGCCCTTACCCTTGTAAGGATCGTCCTTGCGCAGACGACGAATGTTAGCCGCGATCTGGCCTACCTTCTGCTTATCGATGCCTTCGATGGAGAACTTGGTCTGGCCATCGGTTGCGAACGTGATGCCTTCCGGAGCCTCGATGAGGACGGGGTGGGAGTAGCCCAGGGAGAACTCCAGGTTGGAGCCCTTCTGCAGGACACGGTAGCCCACGCCGTAGATCTCCATGTTGATCTTGTAGCCCTCGGTCACACCAACAACCATGTTGTTGATGAGGGAGCGGGACAGACCGTGGAGAGCGCGGTTCTTGCGGTTCTCGTCGGGGCGGGTGACGACGATCTTATCGTCCTCGACCTTGGCGGAAATCGGCTCGGGGATGTTGATCTCGAGCGTGCCCTTCGGGCCCTTTACAGAGATGTGCTGACCATCAATGGTGGTCTCGACGCCCTTCGGCAGGGCGACTGGGTTCTTACCTACACGTGACATTTAAGTCTTCAGCCTCCTTCTACCAGACGTAAGCGAGGACTTCCCCGCCTACGCCCTTCTCGTGAGCCTGACGGTCGGTGAGCAGACCCTGGGACGTGGAGATGATGGCCACGCCCAGGCCGCCGAGGACCTGCGGCAGGTTATCGGACTTTGCGTAAACGCGGAGACCAGGCTTGGAGACGCGCTTAACACCTTCGATGGAACGCTGACGGTTCTGGCCGTACTTGAGATCAAGCGTCAGAGTCTTGCCAACGCGAGCATCCTCGACCTTGAAGTCAGAGATGTAGCCTTCCTGCTTCAAGATGGTCGCAATGTTCACCTTGATCTTGGAAGACGGCATAGACACGGTCTCGTGGTAAGCGTGGTTAGCGTTACGCACGCGAGACAGCATGTCAGCAATAGGATCAGTCATTGTCATGAGTGATCGACATACCTTTCTCGTTGCGGTTCCCATTACACCCGGTTTCCCAGGCTTTTCGACGATTAAACGTCACCACCCAGCGTTATCACAGCGCCTCGACGGCCACTAGCCGCTTGACTAATTCAATAACCAGAAAGCTCGCTGCCGTATAAAAAACTGTGGACGCTTCTGCACACCGGTGAAGTGCACATAGGCGGAGGGCCTACAACAAAGTTGATTCTTCGTTTTACCAAAGCTCACTCGCTCCTCTGCATGCCGTAAAAACTGCGCACAAAATCAGCGGGCGAGCCCTGGGAGCCAAGGGTACACGCAGTACTACTAAAACCCAAATCTCGTCTTCCAGGCCCGTTAGCCAGCGAAAAGCCTCTAGCGCCACAGACCGATAACGGCCCGAATTTCTCACCCCACTCATACCTTCTGCTCCCTCGGGCCACGTTCGGATCGCCCCCGCACCCAACACGGCCCAGCGCCTCACCAGCACTCGCTTCTCTCCCCTTCCTTGGGCTACATTCGGATCGCCCCCGCACCCAACACGGCCCAGCGCCTCACCAGCACCCACTTCTCTCCCACTCCTCGGGCTACATTCGGATCGCCCCCGCACCCAACACGGCCCAGCGCCTCACCAGCACCCACTTCTCTCCCCTTCCTCGGGCCACGTTCGGATCGCTCCCGCACCCAACACGGCCCAACCGCTCCGAACACTCAAGATCAGTCATCCCAACGGGCCGCACTCCGCACCGCTATCCTCCCCGGCGCGCCCCAAACGCGGCCCAAGAGGTGAAAAGGCCGGATCGCCCGCTACGGTCGGGGACGCAAAGGCGTGCGTGACTGCGTCGGGGAGGTGAGGGCAGGATTCGGTTTACACTGTTATATACGCGTATACCTACTTGCACGCGTGTATCTATTTACACGTGTATACCTACTTACACGTGTAGACGGGCGAGCAGGTGCGCGTCGACAAGCAAGAAGAAAGGACGAACCATGGGTGACTTTGAACAATGGCTGCGCGACGCGGCGAAGGAACTGGACGTTGACTACGAGATCCTCCAGCCGCGCATCAACGACCTCCTGGATCTCACCAAGCACGTGGCGCACGGACCGTCACGGCCGGCGGCCCCTCTGACGGCATTCCTCGTCGGCGTATCTGCGGGGCAGGTCGGGGCGGGTGCGGACGCGAAGGTCTCCGCCGACCGCGCACTCGAATCGATCAAGGCGCTGGTCAAGATTATCGAGGAAAAGTACCCCGCAGACGAAGGCGAAGCCTAAGACCCCCAGTGGGTGACCAAAACCGCTGGTCACCCACAGATGCATATTATAAGTCCGTCTTTTTTGCCTATACCTATACAATGGTGGCATGACTAAGACCGTGGACAATAAACGCGAGCAGCCTCGCAAGCAGAATCGCTTTGATAATCCGAAGATTGAGCGCCCACACCGTCTAGCCGCAGGCATCCCGGGCGTGATGACGGCAATGAAGTTCGCCATCCCCGAGAACGCCCTCTTGCCGCTACTCACAATGAACCAGCCCGGCGGCATTGACTGCCCCGGGTGCGCGTGGCCTGAGCCTCCGATGGGCGACCGCAACATCGTCGAGTTCTGTGAGAACGGTGCCAAGGCCGTCGCGGAGGAGACCACACGTCGCCGCGTCGACCCCGAGTTTTTCGAACGTTACTCCGTTACTGATCTGAGGCAGAAGACCGACTACTGGCTCGGCCGACAGGGACGTATCACCACGCCGATGATGTACGACGGCACCGATGATTACTACCACCCGGTGAGCTGGGACACGGCCTTCAACACCATCGTCGATTACCTCAAGACGCTAGACGATCCGAACAAGGCCATTTTCTACACCTCCGGACGCACGGCCAACGAGCCGGCCTACATGTTCCAGCTTTTGGCACGCCGCTTCGGCACTAATAACCTGCCGGACTGCGCCAACATGTGCCACGATTCCACGGGTAAGGCCCTCGCCCCCACGGTTGGCCTGGGTAAAGGCAGTGTGACCTACGCCGACTTCAAGGTCACCGACATGCTTATTTCCGTCGGTCAGAACCCCGGCACGAACCATCCGCGTATGCTTACCGTCCTCAAGGAGATCAAGGACAACGGTGGCAAGATCGTCACGATCAACCCACTGAACGAGACGTACACCAACAGTTTCCAGGAGCCGCAGAACCCCGAGCACGTCCTCGGTGGTCGCACCGACATTTCTGATCGCTTCCTGCAGATCAAGTCCGCAGGTGACCATGCGTTCTTCCTCGCACTGAACCGCGAGCTTATCCGCCGCGATGCGATCGACCACGAGTTCCTCGACAAGTACTGCGTGGGCGCCGACGAGGCGATCGCCAACATCATGAGCCTCGACGACAAGGATTACCTCGAAGCCACTGGCCTGACCATGCACGACGTGCAGGAGGTCGCCGATATGGTCGAGCAGGCAAAATCCGTCATCGTCAGCTGGACGCTGGGAGTCACCCAGCACAAGAATTCCATCGAAACAATCCAGGAAATCGCCAACTTCCTGCTGCTCACCGGCAACATTGGCAAGCCCGGCGCGGGCACCGCCCCGTTGCGTGGCCACTCCAACGTGCAGGGCGATCGCACGGTGGGCATTGCCGAGGAGATGCCCGAGTCCTTCTACGCCGCGTTGGAGAAGGAGTTCGGGTTCACGTGTCCGCGTGAGCCGGGCTGGTCGACGGTGGATGCCCTCCGTGGCATGCGCGACGGTAAAGCTTCGTTCTTCTGGCAGCTCGGTGGCAACTTTGTCCGCGTCACGAGCGACACCAACGCCTCTGAGCACGCCATGGACTCCATGGACATGACAGTGTCCGTTTCCACCAAGTTGAACAACACGCACGCGCACCCGGGCAAGGTATCCATCATCCTGCCGGCAAAGGCGCGCACCGATCTTGATGAGCAGCTCTCCGGCCGCCAGGTGGTGACTGTGGAGGATTCCCAGGGTGCGGTTCACGCTTCTGGTGGCAAGTCCCGCCACAACGAGGACCTCGACCTGCGCTCCGAGGTGGAGATGATCGGCGAGATCGGCGACCGTCTCTTCCCTGAGGACAAGTACTGGCGCCCGATGATCGACGATTACTCGGTGGTGCGCAACCATATCGAGGCGACGATCCCCGGCTTTGACGATTACAACGAGCGGATCAAGCACCCCGGCGGGTTCCTTCTACCCAACGGCCCCCGTGAGCGCAAGTTCACCACGGCGGACGGCAAGGCGCACCTTACGGTGAACAAGCTGGAGGTTCTGCATGTCCCGGAGGGCTACTTCACACTCAATACGATTCGCTCCCACGACCAGTACAACTCCACCATTTACGGTCTCAACGATCGCTACCGTGGCATTAAGAACGGCCGGCGCGTCGTGTTCGTCAACCCGCAGGACTGCTACAAGCAGGGTCTCAAGGGTGGCGACCTCGTCGATATCGTTTCCGTCGCGCCCGACGGTGAGCGCCGCGCCCCGAACTTCCGCGTGGTGGAGTACGACACGGCCATGGGCTGCGTGGCAGCGTACATGCCGGAGGCGAACGTTCTGATTCCGCTGGATAGCTTTGTGGAGAAGTCGCACACGCCGATTTCCAAGTCCACCCTCGTCCGGCTTGAGCCGCTCGGCGTGTCCGCTCACGATTTTGACCAGGACGCTGATTAAGCCTTCATGGGTCGAATCACCACCGGTTTTCCTGTCACCCAGGTAGAGATCCACGACGACGGAACCTACGGCACGGATACTCGTGCCGATACCGTCATCGTGGAGGAGCCCCTGGAGATCCGTGTCAACGGGACGTCGCTGACAACGACGATGCGCACGCCCGGCCACGATATCGAGTTGGCGCACGGGTTCTTGTTCTCCGAGGGCCTCATCGCGAGCAAGGAGGAAATTTCCACAGCCCGCTATTGCGCGGGCACTACCCCCGACGGCGTGAACACGTACAACGTGCTCGACGTGGACATGCCCAACGGTCTACTAGAGGTGGCAGCAGGCACTGCAGACGACGCTGCACGGCCGATCACCCTCGGCAAGGACATCCCCACCGTCGACGCGCTAAGAAGACGCACACTGACTACCTCCGCGTGTGGCGTGTGCGGCACGGCTTCAATTGAGCAGCTGACCAAGCGGTTACCGTTTGCTTTCACGCCGCAGGCATTTAACCCAGCGGTCCTTGTAAAGCTTCCCGCCGTGGCAAGGAAGCAGCAGGTGGCGTTCCGCAAGACGGGCGGCTCGCACGCCGCGTCGCTCTTCCTGCCAAACACAAACGGTGGCTTTGACCTCCACGTCTTGCGCGAGGATGTCGGACGACACAACGCCCTGGACAAGGTGATCGGCTCCTTACTTTTGGGGGACGCACTCCCGGCTCGCGACGCGCTCATCGTCATGTCTTCGCGCGCCTCGTTTGAGCTCGTCCAAAAGGCCCTCATGGCGGGCATCCCCGGTCTCGTCGCCGTCGGTGCCCCCACCTCCCTCGCCGTCGAGCTCGCCCGTTCGGAAGGCTTCTTCCTCGCCGGCTTTGCCAAGCCCGACCGCCTCAACGTGTACTCCGGGGAGCTCGCCACGGGCGCATAAACACCCAAATACACAACCTCCCGGCCAGGCCACAAGTCTCTGACCAGCACCCCGCCCCGAAACACACCCCGTGCTCAAAGATACGGCGCGCACGGGAAAGGGGCGGGGCTATTCGTCCTCCATCTCCCCACGTTGAACCCCACAATCAAGTCACACTGTCCCACCCACAACTTCCGCGCTCTTCTCCTCTTTCTTTACACGAACTTTCAGGCGTTTGACAGGCTTCCCCCCCCCTGCTACGTTTATAACAGGTTCTACACAGCTCATTAAGAGCATCCACCTAGAAAGGGACTTTCTATGTCGACCCTGAAGAAGAGTGCCATCGCCACCATCACCGCAACAGCACTTGCCACCGGCATCTGCACACCCGCCGCCAACGCCGCCGCAGTTAAGGTCAACGGGGATACGTGCGTGCTTACTTTCACCGACTACGAACAGCAGATTCAGAATAGTAAAACGCTGAACACGACTCGCCAAGAAGCACGAGACTCGGTCACAGATATAGAGCTCACCTTGGAGACTCAGCTCAAAGACTACGATCAGGCGTACGCGCGTCACGAGATCTCGGAAGCAGAGTACAAAAAGGCGACGAAGGAGATCAAGGAAATCCACAAAGCCTACAGGACCACGCTCCCCGCTCTGCGAGCCTGCGCTGCCGGCAAGGACATGCCCGCGAGCTCTGCTGAGTTCGAGGCGTTCATGAGTGCTCCTAACGGCAAGGAGCTTTCAGACGCAGGCATCGGCATCGTTGCCGCAAGCGCCGTGGTCGTGGTGCTCGCAGGTCTGGTTGCAGCACTGCCTCAGATCAAGCCCATGCTCCCCGCCAACATCCAGGCCATGCTCCCCTAGGTAAGGCCACGCGGGTGCCTATGCTCGCACAATGTGATCTCAAACGGCGATCCCAATGCACGCAACGGGTCGCCGTTTTTGCTACCACTAGGCTCCCGCTACCGCGTCCACGTCGGCCGACGCGAACCTGATACCACCGCATTTCACCGCACAGCTTCGCGCCACCTGGCCTTCACGCCTCCACCGCCCATCCCACCACTGCCTTTTACCCCACCAAAGCCTCACGCCGCCTTGAGGGTTCGCGCCTGCCCCTTTGTCCCGTCTGTTTTTCTTCACCTGAGTTAACGGGCGCTGACGCGAGCTTTATGGTGTCCACCCTATGCGCGCCTATGCGTGCATGCCCGGTGGTGTCGTCGTCGCTTTGTCGATTACGGGCTGACGATTCTTCGCGTTTTGGCGTATGGAGAGAGTCCCCCGAGCCGGACATCACCGCGTCTTGCATGAGAGACTAACTACCCCCACGGGTGGTTTTTTTTTGATGAGCGTGACAGGGGTGGCCGGGGCAGCGTTCAGGATATGACCAGCTAAAGGTTACTTAACCAAAGTCGTTTTTGTATAGTATGCCTTAATTCTCATTCTATTCACTTGTTCAACAATTCCCCTCAAAAGTCACTGTGACTTACGATTGTGACAACACCCACAACTGAATGGTTGGTATCTCAAACCAGACAGTGAAGACAGTGTGGTCGCCCGGATAACGGGTGGCGCAACCGAGACTAGCAAGGCAAAAACATGCTGAAATACATGCTGAAGAAGGCGGCCGGTTGGTTAGCCATGATCTTCGTAGCCGTGAACATTACGTATTTCTTGGCATCAAGCTTCCTTAACCCACGCTCAAACTACGCGGGTCGCCGCCCCCCGGTGCCGGAGGAGCGCATTGACGCCATCCTTGAGCCACTCAACTTGAACGATAAGGTCCCTATCACCGAGAGGTGGTGGAATTGGCTTTCGGGGATTCTCCTCCACTGGAACTGGGGCTCAAGCCCGCTGGGAGACTCCATCAACGAGCAGATCTCCTACCGCATCTGGGTCTCCGCCCGGCTACTCCTCTTGGCCACGTTCCTTTCTGTTGTCATCGGTATCGCGCTCGGCGTCTTCACCGCCTCCCGCAAGGATAAGCTTGCAGACCGTGGTTGGATGGTCGTCTCACTCATCACCCTCAACACCCACGTGGTTGTTGCCTCGGTGCTCGTTGTCTGGATCGCCATCTCCATCAACCGCGCTGCGGGACACCCTGTGTTCTACGTCACCGGCGCTTCATCCATCGGCGTCGAAGGCTTTTTCAATCAGCTTGTCGACGGCTTCCAGCACCTCATCCTGCCCACCATCTGTCTGCTCATCATTTCCTACGCCAGTTACCACCTCATGCAACGCAACATGCTGCTGGATAACATCGACGCAGACTACGTCCGCACCGCGCGTGCCAAGGGACTCACCAAGGCACAGGCCGTGAGGCGCCACGCACTGCGCACGTCCATCATCCCCGTGGCCACCTCAGTCGCGTTTTCCATCCCCGGCATCTTCACCGGTGCCATCATGACGGAGACGATCTTCGGCTGGAACGGCATGGGCAGCTACTTCCTGGAAACCATCCAAAAAAATGACATACACGGCGCCGTCGGCGTGGCCGCGTTCGGCGCGTTCATGACAGCTATCGGCGCAGTGTTGTCCGACCTGTTCGTTGTCTTCCTTGATCCGCGAGTGAGGGTGAGCTAAATGTCTGAAAGAAAGCCCGAATACATTAAAAAGGGCCCTCAGCCCCCGCTGCCACCGGCTTCGGCGCTCAACAACCCAACCGGTGATTTCAGCCCACACTCTGACCCCACCAACCAGGCCGGCGTCACGGCCATCGTGGAAGATGAGATGGACGATATCAGGCGCGTAGAGGCCCAGCAGAACCCCAACGCACCCGTCGCGGATCATTCCGTGGCGCGCCCGATGAAAAAATCCACGCTGTACTACAGGCGTTTCATGCGCAACAAACCAGCCGTGGTCGGCCTTATTGTTCTGCTCATTCTTCTTCTATTCGCGGTATTTGGCAGGTTCCTTACCCCGTGGTCCTACGATGACCCGGACTTCATGTCGCTGGCCGTACCGCCAGGTGGTGAGCATTACTTTGGCACCACCTCCGCCGGAAACGACCTTTTTGCCATGGCCGTTCACGGTCTAGGCAGGTCAATGATCATCGCCTCGAGCGTGTCCATCGCCACCATCGTCATCGCCGCCATCGTTGGCACCACCGCAGCCCTCCTCGGCGGCACGGCGGAGAAGATCATCCTCGCACTCATTCACTTCCTCTTGGTCATCCCCTCGTTCCTCCTCATCGGCCTCATGGTGAGCGGTTCCGGCGGTGACTGGAAGATCCTCACCATCGTCCTCATCGCCTTCGGCTGGATGTTCAGTGCGCGTGTTATTTGGTCCATGTCCATCTCGGTTCGTGAGCGCGAATTCATCGCCGCCTCCCGCTACATGGGCGTGCCCACGTGGAAGATCGTGCTTAGGCACATGATCCCCAATATCGCCTCGCTCCTGGCCATCTACCTAACCCTAGGCGTTGTTTCCGCCGTCATGAGTGAGACGGGCTTGTCCTTCCTGGGACTGGGTGTGAAAATCCCCGACGTTTCCCTCGGTACGCTCTTGGCCAACGGCGCCAAGAACGTGGAGGCCTCTCCGTGGGAATTCTTCTTCCCCGCAGCCATCCTCACCATGCTCACCGTCTCGGTGGCCTTCCTCGCCGACGGCCTCCGCGACGCCCTCGATCCCAACTCTGCTGCCGGAGGTAAGGCGTAATGAACTCACCCATCTTGCAAGTCCGAGATCTGCACGTTTCCTTCCCCTCCGAAGCAGGCCAGGTGGACGCAGTCCGTGGCGTGAATTTCGATCTCTACCCCGGGCGGACCCTGGGGATTGTGGGCGAATCAGGCTCCGGCAAATCCGTCACCTCGCTGGCCGTTATGGGTCTTCTCCCCGAGTACGCGGGTGTAACGGGCTCCGTTAAGCTCGGCGGCGAAGAGCTCCTGGGCAAAACGGACAAGGAGATGAGCACGTACCGCGGCAAGGAAATCGGCATGATCTTCCAAGACCCGCTGTCGGCCCTCACTCCTGTGTTCACCGTCGGCGATCAGATTGTTGAGGCACTCCAAACCCACCAGTCCATTTCCAGGGACAAGGCGTGGGCACAGGCCGTTGAGCTTCTCGACGAAGTGGGCATCCCCAACCCCAAGGTCCGTGCAAAAAGCTTCCCGCACGAGTTCTCCGGCGGCATGCGCCAGCGCGTGGTTATCGCCATCGCGATTGCCAATAACCCACGCGTGCTCATCGCCGACGAGCCCACCACGGCACTCGACGTCACCATCCAGGCTCAGATCCTCGAGCTCATCAAGAAGGCACAACGCGAAACCAACGCCGCCACCATCATGATTACCCACGATCTCGGCGTGGTCGCCGGGACCGCAGATGATGTGCTGGTGATGTACGGTGGCCGCCCCGTAGAAAAGTCGGACGTACACACCGTATTCAAGAACCCACATATGCCCTACACCGTGGGCCTCTTGGGTGCCATTCCAAGCGTGGCAAGGCGAGAAAAGAAGGCTTTGACCACCATCGACGGTGCACCGCCTATCGTGGTCAACCTGCCCGATGAATGTACCTTTGCCCCGCGCTGCCCCATCGCCACCGAGGCGTGCCTGAAGAAGGAGCCAGATATCCAGGATATCGAGCCTGGCCACGCTGTCGCGTGTGTGCGTGCTGACGAGATTTCGAATGGCCACCTCAACGGCAAGGAAATTTTCCCGGCCAAGGATGCCCCCGTCAGCGCGTTCGCAGATATCCCCCGCGAGGAGCGCACGACCGTACTCGATGTCACCGATCTGACCAAGACCTTCCCGCTCATCAAGGGCGCGATGTTCAAGCGCAGGGTGGGCAGCGTTTACGCGGTCAGTGGCCTGACCTTCAACATCAAGCAGGGAGAATGCTTCGCCATCGTGGGCGAATCCGGCTGTGGCAAGACAACCACGCTGCTGGAGATCATGGACATGAAGCCCGAGGATCCCACCCGCATCGTCATCGGCGGTAAGGACGTGGGAGACATTCCGCGGCGCGAGCGAAGGCTCCTGCGAAAAGAAATTCAGATCGTCTTCCAAGACCCAATGGGAGCCCTCGACCCACGCCTCACGGTATCGGAAATTATCAAGGAGCCCCTCGACGCCCTCGGCTGGGAAGGCGACCACGATGCCCGTGTAGCAGAGCTCATGGATCTGGTGGGGCTGAACCCGGCCCACATCGACCGCTTCCCCGGCCACTTCTCTGGTGGCCAGCGCCAGCGCATATCGCTTGCCCGCGCGCTAGCTGCAGAACCCAAGCTCATTGTTTTGGATGAGCCGGTCTCCGCCCTCGATGTTTCCATTCAGGCAGGCATGCTGAACCTCCTCGATGAGCTCAAGGCCCGCCTCGGCGTGAGTTACCTCTTTGTGGCGCACGATCTCTCCGTGATCCGGCACATCTCTGACCGTGTTGCCGTCATGTACTTGGGACGCTTTGTGGAGCAGGGCGAGACCAACTCGCTGTTTGATAACCCCCAGCACCCCTATACTCAGGCGCTTTTATCGGCTATCCCCATCCCTGACCCGGACCTGGAGCGCCAACGCCAGAGGATTCTTCTCCCAGATACCCTGCCTTCCCCCACCGAGAAGGCAGAGGGCTGCGCGTTTAGAACCCGCTGCCCCCTGTATCGCGAGCTTTCTGAAGACCAACAGTCTCTTTGCGATGGTACGACGCCCTCCATGGAACAGGACGCAGGTAAGGATCACTTCTACGCCTGCCACTGGCACCGTGCGGAATAACACCATTTAAAAGACCCACCCAATATTTCTCACACCCAGGAGGATGAGGAAAAATATGAAATTACGGAAAACAGCGCGCGCTGTAGTGGCCATCGTCGCATCAAGCGCACTGATTCTCACCGGCTGTGCCTCACAACAGGGCTCAGAGGGCAGTGACAGTTCTGCCTCCGGGAAGACCAATTCCAAGGAACAAAACAAAGAAGAAATTCCCGCCGGCGATTTCAACGAAACCGCCTACGAGAACGTCAAGGACGGCGGGCAGATCATCACCGCCATCGACGAGATTTCCACGCAGCAAAACGTGTGGCACGCCGATGCTCCCACCTACACCAGGTACCTATGGACCTGGTACAACCCCGTTGTCTCGCTGTTCACCGCAGACGGCGAGTTCTCGCCTAACGACGATTACGTGACCGATGTCAAAGAGGAGATGGTGGACGGCAACACCGTCCTCACCTACACAATCAATGACAAGGCGCACTTCAACGATGGCACCCCGATTGATTGGACCACATTTGAAACGGTGTGGAAGATCAACAACGGCGAAAACGAGGCCTACTCCCCCTCCGCCACCGACGGCTACGAGCAGATCAAATCCGTAACCAAGGGTGAGACCGACAAGCAGGCCGTGGTCACCTTCGATGGCCCGTACCCGTGGTGGATGTCTTTGTTCAACTACTTTGCACACCCAGCTCTCAAAGATCCGGCCAACTACAACGAT
Source organism: Corynebacterium sp. HMSC073D01 (assembly GCF_001815555.1). Classification (NCBI taxonomy): domain Bacteria; kingdom Bacillati; phylum Actinomycetota; class Actinomycetes; order Mycobacteriales; family Corynebacteriaceae; genus Corynebacterium; species Corynebacterium sp. HMSC073D01. The sequence continues at coordinate 79,402 of NZ_KV821047.1, read as the reverse complement.
TACGTGAAGAAGCTTCACCCCGAGTGGGGCGCAGGCCCGTACACCGTTGCCTCGGCCGACTTCAACAAGGGCGAAGTAATTTTCGAGCGCAATCCCGAGTGGTGGGGTAACCCCGGCAAACTGGATCAGCGCATCTTCCGCCAGATGAACCCGGATGCCTCCATCAACGCGTTCAAGAACGGCGAAATTGATTACACCGGTGCCGGCGCGCGTGACCGCTTTGCATCCGTCAAGGACCAGCCGGGCACCGAGATGAAATACGGTCACCGTCCTTTCATCTCACTTCTGACCCTCAACGCCAAGTCCCCGGGCCTGGACGAGCTCCCGGTGCGCGAGGCGTTTGCCACCGCGCTTGATAGGCAAACCCTAGCCAAGATCTGGTTCCAGGGTCTGCCCTTCAGTGACAACCCCCCAGGATCACTCATGTTCATGACGTTCCAGCCGGACTACAAGGACCTCTACTCCGAGGTAGTTCAGTTTGACCCAGAGAAGTCCAAGCAACTCCTGGAAGACGCAGGCTGGAAGGAAGGCGCCGATGGTGTCCGCGAGAAGGACGGCAAAAAGCTAGATTTCCGCTACGTCCTCGTTGGCGTGGATGAGATCACCCGCAACACCGCCGCCGCCACGCAGAAGATGCTGAGCGACGTGGGTATCAAGATCGAGATTGTGGAGCTCCCCTCCAACAAGTGGTCCGAGATTTCCACCAACCGCGATTTCGATATCCTCCCCATGGGTATCACGGCTGGCGATGCCTACGCCGTTGCCTACTTCGGCCAATACTACAACTCTGATTCCGAGCTGAACCTGTCCTCCACCGGTGACAAGGAAGGCGATGCCAAGATCAAGGAGCTGCAGTCCCTGCCCACCCGTGAAGAGCAGATTGCACGCTCCAACGAGCTGGAGAAGGAATTCCTGGCCAAGTTCGGCCTCATCCCCGAATTCGGCGGTCCGGCTATCCAAGCTCAGAAGGAGGGACTTGCTAACGTCGGTGCCTACGGTTACGCCGTGGTCAAGCCTCAAAACATTGGCTGGAAGAAGTAAGTTTCGTTCAACAATTTAATAATTTGCAGCCGACGGACGAGCATCCGTCGGCTGTTTTTTTACACCCTTTGGACGTTTTTCATGGCAAACCCCTGAAATTGCCCTAGAAACTAGATAACGTAGTCACTATTAGTTATGCACAGTGAGTTGTAATACACCTGACAGACGTGCCTGCCAGATGCTGTGCGCCAGCTAATTCACCGTTATCAAAAATTAGTGGAACATTTTAAGTGGCCTGCACCCTCACTGTCAGAGTCGCTGTTCCTGAAAGGAGAGTCATACGCATGAAAGTGCGCCCCTTGCCCACAAAACTCGCGGCGATTCTGGCTGCTTCGGCCCTCGTGTTCACCGGTTGCGCGAGCAACAACTCCGGTTCCTCGGAAGCCAACAGCTCCTCCAAGGCCTCAAATAGCTCAGACAACCAGGCGATAGAAGTCAAGGCAGCAGACTACAATGAAACGCCTTACGATCAGGTGAAAGACGGCGGCGAGCTAGTCACACCGATCACCGAGATCTCCCCACAGCAAAACCGCAACCACGCGGATGCTCCTTTGTACACCCTCAACCTGTGGCGCTGGTACAACCCGCAGTTTGTACTCTTTGATGGCGAAGGTAACTACTCCATCAACGATGACTACCTCACCGACGTGAAGGAAGAAATCAAGGACGGCAATACCGTAGTCACCTTCACCATCCGCGACGAGGCCAAGTACAACGATGGCACCGACATGGACTGGAGGACCTTCCACGCAACGTGGAAGATCAACAACGGCGAGAGCGATGAGTTTAAGCCCAACGCCACCGACGGCTATGATCGCATCACCTCCGTCGAGCAGGGTGAGACCCCCAAGCAGGCAGTTATCACCTTCAGGGGTACCTACCCCTGGTGGCAGTCTCTGTTCAATGAGCCAGCCCACCCGGCACTCGAGGATCCGGCCAACTACAACGACTATGTGAACAAGGTTCACCCCGAGTGGGGCGCAGGCCCGTACACGGTTGACTACGTTGACTTTAACAAGGGCGAGGCCGTGTTCAAGCGCAACGATAACTGGTGGGGAGACAAGGGCAAGCTGGACCGTCGTATCTTCCGCCAGATGGAAGCAGATGCCTCCATCAACGCCTTCAAGAACGGCGAGGTGGATGTCACCTCAGTGAGTGCCCGCGACCGCTGGGCTGCCGTCGAGGGAATGGACGGCATTGAGAAGAAGATCGGCCACAAGGCGAAGATTTCGCTTCTCACCCTCAACGCCAAGTCCCCGCAGCTTTCTGATATCAAGGTCCGCGAGGGCATCGTCACCGGTATCGACCGCGAGACGCTCTCCAAGATCTGGTTCCAAGGTCTGCCCTACCAGGAGACCCCGCCCGGATCCTTCATCATCCACTCCTTCCAGCCCACGTACCAGGATAACTTCTCCAAGGTAACAAGCTACGATCCGGAGAAGGCCAACAAGATTTTGGATGAAGCCGGCTGGGTCAAGGGTTCCGATGGAATCCGCGAAAAGGACGGCCAGAAACTCTCCTTGCGCTACGTCCTCACCGGCGCCGAGGAGATTACCAAGAATACCGCCTCTGCCTTCCAGAAGATGATGAAGGAGATTGGCGTGGACATCAAGATTGAGGAGCGCCCGTCCAGCGAGTTCTCCAACATCTACACCGCCCGCGATTTCGATCTCTTCCCCATGGGCTTCACATCCTCCGACCCGTTCGGCGTGGCCTTCTTTGACCAGACCTATGGCTCGGATTCTGACCTCAACGTCTCCTCCACAGGCGACGCTGCAGGCGACGCCAAGATCAAGGAGCTCCAGGATCTGCCCACCCGCGATGAGCAGACCGCACGCTCCAATGAGATCGAACCGGAGTTCTTGCAGCGCTTCGGCATTGTCCCGATGTACGCAGGACCTGACATGTTTGCGCAGAAGGAGGGGCTGGCTAACGTCGGCGCCTACGGATTCGCCATCGTCAAGCCTCAAAACATCGGCTGGAAGAAGTAACACTCCCCGTCTTTCCTCCTGGTAAGCCCGCGCAGCTTTCACTAGCCCGCGCGGGCTTTTCCGCGCTTTCTTGGAACCCTTGAATCGCGCTCGCTAGTACGACCCTTGAGAAAAGCAAAAAAGCGCCCTTTAAGGGCGCTTTTCTGGTTTGGAACTAGTCGCTCGGCTGCTGCTTAACGCCGTCCTTATCCTTGAACGGGAAGCCCAGGCGAAGCAGAAGATCGCGGCCTTCCTCGTTGTTGGTGGCGGTGGTGACAACAGTGATGTCCATACCGCGCGGGCGGTCGATCTTGTCAACGTCGATCTCGTAGAACATGGTCTGCTCGGTGAGACCGAAGGTGTAGTTGCCATGGCCGTCGAACTGCTGGTCGGAAAGACCGCGGAAGTCACGAATACGGGGAAGAGCAACCGTCAGGAGGCGGTCGAGGAATTCCCACATACGGTCGCCACGAAGCGTAACGCGGGCACCAATCGGCATGCCCTCACGGAGCTTGAAGTTAGCGATAGACTTGCGTGCGCGACGGAGCTCCGGCTTCTGGCCGGTGATGAGGGTCAGATCCTCGAGAGCACCGTTGATAGCCTTAGAGTCGCGAGCAGCCTCGCCGACACCCATGTTCACAACGATCTTGGTCAGACCAGGAACCTGCATCACGTTGTCGTAGTTGAACTTCTTGTTCATCTGCTCACGGATCTGGTCCTTGTAAACAGCCTTGAGACGGGGAGTGTAATTGTCAGTCATTCTTACAGATCCTTCCCGCTCTTCTTGGAAACACGAACCTTCTTGCCGTCTTCGTTGATGCGGTAACCAACGCGGGTCGGGTTGCCATCTGCATCAATGATCATGACGTTAGAGACGTGGATCGGAGCTTCCTGCGTAACAATTCCGCCGGACTCTGCGCCACGCTCAGGAGCGGAGTTGACCACGTGCTTCTTCACACGGTTAACACCCTCGACGAGGACCTTGCTGGTCTTCGGGAAAGCCTGAATGACCTTGCCCTTGGCACCCTTGTCCTTGCCAGCGATAACGAGAACGGTATCTCCCTTATGAATCTTCATAGGTTAGATCACCTCCGGTGCGAGAGAAACGATCTTCATGAACTTCTTCTCACGAAGCTCGCGAGCGACGGGTCCGAAGATACGGGTACCGCGGGGCTCGCCATCGTTCTTGATGAGTACGGCGGCGTTCTCGTCGAACTTGATGTAGGAGCCGTCAGGGCGACGGGTTTCCTTCTTAGCGCGGACGATAACTGCCTTGACAACCTCGCCGGCCTTTACGTTGCCGCCGGGGGTGGCATCCTTAACGGAGGCGACGATCGTGTCGCCGATGCCGGCAAAGCGCCTAGTGGAACCACCGAGGACACGGATGCAGAGAATTTCACGAGCACCCGTGTTGTCGGCGACCTTGAGGCGCGATTCCTGCTGAATCACGTTTAAGTCTCCTTGACCTGGAAAATTTCGTACGCCCGATTACCGACCGGAACGTACCTGGCCTGTTACCCACTAAGGCACGCTAGCGCGCACCTGTTCAGGCAACGCGAGACAATTTACCACGTCCCCTATCAAAAACCAAACCCCGTCCACATGGGACGGGGTCAGTCAGGAGAACGCCTTAGTTAAAGAAGGGAAGCTTCTTCAGGTTGATGTTCTTGCACAGCTTGTGAGCACCCTTTTCTACGTCCTTGCGCACACTCTGGGCCTTTTCTTCTGCTGCCTCAATGGCCTTTTCCCTCTTGGACTTTTTGTCGTCTTTACCCTTGAGAGCAAGTCCGAGGCCGATAGCCAGGAGGAAGGAGTCCTTAGCCAGCGGAAGGCCTTCCTGCGACGGACGGATGCCGTCGTCTTCCGTGTTTTCCGGGTTGCCGAAGTACATGGAAAGAAGGCCAGCGGCGAACGGCGTGAGAACCATGCCGGCGAGGCGATCCGGAACGAACGGGGCCAACAGCGTGGCGCCGATGCCAATCTCGGAGTATGCGATGAAATCACCGAACTTTTCGGTGGGGATTTCCTTCATCATTGGGATGCCGGTGGCGGCCATGTTCTGCAGGCCGGCAGAGGAGCTCTCGTCCATGCCCAGCTTCTGGATGCCGGAGTTAAGAATGAAGGCGCCGGGAATGACGCGAAAAGCTGCGGAGGTAAGTAGCGACATGTATGCCACCCTTTCTTCATAAGGTCTCGCATTAACTACATCTACCTTTGCCAGTGTACCGGTTATCACTTCAGCGTGGGTATGTTATTCAGGTCCCATCTCGTCGACGATGCGTACCTCCCCTTTGAACAGCGGGCGACGGCTTGCATCGGCCCACAATTCCTCCTCATCGAAGTCCTCCTTTGTACACTCTGATTCCTCATCCGCGTGCAGTTCCTCGACGGCTTCCTGCGTCAGTCCCTCACGCAGTTCCTTGCTGTCGATCTCAGAGCTGCGAAGCGCCGTGGTTAATTGCATCCAGTCGCGGTTCCTCGAGAACGAGTTTGCGGAGGATGAGGGCACGAATCTTGTCGCGTCGGTGCCCCTCCGTGTAAATATCCTGTCGCCCATTGAGCAACCAGGAGGATGAAAACCATGACGATCCCCAACCATCCCATGACGGGGAAGATCTTATTGACCAGTTCAGTGAAGGGGAACAAGCTGAGGAGAAACGCAATCCCCCCACGAGGACGGCGTAGTGCATCCGGTACCACGCGGGATTGCCTACCGTTACTCTGCGTCCCATCGAGTACATGACGGACAGGCCCGTGGAAAATATCATGAGGTACGTGGCGATCGCTGCCACCGGCCCGAGTGCAGGGTGAACCTGCTCAACAAGCAGCAGCGTGGGCAGGTCGGCGTGTGCCACGTCCTCCACACGGAACAGCAGTGCGACGGCCATCACAAGGAGAACAACAGCAAAGATCGCACCGCCGAGAAAACTACCGCAGCTGGCCTCCTTCGGCCGCCAATTGTTTCCGCCGATGATAAAGGCCATGGCGATACCCGAGGGCATGGCCACGCCGATGTAGTTGAGCGCGCTCAACCACCAATTGGGCAGTGGCTGGTCGACGGTCTGCTGCGCATATTCCGACACGTGGCCGAGATCCCCGGCCCGGAGACGATAGCGGCGATGGCGGCAATGAAGATGAGAAGCAGCATGAATGGCGTGATCGCACCGAAGAGGTTAGTGATCTTCTCCACATCGAGCATGCCCGCTTCCAGGACGAGGACGGCCATAATCACCGAGCCACCCCACAGCGGAAGGCCGAACTGCTGGTGAAGGTTGCTCCCCGCGCCGGCCATCATGACGAACCCGAGACAGAACTGGGAGGCCGTCAGGGCGTAGTCCAGGAACCGGGCGGTGACGGCGGAGGTGACGTTGCCGAATACCTTGCCGTGGCTCGTCGCCCGGAAATTACTGCCGTATTGCAGGATGACCATTGCTGTAAACGGCATGAGGAAAAGGACGATGATGCCGTCCGCAGCCCCCCGTGCCGTAGGAGACGTAGTACTGCAGCATCTCCTGCCTTGACGCGAACCCCGCCCCCACAGTGAACCCGAAGTATGCGAGTCCAATAACCAATATGTTCTTCCACATGGTGGAACACATATTTCCAAAATTACGTATATAAAAAATCTAAAACAAGTAAGTATAGATGTCTCGCTCGATAGGCGTTCGTGGAAGAATAGGGGTGTGAACGACAACGCACTGGACACTATCGTCCGCCTCCGCGACGGATTGAAGGGCGTGGGCTTTTCCACGGACCCCGAATCGAAGCGGGAGACCGAGGCGATCATCGACCAAATTAACGATTACATCCTGCCTCGATTAAAAAACGTCGATGCGCCTCTCCTCGCCGTGATCGGAGGGTCGACGGGTAGCGGTAAGTCCACGCTCGTCAATGCTCTCGTCGGTAGGCGTGTGTCACGCTCGGGGGTGATTAGGCCGACGACGAGGCAGCCCGTCCTTGTGTCTAACCCGGCGGATGCCGAGTGGTTCGACTCGCCGCATGTCCTGCCGGGTCTCGCCCGCGAGCACGGCGATCCGGATCAGAACCCTGAGGCCACGAGCCTTCGCACGGTCGTCGCCGATTCCTTGACTCCGGGTCTTGCGCTTCTCGACGCCCCGGACTTCGATTCTATTGACGATCGCAACCGGGCTCTCGCGACCCAACTCCTCGCCGCAGCAGATTTGTGGATCTTCGTCACCACCCCGGCGCGGTATGCCGATCAGCTCGTGTGGAACTTTCTCCACGATGCTGCGGGCCGCAACCTACAGGTGATTGTTGTCCTCAACAAGGTTGAGGAAGATTCCGGTGATTCCGTACCGAACGACTTGCGACGGATGATGGACGAGGCGCAACTGCACGACGCGGAGCTCATCGTCATCCCCGATGCGGGCCACGTGGAGGAGCTCCTCCCCCACGAGTATGTATCTGAGCTGTCGGACCGATTGGCAACCCTTGCGGCGGATGCCGCAGCCCGCCGTGAGATGGCGGGGAAGACCTTGCTCGGAGCCGTCGGCAAGCTCGAGGAACGAGTGGGGGCGATAGCGCACGTTAAGCAACAACAGGAAACTTTCGCTGAGCAGCTGAACGAGGGCATCGCCGACAACTACGAGGCGGCGACGAGACAGGTCCTCAACGCGACCAGTGACGGCCAGCTGCTGCGCAAGGAGGTGCTTAACCGCTGGCAGGACTTCGTCGGCACATCCGATGTTTTCAGGACGGTCGAGCGGCTGTACGCCCAAGCTCTGGATCGGATTGGGCGCTTCTTCTCTGGCAAGCCCGAACCAGTGCGCGAGGTGGAGACCGAGATCGAGGAGGGCCTCCACGCCGTCATCGTCGATGCCGCCGAGACCGGGGCCACACGCTCATGGGGTTATATCGGTTCCAACGCACCGATTCTGCGCGAGGGCACCGATCCGTCACTCGCCCACGCCAGCCGCGATATCGGCGACCGTGCATCCTCCCTCGTCCGCGAATGGCAGGGCGAGCTGATGCGCAATATTGAGGACAGTGCCGGCGACAAGCGGATGAAAGCGCGCATCATGAGCTTCGGTATCAACGCCGCCACCGTCGCTCTCATGCTCGTCGTCTTTGCTGGTACGGCGGGGCTCACCGGCGGCGAGGTCGCCATTGCGGGTGGTTCGGCTGTCGTCGGGCAGAAACTTCTGGAGACCATCTTCGGCGAGGACGCGGTCCGCAGGATGGCGAACAGCGCCCGCCAATCACTGAACGAGCGGGTGAACAAGCTGTTTGCTGACGAAGCTGAGCGCTACTACCAGCTCACCGACCACCTCGGTGACGGCACTCCGGCAGCTGCACTGACGGAACTTGCCTCCGATGCTGTCTCTTACGTGCACAACCAGGCGAAGGGTAACAAGTAGATGTTTGGAAAGAAGACCACCCTCACCGAGCGTCTCGACGCGCTAAATACCGCCGCTGATCTCGGGCGGGGCTACCTCTCACCACGCGAGCAGGAGGCCATTGCCGGTGTAACCGAGCAGGCCGCACAGCGCCGCGAGCTCTCCGGTTCGCACACCGTCGTCGGTTTCTTTGGTGCTACCGGCTCCGGCAAGACGAGCCTGTTCAACGCCGTGGTTGGCGAAGATCTGGGCAAAGCTGCGGCCCGCCGCCCCACCACCTCTTCGCCACTGGCCGCCGTGTGGGAGCCGGAGGGATCTGAGGAATTGCTGGACTGGCTGCAGGTAGAGGATCGGAGGATGCGCACCGGAACCTTCCACGGAAGTCCCCTCATCCTTCTCGACCTACCGGATTTCGATTCCGTCGAGCCAAAGCACCGTGCGGTTGCCGAGCGCCTGGCAGGCCAGGTGGATGTGCTCGTCTGGGTTACCGACCCCGAGAAGTACGCCGACGGCATCATCCACGATCAGTTCATCCGTCCGCACGCCTCCCACAGCTCCGTCACCCTCGCTGTCCTCAACAAGGCGGACAAGCTGAGCAAGGACGATGCGCGCAATGTCGCCCGCTCCTTCCACCAGCTGCTTATCGACGATGGGTTGTCCCGCGTGCGCGTCATCCCCACCAGTGCCAAGACCGGTGCAGGCGTGGAGGAGCTGCGCAAGGAAATCGCTCGCGTCGCGCAAACACATGCGGCGCAGGAACAGCGCATCGCCGCCGACATCGACACGATCACCGCACCCTGGGCGGAAAACAAGGTTCCCGGTGACGTTCCTCGCGGCGCTAAGAAGGAACTGGATACGTACCTCGCCAAGGCAGCCGGGGCCGATTCCATCGCGGATGTCACCGCCGCCGCCTACCGCAAACGCCTGGGGCAGAAGACCGGTTGGCTCCTCACCAGCTGGATTCCTCGCTTCCGCGCCGACCCGCTCAAGCGCCTTGGCCTGCGCGAGGAAGCCGATGAGCTCGGTGTCCACCGCTCCTCCATGCCCGCGCTCGACGCGTCCTCACGCGCCGTCGCCAACAAGGGTGTGCGTAATTTCGCAGACACCGCCGCCCAGGGCTTGCCGACGAGCTGGTCCTCGGCACTGTTCGACCACACCGAGGAGATCGTGGACAACCTGCCCGACCAACTCGACCGCGCCGTCGCTCGCACTGAACTACCCGCACAACCGGGCAAGGGGTGGGGAATCTTCACCTTCCTACAGTGGATCGGGTTGCTCGCCGCGCTGGTGGGCGTGCTGTGGTACCTCGTCATCGCCTTCCTACCCGGTGTCATCGCACCGATTATGGAACCGCGGATCCCCGAAGTGGAGGGGTGGCCCGTGCCAACTCTCCTCATCCTCGCCGGGCTTCTCGTGGGGCTCGTCCTCGGCCTGTTCACCGGTGCCTTCGGGTGGGCTATCGGCGCGGGAATCAAGAACCGCACCAAGCGGGCCATCCGAAACGAGGTCGCCGAAATCTCCGACGATGCCGTTGTCGCTCCGCTGCTGGAGATCCGCAACCGCTACATCTCTTTCCTCGAGGCGATGAAGAAGGCGGCGAGCTAGCCAAACACATTGAAAGGCCATCATTTATATGATGGCCTTTTTCTCATTCAGTGGTTGGGTCTTGGTCGTCTAACCACGTCGTAAACCTATAGTTTTCCAGGAACCCCATGTACACCATGACGACGAAGAAAAGAGGGGCAATGGACTGCCACAGCGCAGCAAAGTCCACACTCGCAACCACGTAGGCGATGGAAAAACCCGTGTAACTGCCCTTCCAGAAATCCACAAGTGGAAGCCTGCGGGGAAACCATTTCACGAGGGTGACAGCCCAGATGGCAATGCCCGCGGCGAGGGTGAGATATCGAAAACCGTGCACCGAATCGTCGACAAGCAATTGAATCGCCCCACCAACGGTGAGAAGAGTCCAAAACCCTATCCACACCCATGCCCATTTCATGAGCGGACCTTAGGTGGCGTGTACTCCCAGTGCAGGAGCTTCGGCAAAAGGGCAATGACCAGGCCGAGAAGAACCGATGCCCAGCCGAGACCCGCCATCCACCCGAAGGCGAAGGACATCGGGGCCAGAAGAGTCATACCGATCTCGAACGGTGCGAAACCGACGTAGGCCACGCCGTACTCATTCAGCGTGCCGGACTTCAGCTTCGGATCGACGATCTTTAGCAGCGCGATGCCCGTGGCCACCGCAGCCGTCGCCCAACCCCACGTGAACAGGCCACGCTCGAGCCAGCGTTCGCCGAAGTACTGCGGGGCCTGGACGCGGAACACGAGGAAGCAGTAGAGGATACCCACGACGAACATGATGAGCAGTGGCTGCCAGTACGCCGCAACCACCGCCGGAGCAATCGATGCCACACCAAACGCAATGAGATAATCCGTCGCTGCACCCGAGTTTGCGGCAATCAGGTCCTTATCCAGGAAGTGCGGGTGACGAACCACCTTGAGGAAGATGCGACCAGCCAAACCCATGACGAACGACATCGCGAACAGCGGAATGCTCACCGTGGGGAACATATCCTTAATGAAGGTCACCACGATATCGGAAGCCAGCACCGTCAGCGTCACCACCGAAATGTGCAGGGTGATCGGTTCAATCGCCGAGGGGTTCGTCGTCGCGTGACCAACCGCCGGGCGATCTTCCAAGTTCTCGATGTAGCCGGAGCGCAAATCCCACGGCAGACGCTGCGGAATCGCACTCGTCCGCCCCGTGCGAATACCCCACGCCGAGAAAATCATGCCACCGACGATCGCCGCAATGGTACCCACCGTTGCCGCAGTAAAGCCCAATGACGCCGCATCCGGCGCGCCCGCGTCCTGCAGCGCGGAACCCACCGCCGCCGCAGTGCCGAAACCGCCGACGAAACCGACCGGCAGCATCATGCCGAACCACTCGCCCGTGTGGAAAATAGGATCCAAGACATACCTGCCGAGGATGATGAACAAGCCCCACTGACCCAGGAACATCGATGTCGAATACGCCCACATGTTGCGCGCATTCTTCGCCACTCCCCCGCCGAGCTCCATCGAATAGGCCATCGACGCGAAGACGAAGGCAATGAGCAACGTCGTGTACGTCCCCATCGAGTTAGAAAATGGGATCCACCCCAACACCTCGGGGCCGAGGATGAGAGCCAGGATGCCGCCCGTGATGGAGGCCGGCATGAGCAGCCGTTGGAAGATGCCGACCCGCCTGCGCAGCGTGTTCCCGATGACCATCAAAAGCGATATCCATCCCACATCCCACAACAATGTAAATGGAGTGAATTCTTCTGCAGACATACCAGCCTCCTTTTTAACTTATGCCACCCAGACTCTCACAGAACTACGTGTACACATTCTCCTTGTCCCACAGTCCTAGCCGCGGAAACTTTTGTTTTTCGTTGAACACCTTGAGTTTACTCACCCTTTTTGGGCTCACCAAGAATAGGGCAATAGTCACCTACCCCGCTTCTTCATCCCACAGCCCATGTCTGACCTCTTTCGGAGGTACCCCCGGAATGAGTGAGAAAGCTGCTTTATTAGAGAAAGTTTCTGTATTTCAGCCCGGCGAGGCCGTTTTCGTCGTGTCTGTCATGTAGATTTCACCCCGACCGCCCGCGCCGCACCACTCCGCACCTCGCCCGCTGCTGAGAAACAAAACGTACCTATGAGCGCATTGACAGGTGTTCCCACGCCAAACGGTGATGCTCGGTCTTTCCTTCCCTGTGAGAATCTCCATTCTCTGCTTCTCCACGCGCGTGCTTGCAAGTGCCAAACGCGGCCCAGCACCAGGCAAACGTCGAAAAGCAACGAGCACACGGGCCGCATTCGGGACGGCACGCTACGCAACACGGCCCGACCCGGGGCGAAGCACGCAGAGAATGGGGACGGATGGGCCACAAACGGCAGAAGTCGGCTCAAACGCGGCCCAGCACCAGGCAAACGTCGAAAAGCAGCGAGCAGACGGGCCGCATTCGGGACCGCGCACTACGCAACACGGCCCGACCCAGGGCGAAGCACACAAAGCACGGGGAGAGATGGGCCGCATTCGGGACGGATGGGAAAGCAGGCACGAAAAAACCCGGCCCCACGAGGGGGCCGGGCGGATCGTCGGAGGACTAAGTCTTACTTAGCCTTCTCGATGATCTCAACAAGACGGAAGTGCTTGTCCTTGGAAAGCGGACGAGTCTCCTCGATGCGGACGCGGTCGCCGATGCCGGCGATTTCGTCCTCATCGTGTGCCTTAACCTTGCTGTTAAAGCGCATGGTCTTGCCGTAGAGGGCGTGCTGCTTGCGGTCCTCGAGCTCGACAACGATGGTCTTCTGCATCTTGTCAGAGACAACGTAGCCTTCGCGGACGCGGCGAGCACCCTTCTTCTTCTCAGAATTTTCAGTCATGATTATGCCTCAGCTTCCGGAACGTTGGACAGGCCCAGCTCGCGCTCACGGATAACCGTGTAGATGCGGGCAATGTCCTTCTTCACAACACCCAGGCGGCGGTTGTTGGTCAGCTGACCGGTGGCGTGCTGGAAACGAAGGTTGAAGAGCTCTTCCTTCGACTCCTTGAGACGCTCAACCAGCTGGGAGTTGTCTAGTGTACGAAGCTCGGAGGCGGGGATACCAGCTGCCATTAGAACTGATCCTCCTTGCTGATGATACGGAACTTACACGGAAGCTTCTGGCCGGCGCGGCGCAGAGCCTCAATTGCAACGGCGTCGTCCGGGTAGCTCATCTCAAAGAGAATGCGGCCGGGCTTGACGTTAGCAATCCACTTCTCCACGGGGCCCTTACCGGAACCCATACGAACGCCGAGCGGCTTCTGGGTCAGGGGGCGATCCGGGAAGATGTTGATCCATACCTTGCCGCCACGCTTGACGTGGCGGTTGATGGCAATACGTGCAGCTTCGATCTGACGGTTGGTGATGTAAGCCGGCTCCAGAGCCTGGATGGCATAATCACCAAAGGTAATGCGAGTGCCACCCTTTGCAACGCCACGGCGACCGGGGCGGTGCTGACGGCGGTACTTAACGCGCTTTGGAATAAGCATTGGTGTTTAAGCCTCCTGCTTCTTCTGCTCTGCACGCTGGCGACGCTGGCCACCGCGACGCGGACGGCCACCGCGGTTACCGCGGCCGCGACGATTCTCAGGTGCATTCAATTCGCTCTCGCGACGGCCACCGACGACATCGCCCTTGTAGATCCACACCTTGACGCCAATACGGCCGAACGTGGTGTGAGCCTCAAAGGTTCCGTAGTCGATCTCGGCACGCAGGGTGTGCAGCGGAACGCGACCCTCGTGGTAGCGCTCGACGCGGGACATCTCGGCACCGCCGAGACGACCAGCACACACAACCTTGATGCCCTTGACCTGCGGCTGACGCATAGCAGACTGGATAGCCTTGCGCATAGCACGACGGAAAGCGACACGGTTGGAAAGCTGCTCGGCGATGGACTGAGCCACCAGCTGAGCGTTGGCATCGATGTTCTTGACCTCGATGATGTTCAGGGCGACCTGCTTGCCGGTGAGCTTCTCGAGCTCGCCGCGGATGCGGTCAGCCTCAGAACCGCGACGTCCAATCACAATGCCCGGGCGGGCGGTGTGGATGTCGACGCGAACACGGTCGCGGGTGCGCTCGATGACGACGTCGGCGATGCCGGCGCGATCGAGGCCCTTGTCCAGGAATTCGCGAATCTTGATGTCCTCAGCAACGTACTCCGAGTACGTCTTCTTATCTGCGTACCAGTGGGTCTTCCAATCTGAGGTGATGCCCAGACGGAGGCCATGAGGATGGATTTTCTGGCCCATTACTTGGCCCCTTCCTTCTTCTCCTCGACAACCACGGTGATGTGGCTCGTGCGCTTGCGGATGTGGAATGCACGACCCTGTGCGCGCGGACGGAACCGGCGCATGGTCGGACCCTCGTTGGCGTATGCCTCGGAGATGACCAGCGAGCTACGATCCAGGCCGAAGTTGTTCTCAGCGTTAGCTGCTGCAGAGGCAACAACCTTGGCGAGCGGCTCAGCAGCACCCTGCGGAGCGTACTTCAGAATGGACAGCGCCTCCGAGACGGACTTGCCGCGAACCAGGTTGATAACGCGGCGAGCCTTCATCGGGGAGACGCGGACGAAGCGCGCGGTAGCACGAGCGGACGTAATCTGATCAGTCATTTACTTACCGCCCTTTCTTATCGTCTTTAACGTGACCCTTGAATGTCTTGGTCGGTGCGAATTCGCCGAGCTTGTGTCCAACCATGGACTCGTCGACGAACACCGGCACGTGCTTGCGACCGTCGTGGACGGCGAAAGTGTGACCAATGAAATCCGGAAGGATCGTGGAGCGACGGGACCAGGTCTTGATGACCTGCTTGGTCCCCTTCTCATTTTGAGCATCTACCTTGTTGAGGAGGTGCTCGTCTACAAACGGGCCTTTCTTTAGGCTGCGTGGCATTCTAAGTTACCTCCTCTTAGCGCTTCTTGCTCTTGTTGCTGCGGCGACGACGCATAATCATGCGATCGCTCGGGCGGTTCGGCTTGCGGGTACGAACTTCCTTCTGGCCCCATGGGGACACAGGGTGGCGACCACCGGAAGTCTTACCTTCACCACCACCGTGCGGGTGGTCAACCGGGTTCATCACAACACCACGGACAGTCGGGCGAACGCCCTTCCAGCGCATACGGCCGGCCTTGCCCCAGCGGATGTTGATCTGGTCCGCATTGCCAACCTCGCCAACGGTGGCGCGGCAGCGGATGTCTACGCGACGGATTTCGGAAGACGGCATACGCAGAATGGCGTACTTGCCTTCCTTACCGAGCAGCTGAATGGAGGTACCAGCAGAGCGGGCCATCTTGGCACCGCCACCGGGCTTGAGCTCCACGCAGTGGATCGTCGTACCAGCGGGGATGTTACGAAGCGGAAGGTTGTTACCCACCTTGATGTCAGCAGTTGCGCCGGACTCAACGATGGTGCCCTGCTTCAGGCCACGCGGTGCGATGATGTAGCGCTTCTCGCCGTCGACGTAGTGCAGCAGCGCAATGTTAGCGGTGCGGTTCGGGTCGTACTCAATGTGAGCGACCTTTGCCGGCACGCCGTCCTTGTCGTTGCGGCGGAAGTCGATGACGCGGTAGCGCCTCTTGTGTCCGCCACCCTTGTGGCGGGTGGTGATGTGGCCGTGAGAGTTACGGCCGCCCTTCTTGGGCAGGGGACGCAGCAGAGACTTCTCTGGAGTCGAGCGAGTGATCTCCTCGAACTCAGACACAGAAGACTGGCGGCGGCCCGGGGTTGTCGGCTTATATTTACGAATAGCCATAGTTAATACGTCCTTATCTTTTCCGGTCTAAACCGCAGGGGCCTAGACGGAACCGCCGAAGATGTCGATGGAATCGCCCTCGCGGAGGGTGACAATGGCGCGCTTGGTAGCCTTCCGACGCCCGAAACCGCCGGTGCGAGTGCGCTTGCGCTTGCCCTCACGGTTCTGGGTGTTAACGGAGGTAACCTTCACGTCAAAGATCTCCTCGATGGCGTGCCGGATTTGCGGCTTGGTGGAGTCCTTAGCCACGAAGAAGGTGTACTGACCCTGCTCCGTGAGACCGTAGGACTTCTCGGAAACCACAGGCGCGATGATGATGTCGCGGGGATCTGCAATGGTAGCCATTTACTTCTCCTCTTCCTTGGTCGTGGCAGCCTTCTTCACCAGAGAGCTCTTGGACTTAAGTTCAATGAACTTGTGCAGAGACTCGACGGAGAAGATCACGTCGTCAGCCTTGAGGACATCGAACGTGGTGATCTGCTCGGGGCCGCAGAAGCGAACGCCGGGGAGGTTGCGGACGGACAGACGGGAGGTCTGATCCTCGCGACCAACGACGACGAGCACGTTCTTGCGGTCGGTGATGGACTCCAGGAAGGTACGTGCAGCCTTGGTGGACGGGTTCTGACCGGCAACGACCTCAGTGATCGCGTGGATGCGACCGGTACGTGCGCGGTTAGAAAGTGCACCGAGGAGGGCAGCAGCCTTCATCTTCTTAGGAGTGCGCTGCGAGTAGTCGCGCGGCTTCGGGCCGTGCGCGATACCGCCGCCGGTGAAGTGAGGAGCGCGGATCGAGCCCTGGCGAGCGCGACCGGTTCCCTTCTGACGGAACGGCTTCTTGCCACCGCCGGAAACTTCACCACGAGTCTTCGTGGAGTGCGTGCCCTGACGTGCGCCAGCAAGCTGTGCGTTCACAACCTGGTGGAGCAGCGCAACAGACACCTTACGGTCAAACAGCTCGGCGGGAAGCTCGACGGTTCCGTCGGTCTTGCCGTCTGCGGTATGGACATCGAGTACTAGGTTGCTCATGCTTATGCACCGCCCTTCACTGCGGTCTTAACAGTCACGAGGCCACCACGGTTACCCGGGATCGC
This sequence comes from Corynebacterium sp. HMSC073D01, assembly GCF_001815555.1. NCBI lineage: Bacteria > Bacillati > Actinomycetota > Actinomycetes > Mycobacteriales > Corynebacteriaceae > Corynebacterium > Corynebacterium sp. HMSC073D01. The sequence continues at coordinate 62,594 of NZ_KV821047.1, read as the reverse complement.
ACCCTTGATCAGGATGAGGTTGGCCTCGGCGTCGATCCTCTGAACCTTCAGGTTCTGAGTGGTGACGCGATCTTGACCCATGCGACCAGCCATGCGGGTGCCCTTGAATACGCGACCGGGGGTTGCGCAAGCACCGATACCGCCGACGCGGCGGTGAGCAGCCTGGTTACCGTGGGCAGCGCCCTGGCCTGCAAAGCCGTGGCGCTTCATTGCGCCGGCGTAACCCTTGCCCTTGGTCGTGCCGGTGACGTCGACGAGGTTAACGCCCTCGAAGATGTCGACGGTCACATCCTGGCCGAGCTCGTAACCGGACACATCGTCCATACGAATCTCTGCCACGTGGCGACGCGGGGTAGCGCCAGCTTTCTTTGCGTGACCCACCTGCGGCTTCTTAGCCTTGCGGGGGTCGATTTCGCCATATGCGATTTGGATAGCGTTGTAGCCATCGGTTTCAACGGTGCGAATCTGGGTGACCACGCACGGCCCAGCCTCGACGACGGTGACCGGAACAACCCGGTTGTCCTCGTCAAAGACCTGGGTCATGCCGAGCTTGGTGCCCAGAATGCCCTTGATCTCTTTTTCACTCATTGTTCATTCTCCGTAAGGAATTACTCGCTCGCAGTTACTGAATGTTGACATCGACGCTGGCCGGAAGATCGATGCGCATAAGCGCGTCAACGGTCTTCGGGGTCGGGTCGAGGATCTCGATCATGCGCTTGTGCGTACGCATTTCGAAGTGCTCGCGCGAGTCCTTGTACTTGTGGGGAGAACGAATAACACAGTAGACGTTCTTTTCTGTGGGCAACGGCACGGGGCCAACGATACGGGCACCGGTACGGGTGACCGTCTCCACGATCTTCTTCGCTGACGCGTCGATCGCTTCGTGGTCGTAGGCCTTGAGCCTAATGCGGATCTTTTGTCCCGCCACGCTTATCCTCTTCCTCGCTCGTCCCACATCAGTATTACCTGGTTGGTGGGAGCTGATGGTTAGTTTCTCTATAACGTTGTCCAGTCCGTGGTACTCACGCCGGTTGCAACAGAGGATAGACATGCGGTGGCGACTCTTCACATAGGAAGGCGCCTCTATAATCGCCTACGAACCACTGTTGAATTGCACGTGAGCCAGTTTCTGGCTTCCAGACCTTGCCGGAAAATCACTGTTCCCAATGTCCGCGCCCGAAGGCGCTCAATTGGCAACCTGGACATTAAAACATATGCCCTTAAAAATTGCAAACCTTTCTTTTTTTGCTTGCCGACGCTCCCCTGGTTTCGGCTCCCCTCTCCCCTCACCCGCCCACCATCCTCCACGGCAGGAAAAATATCGTTACCCACTTGTTACACATTTTTCATTAAGATTGAATGTTGTTGCTGATTTATTCACAGACCAGCAGCTACCGTAACCAAACCAACTTGAATCGATGCAAGGAGAATACTTCCATGGCACAGAACAACACCTCGAAGGCTGTTTCCCAGGACAACAAGAGCACGGACGCAACCAAGCCCGTCACTCAGAACGCCGATTTCGAGGCAGAGAACGCCAAGGCAACCTCCCACGGCTACACCGCCATTGAGGATTCCGTTATTTCTAAGATCGCCGGCATGGCAGCCCGCGAAGTCTCCGGCGTGTACGCACTCGGTGGCCAGGCAGCCCGCATGGTTGGCGCACTGCGCGACACCGTTGGTGCTTCCACCAACGTCCAGCAGGGTGTCTCCGTCAACACCGACGAGAACACCGCCGACGTTGAGGTCGCCATCGTCGCCGAGTACGGCGTTGCAATCCACGAGCTGGCTGAGGCCATCCGCCAGAACATCATCAACGCTGTTGAGCGCATGACCGGCCTGACTGTCAACTCCGTCAACGTCACCGTCCACGACGTCCACCTCGAGCTCGAGGAGGATGAGCCGGAAGAGACCACCGCCATCGAGGGCCGCAAGAGCTACCGCTAAGGAGCACGACACGTGACCCAGTCTGTTCCGCTAGACGTCGCCGAAGCCATCGTGTCGGAGGTTACCTCTATACACGGTGTTGGCGACATGCACAGTGGGCAGTTCGGCGAAGTTGCGTTGCTCTACCCCGGCACGCGTGTGCAGGGACTCCGCGTAAATGATTCTCGCCTCGAGGTGCACCTCGTGTGCGACTACGCCGCTGGCGAGGATCTTCACCGAGTAGCAGAGAAGGTTCGCAGTGTCGCATCCCGGCACGTTGATCTCCCCATAGACGTAATCTTTGGCGACGCCCAGTAATTCCAACTTTGTGAAGAATGATGCATTTATGATTAACAAAACATTCATTGGACTCCTCGTCGGCTTACTGCTCGCCATCGCTGCCACCACCGGCGGGATCGGAGGATTCTTCCTCGCCGCAGTTTTCGCCATTATTGGTGGCCTTGTCGGAGCCCAACTTGACGGTAATTTCGATATCCGGACCTTTGTGGATTCACTCGGCAACCGTGGCAGGGGGTAACCTGTGACAACCCCCGAGAAAACCGCTTCACAAGCGTCGACAAGCCTCCCAGAGGTAGCGGACGTAACGGCGGGCTTCGAGGACAAGCGCGGGTTCAACCACTTTACTGAGCGCGCGCTGTCCACCATCGTCCAGCAGGCGATTCTCTCCGTGCCGGGCGTTGTCCAGCGCTCCTCCGGCCTGGAGAAGATCACCGGGCGCTCCTACCCACGGTTCAACATCGATGCAGACGACACCAACGGTAGCGTCTCCATCGACTCCACTATCGCTGTGACCTGGCCTTCGCCCGTCACGGCCGTGGCGGAAACCGTGCGCGACACGGTACGCACCTGGATCAGTCGATTCACGGGCATTGAAAACGTGTCCGTGAACGTAGCTGTCGGGCCCGTCGTGAACGTGCCGACGCGCGTCTCGATGAACCACCTCCTCGACTTTGGCCTGGAGCCAGCGACGATTCCCGTTCGCTACACGGAGACCATCCCCGTCTCCCCTACGGTCAAGCCACAACGGGAGCTGCGCCCCATCGACCGAGGCACCATTCCTGAGCTGCGCCCCATAGACCGCGGACGGCAGCCGGAGCTGCGCGCCATCGACGCGGGCACGATCCCCGAGGCCTGGTCCCCGGAGACTCCCGAACCGCGCTTCGTCCGTCCGACATCTCTACCGAACGCCAAACCGGTCATGTCGGTGCACACGCCGCAGCCGGTCACACCCGCATCCCCGCGTGTTACCCGCAAGGCGAGCGTCATCTCCCCGAAGACGCCCCGCCCTGTGCAGGCAATTTCGCCCCGGGTGAAGGAATCCCGGCCGCTCATCCACCCATCCACGGTGGAAACACGCGTCCGCAGCGTCGCCGCGCTACCGCCCATCCAGCCCGTGCCCGTGCGCACGCCGGCTCCGATCCGCGTCGTTTCCCCCCGGATTGTCTCCCGTGGGATTCCGGCGCACCGCCCGGCAGCACGACAGCATGAGCTAAAGCCCATTTCCATTAACAAGAATCGCGTAAAGGAGGTGCTACGAAATGAGCGAGGTCGACACAATTTCCACTAGCTCCTACCTCGGATCCGAACCAGTTCGCGACCCGGGTGCCAAGTGGGTATCCGTCATCCTCGGTATCCTCCTTGTAGCGTTTGCCATCATCATCGGCCGTGAGTTCTGGGTTCTCTACGGAGACACCACCGCCACCAGTTGGCTGGAACCGGTCTACTCGTGGATCGGCACCCTGACCTACCAATCCTGGATGTTCCCCGTGGGCATCCTGCTGTGCGTCATTGCCCTCGTGCTTCTCTGCGTCACCTTCTGGCCACGCAAGAGCACCCACCGACAGATCGAATCCGCCACCTCCCTGTGGATGCGCCCCATCGACATCGCCCGCCTGTGCACCGCTCAGGCGGAGAAGGTTCCCGGCGTTCTCCACGCACATTCGACGGTGACCCCCAAACACATCACGGTCAGTGTCAATGGCGACACGACCACCGCAGAAGACCTCACCCGTCGCGTGACGGAGCACCTCACTCCGCACCTCGCGCACGTCGCAGGCGCACCCACGCTCACGGTGCATGTCAAGGAACCGGAAGGAGTAACTGAGCAATGAACAAAGCCCTAGCTGCATTCAACCGCATCGTCTCCTTCCTCGGCTTCCTTCTTTTTGCCTTGGTTGGCGCCCTGCTTATCGCCCTGCACTTCAATAACCCGTACGCCCAGTACGCCACCGAATTTGCAGACCAAGACGCATGGCGCACGCTATCCGACGCCCCCGCCTACCCGTGGATCCTCGGTCTCATCGGCATCGTTGCCCTCATCCTCGGCCTCTGGCTGATCCTGAGCAACTTCACCCGCAAGACCATCAACCGCGTCCCCTCCTCCGCGTCTAACCAGGATGGCAACATCAGCCTCGCCCTCGGGCGCATCGCTGATGCTATCGCCGAGACGTTTGAGGACATTCCCTTCGTGGAAAACGCCGGTGCCTCAGTGAAGGAATTCCGCGACCGCCCGGTCATGGACTTCACCATCACTGCCGACCCGCGCGTGAACTCGGTTCAGATCCGCGACCGTATTGAGCAGGCTAACCTCGACCTCCGCGAAGCGATTCGCGACGTCGATGTCGACTCCCGCTTCCGCCTCCACATGGAGCCCGTGCAGCGCAAGGCCGACTAGCCTCCCTCACGGCAAAGAGCGCAGCCACTTCGGTTGCGCTCTTTTTGTGTGTTCGATGGCCGGTCTGGATGGTGTTGCGGGATTGGTGGCATTCCGAACCTTGCTGGCCCCAACGCGGCCCAAACGGAACCAGCTACTCGGCCGTCCGCGCTACCCGGGCCGCACTCGGTACCTTGGGGTCCCAACGCGGCCCGGCAGGTGGACTGCTCTCGGCAGCAACGCGGGGCTGGGCCGCATTCCGAACCTTGCTGACCCCAACGCGGCCCAAACGGAACCAGCTACTAAGCCGTCCGCGCCACCCGGGCCGCACTCGGTACCTTGGGGTCCCAACGCGGCCCGGCAGGTGGACTGCTCTCGGCAGCAACGCGGGGCTGGGCCGCATTCCGAACCTTGCTGGCCCCAACGCGGCCCAAACGGAACCAGCTACTCGGCCGCCTCGCTACCCGGGCCGCACTCGGTACACGTGGCAACAGAACACGGCCCGACAGGATTCGGCCACGCGCCAAAGGAAGCGCTCGGGCCGCCTTTCGTGCTTAGCGGGTTAGAGAAGGATGTCGATGAGTCCCCAGAGTGCAAGGACGTAGGCTGCCACGGTAATGGGAACCTCCATCATGCCGACCTTCTTTGCGGTGAAGGCCACACCGCGATCCTGCAGCATGGGGACGCGAACGGCTCGGTACAGTGCTGCAGCCATGACCAGGGGGCACAAAATGACATAGATCTTGGGGCACATAATCGCTGCGGCGATGGCTGCAACAAGGCACAGGACGTGGTATGAAACCGAGGCAAGGCGGAACTTTCGATCGCCGCGTTTGCGGATGACGGACTTGACGTACATCGTCGTAGAGAAGTGATAGAGGCCGATGAAGATGGTGACGGCGAAAATGGGGCCGGTGGGGCGGGTGACCAGGTGCAAAACCGCAGGGATGATGAAAGCGGAGGCGAAGGTCGTCGAAAAGCCAGAGAGAAGTGAGCGGGGCCGTCCACGCCAGCTTTCGTAGGTGGCGACGGCTATGAGAATCCCGAAGGGAATGCCCCAAATGAGTAGGTGGGGGTACAAGACGACGGCGATGGTGCAGGCGACCGCACAAGTCGGACCGTAGACCTCAAGGGGCCGAGCGTAGAGGCGACGGCGGGAAGGGTTGCGAGCCTTCACCCACAGCCCGAACGCGAAGAACGTAAAGTAGCCCATCAGCCACGCGACGAGGATGGCCACGAGCGCAATGGCGACGAGCCCGGGCTCTGATGAGGAGCCGCAAACCAGGGCCACAACGAGCGCGATGGTAGCGACGATGGCGGGGCCAAGGAGCATGGACCAGGCGCCGTGCTGGTTGGGTAACCAGGCGGAGACGTGCGGCTTGCGGGACTGTGTAGAACTTTTTATGGTCACCTAACTCATACTAATAGATGAGGCTTTGAGCAAAAGAAAACCCCCGACACGAGTCGGGGGTTTCTCAAGAGCTAAGAGCTGGTGTTACTTGATGATCTTGGTAACACGGCCAGCGCCCACGGTGCGGGAGCCCTCGCGGATAGCGAAGCGCAGGCCCTCGTCCATAGCGACGGGCTGGATGAGCTCAACGGTCATGTCGACGTTGTCGCCAGGCATAACCATCTCGGTGCCCTCGGGGAGCTTCACAACGCCGGTCACGTCAGTGGTACGGAAGTAGAACTGCGGACGGTAGTTGTCGAAGAACGGCGTGTGGCGGCCGCCCTCGTCCTTGGACAGAACGTAGACAGAGCCCTCGAAGTTGGTGTGAGGGGTGTAAGCGCCGGGCTTGATAACAACCTGGCCACGCTCGACCTCTTCGCGCTTGGTACCACGGAGAAGCAGACCACAGTTGTCGCCAGCCTCGGTGTAGTCCATCTGCTTGCGGAACATCTCGATACCGGTAACGGTGGTGGAGATGGCCTTGTCCTTGATGCCGATGATCTCAACGTCCTCGTTGATGTTCAGCTTGCCACGCTCGACACGGCCCGTAACCACGGTGCCACGGCCGGTGATGGTGAAGATGTCCTCGATCGGCATGAGGAACGGGTGGTCGATGTCGCGAACCGGATCCGGGATGGAGTTGTCGCAGGCATCCATGAGCTCCATGATGGAGTCTTCCCACTGCTTGTCGCCCTCGAGAGCCTTGAGAGCGGAGATGCGGACGATCGGAGCCTCTTCGTCGTAGTCCTGCTCAGCCAGAAGCTCGCGGACCTCCATCTCGACGAGCTCGATGAGCTCCTCATCGTCAACCATGTCGCACTTGTTCAGAGCAACGAGGATGTAGGGGACGCCCACCTGGCGGGCGAGGAGCACGTGCTCGCGGGTCTGCGGCATCGGGCCGTCGGTAGCGGCAACCACGAGGATTGCGCCGTCCATCTGAGCGGCACCGGTGATCATGTTCTTGATGTAGTCGGCGTGACCCGGGGCGTCAACGTGTGCGTAGTGACGCTTCTCCGTCTGGTACTCCACGTGGGAGATGTTGATGGTAATGCCACGCTCCTTCTCCTCCGGAGCCTTATCGATGTTGTCGAACGGCGTCGACTCGTTAAGGTCGGGGAAGCGCTCTGCCAGCACCTTGGTGATGGCAGCCGTCGTGGTGGTCTTACCGTGGTCAACGTGACCAATGGTACCAATGTTAACGTGCGGCTTGGTACGCTCGAACTTCGCCTTTGCCACTTCTTTGTCCTCCTGGACTCGCGGTGGCCACGGATCTCGCAGCCACAAGTTGATTAATACTTACATTGTCTATGCCCGCCGCCGTCAATAGTTACTGGCAGGCAGAAGGCACAGAAAATTTTTGTGCCAGTTACATAATCCTAGGTAGTTCTATGGACATTTTCAAACTAGCACGTCACAGTCGGCCTTAGGGGTAACGGCCAGCTCACCTGCAAGCGGTGACTCTTGTAGGTCAGCTGACCATTACCCCGCGTCCAGTCCCGGGCAGGAGATCCCTACCCGGGCGGGACGGCCATGATGGAGTTTTAGTTGCCGGTACGCTCGGCGATGATCTCCTGAGCCACGTTCGAGGGAACCTCGCCGTAGGAATCGAAGATCATGGTGTAGTTGGCGCGACCCTGCGTCTTGGAGCGCAGGTCACCAACGTAGCCGAACATCTGGGACAGCGGCACCTTGGCCTTGACCACCTTCGCGCCGGAGCGATCCTCCATTGCGCTGACCTGGCCACGGCGGGCGTTCACGTCACCGATAACTTCGCCCATGTACTCCTCAGGCGTGATGATCTCAACTGCCATGAGGGGCTCAAGAAGAACAGGCTTTGCCTTGGCAACAGCTTCCTTCAGAGCCTGGGAACCAGCAATCTTGAAGGCCATCTCAGAGGAGTCAACCTCGTGGTACTGGCCGTCGAGAACGGTTGCCTTGATGTTCACCAGCGGGAAGCCGGCGAGGTAACCGTACTGCATGGCGTCCTGGATACCAGCGTCGACAGACGGGATGTATTCCTTCGGAATGCGGCCACCGGTAACGGCATTCTCGAACTTGTACGTTGCGGACTCGCCCTCTTCCAGGGTCTCCGGATCCGGGTTGTACGGCTCGATGGAGATGATGACCTTAGCGAACTGGCCGGAACCACCGGTCTGCTTCTTGTGGGTGTATTCCAACTTCTCCACGGGCTTGCGGATCGTCTCGCGGTAAGCAACCTGCGGGGCACCAACGTTAGCCTCAACCTTGAACTCGCGCTTCATGCGGTCAACAAGGATGTCCAGGTGGAGCTCGCCCATGCCGCCGATAACGGTCTGGCCGGTCTCCTCATCGAGCTTCACGGTGAAGGTCGGATCCTCCTCGGCCAGCTTCTGAATAGCAGTGCCGAGCTTCTCCTGGTCAGCCTTGGACTTCGGCTCAATGGCGACCTCGATAACCGGATCCGGGAAGTCCATGGACTCGAGGATGATCGGATCGTGCTCGTCACACAACGTGTCACCAGTGGTGGTGTGCTTGAGACCGATGAAGGCGTAGATGTTACCGGCGTGAGCAACGTCTACCGGCTGCTCCTTATTGGAGTGCATCTGGAAGATCTTGCCGACGCGCTCCTTGGAATCCTTGGTGGAGTTCAAGGTGGTGTTGCCGGGCTCGATGGTGCCGGAGTACACACGCACGTAGGTCAGCTTGCCGAAGAACGGGTGAACCGCGATCTTGAAGGCCAGAGCGGAGAACGGTGCGGACTCGTCCGGCTTACGGGTCAGCTCGGTGGACTCGTCGCCCATCTTATGACCGTGAACCTCGCCGATGTCCAGCGGGTTCGGCAGGTAATCAACAACAGCGTCGAGCAGCGGTTGGACACCCTTGTTGTGGTAGGCGGTACCGCAGTAAACCGGGTAGATCTCGGAAGCAACCGTCATCTTACGGATAGCGCCCTTGATCTCGTCCATGGTGAGCTCTTCGCCGGAGAAGTACTTGTCCATGAGAGCCTCGTCGGACTCAGCAACGGTCTCAATGAGCTTCTCGTGATACTCCTGAGCCTTGTCCTTGAGATCGTCTGGGATCTCCTCAATGGTCGGCTCTGCGCCCACGTCCACCTTGCCACGCCACGTAATGGCCTTCATCTCGAGCAGGTCGACGACGCCGTCGAAGGCATCCTCCGCACCGATCGGGAGCTGCATAACCAGCGGCTTAGCGCCGAGGCGGTCGATGATGGTCTGAACGGTGTAGTAAAAGTCCGCACCGAGCTTGTCCATCTTGTTCACGAAGCAGATACGCGGAACGTCGTACTTAGCAGCCTGACGCCACACCTGCTCGGACTGGGGCTCAACGCCTTCCTTGCCGTCGAACACGGCGACTGCGCCGTCGAGGACGCGGAGCGAACGCTCCACCTCCACGGTGAAGTCCACGTGGCCAGGGGTATCGATAATGTTAATCTGGTGGTTATTCCAGAAACAGGTCACGGCGGCGGAGGTAATCGTAATGCCGCGTTCCTTCTCCTGCTCCATCCAGTCCGTCGTGGAGGCACCGTCGTGGGTCTCGCCAACCTTGCGGTTGATGCCGGTGTAGAACAGGATACGTTCGGTCGTGGTCGTCTTACCAGCATCGATGTGGGCCATGATGCCGATATTGCGGACCTTGTGAAGATCTTTAAGCACTTCTTGTGCCACAGTAGTTCCCCAAATCGTATTATTGCGGCAGTTCCCCACCGACAGTGCCGGAGCCCGGCCACAGCGGAGAAAATACCGTTTTGGATAATGTACGTTTGTTTATCTTGCCATCACAGGAGCTGCCGCGCATGGCGGAAGCTGATGACCGAAAAAATTTCTACCAGCGGTAGTGAGCGAAGGCGCGGTTGGCCTCTGCCATCTTGTGGGTGTCCTCGCGGCGCTTCACCGAAGCACCGAGGCCGTTAGCGGCATCGAGAATCTCGTTAGCCAGACGCTCTTCCATCGTGTTCTCCCGACGCTGACGAGTGAAGCTCACGAGCCAGCGAAGAGCGAGCGTGTTGGCGCGGCCGGCGCGAACCTCAACCGGGACCTGGTAGGTAGCGCCACCGACGCGGCGGGAGCGAACCTCGAGCTCGGGGCGAATGTTGCCGAGAGCCTTCTCCAGGGTGCCGACCGGATCGGTACCGGTCTTCTCACGGCAAGCCTCGAGGGCGCCGTACACGATACGCTCGGCGGTAGCCTTCTTGCCATCGACGAGAACCTTGTTCACCAGCTGAGTAACGAGAGCGGAGTTGTAAACCGGGTCCTTTACCAGCTGGCGCTGGGGTGCCTTACCTTTACGCATTGTTTCTTACTTCTCCTTCTTCGCGCCGTAGCGGGAACGTGCCTGCTTGCGATCCTTCACACCCTGGGTGTCGAGGGAGCCGCGGATGATCCTGTAACGAACACCCGGGAGGTCCTTCACACGACCGCCACGAACGAGCACCATGGAGTGCTCCTGGAGGTTGTGGCCCTCGCCGGGGATGTAGGCGGAAACCTCGATGCCGGAGGTCAGGCGAACACGCGCAACCTTACGGAGAGCGGAGTTCGGCTTCTTCGGGGTGGTGGTGTACACACGGGTGCACACGCCGCGACGCTGAGGGGATCCCTTCAGAGCAGCGGTCTTTACTTTCGACTTCTTGCTGTGGCGGCCCTTACGGACCAGCTGCTGAATTGTTGGCATTAACCGTCTTTCCTCAAAAATTGTCTTTTTTAGCCTGACGCTCGACGACCCGACTTTTCGTGAGCCCTCTTGCGAGAGGCCGCGGGCGACGGCCCCTGCAGACCGTCCGACATGAAACTTCAAGCTTTGTGCGAAAACCCAAGGTATTTTAACCGTGCGAAACCCAGTCAGCCGCTCTCGCTGGCCTACTGGGTGATTCTCGCTCCCGAAACTTAAACGGGACTGGAATAGCACACTACATTGTTAGAGGCGAAATTCCAAACCCCACGGGCTAGACCTGCAGCTTTCGCACTTCAGCGTCTACAACGTCGAGTTCGTGGAGCATCGCACGGGGACTTTTTTGCTCAATAGTGCTCAAGCGCTCCAGGAGTTCGTTGAGCTCTGTCACCATCGCGCCCGTGGACTCGATTTCGGCAGCCACGGCACTGATGAGATCCGGCATATCGATGGATGGCCCGAACTCCTTCACGTTCTTCCACCAGTCCATAATCATCTGCTGGGGAATCTCCACGAGGCTCAATACGCCGCGGAGACGACGTTCACACCGGCCAAGGTTCTGCCCATAGCTCGCCACATCCTTGCCCATTGCTTCCACTTCCGTGGTCAGGGCGCTGGTGAGTGTTCGCATCGACGCGATTCCTGCGAAGCCGTCTGCGGTTTCCCGCACAAAGCTGGCGAGGGAATGCGTCTGGACGCGGGCGAGAGCGATTGTGTAGCGGGCACTATCGATGCATGAGCGCAGTTCAGCGAGCTTATTAGCCAAATCGTCGACGTAGTCCGCAACGATGCTTCCCATAGAAACGGCCACGTTGAGCGGGATCGATTCCATCGGCGTGAGCTTGGAGCTCCACGCCTCTGCCTGTTCCTTGAGTTGCGCAGTATGCTCGAGCGATTGCTTCGTCCTGCCGGCTACTACTGTGAGCCTTTCGGCCAGCTCGGCCATGGCATCCTGGCGGCTGCTCCACGCCTCTTCCTCGGTCCGCAGCCGACTCACGGCTTGGGACAGAGGGGCAAGGGATCCGTCGGAAACATCCCACAGCGTCATCTCACCGCAGGCTGCCTCCCACGCGGCGATCTCGTGCGGCAGAAGGAATCGCTGCAACTCGTCGTAGGTGCCAAAGCCGTAGTCCCCAACTTTGTCGTTGATGAATGTGGCGCCCCTTTCGGCTGCGTCACGGCGGTTCTTCCCCTGCCCTAGGAGGACATCTTCTTCCGCCCTGGTTTCGCCGTAGAGCCACCAAATCTTCGATGCGAAGTCGGGGTCGCTCACCCGCGTGCGCACGGACAGGTAGCCACCCTCCGCCAATGGGGTCACAGTGGACAGCACCTCATATGGGAGGCCGTCTTTTGCTTGGTTGCGCACGTAGGCAACGAACGGTTTGCCCGCCTGGAGGGTGTCCCACATGAGACGGAAGGCTCCGCCAGGCATCTCGGGGTTTCGAATGATGTTGTGCGGTGAGCCAGTGAGCTCCTCGCGGGAGTAACGGGAGATGTCTACAAAGACAGAGTTAGCATCGGTAATTACGCCTTTGTCGTCAGTGACAGAGAAAAAGATCTGCTGCGGTCCAACGTCATGCTTCTGGTCAGTCATGATGAATTTTTTCCACAATCGCTTCGCTAGGAGTGGCCACCAACAGGTGACCGGTGAACTTTTTTACTTTATCACTGGTTCATGAGAATTTCTTAGCTTTGAGAACAAAACCTACCCCTGCTACGTACAATGGTGCTGTGACTCACCCAGACCGCCGCGCAGGCGATAAAGACCGCGAATCCACCCTCGCTATCCTCCGCACCGCCGTCGATTCAGGACAGCTCAGCGTGTCAGAATTCGATTCCCGCTGTTCTCTGGCTTGTTCCGCGACGACCATGGGGGAACTCGTTTCACTTGTCGACGATCTGCAGGAACTCGGGCCCTCGTCTGCTACCCCCGTACTCGATCCGGGACGCTCCACAGACCTCGCCCTTTTCGGGGGTACTGTTCGCTCGGGAGTCTGGACTTGCGGGAAGAGATACACACCCGTCGCCATCTTCGGCGGAATTGACATCGACCTCCGGAATGTCCAATTGCAGACCAATCCGACGGTCATTTACTGCGTCGCAGCGTTCGGCGGAATCGATATCTACGCACCCCGGGGGATGATTGTCGACGTGCGCGGTCACGGTGTCTTTGGTGGTTTCGACACCGATGGCGAAGCGGCCCCCTCCCCCGACAGTCCTGTCGTGTACGTCGACGGCATCGCCCTCTTCGGAGGCGTCGAGGTGCACTTCACATAAAAGAACCCGTGTGCGTATGCACACGGGTGAGGTATAGAGGCTCTACTACGGGGCGGGGGTCTCCACAGCGGTTTCCGTCACCATCGTCGTGGCGTCGACGGTGGTTGCCTCGGGAGACACGGTCTCGGTCACTTCCGTCGTGACATCGACGGTGGTGGTTGCAGGAGCAACCTCGCCATCGTCCTTCTGTCCACCAAGCAGCCACCACAGGAGCGCAGCGAGGAGCAGCAAGACGATCACGCCGATGACCCAGGGAAGGGCCGAGCCCTTCTTCTCGGCGTCTTCGACAACGCGCTGCGGGCGCTCGCGATGGGTTTCCACCACGGGCTGCTCGGTGACGCGCTCAACATGGGTCTCCTGTGCAGGGATGACCTTTTCTACACGCTCAGGGGTTTGTTCAGTGTGAAATTCGGGGTTTACGCGGGTCGTGTCATCGGCGGAGAAGGTGTGGGAACCACCGTCGATGTTGTCCGGATTAAGGTTATGCTTATCAGTCATGTCCACCAGAGTACAGTCATTCCGCTCAGCGTGCCAGGCAAAGAACGAAAAAGTGGGCCTCACAAACGCGAGGCCCACCTTATTTTTGCCGGTCAGGCACCTTTTTAGAAGGCCGTGTCATCCAGCGGCACAGATGCGCCGGTGTACTCGGCATATGCATCCTCACCGCCGTAAATGGCATCGCTATACGTCGGGATGGAGTACGTCGCGTTGCGCGCAGCCTCCGTCGGTTTGACGGAAATGTTGCGGTAGCGCGAGATACCCGTACCAGCGGGGATGAGCTTACCGATGATCACGTTCTCCTTCAGGCCGATGAGCTTGTCGGAGCGCTTGTTGATCGCTGCATCCGTGAGAACACGGGTGGTCTCCTGGAAGGAGGCGGCCGACAGCCAGGACTCCGTGGCCAGGGAGGCCTTGGTGATACCCATGATCTCCACGCGGAGGTCGGCGGGCGTGCCGCCTTCCTTACGCACCTCGGTGTTGACGATCTTCGCCTCGGAGATGTCGACGAGCGTACCCGGCAGGTAGTCCGTGGTACCCGGGTCGATGACCGTGGCACGACGAAGCATCTGACGGATGATGATCTCGATGTGCTTGTCGTGGATGGCCACACCCTGGGTCCGGTACACGGCCTGAACCTCGTCGATAAGGTGCTTCTCCACACCGCGACGTCCGAGCACAGCGAGGACATCGTGCGGATCGGCGGGACCGCGCAGGAGACGGTCACCCATCTCTACGTGGTCGCCGTCGGCAATTGCACGATCCGTCGTAGCGCCGGGGATGCCGGGCAGCGGAACGGTGATCTGAGCAAGGCCCTGGCGCTTGGAGAGCTTCTCGTACACCTTCTCCTCGGAGCCGTCGTCAGGCTCGATGGTGAGGGTGTAGAAATTCGAACCGTCGTCCTCGAGGTGAACCGTACCGGACACCTCGGCGATCGGGGTCTTGTTCTTGGGCACGCGGGCCTCGAACAGCTCCTGTACACGGGGCAGACCGCCGGTGATGTCGCCACCGACACCGCCCTGGTGGAACGTACGCATTGTCAGCTGCGTACCAGGCTCACCAATGGACTGTGCAGCAACGATACCCACAGCCTCGCCGATATCGACGAGGTGGCCAGAAGCCATGGACTTGCCGTAGCACTTAGCACAGACACCGGACGGTGTCTGGCAGGTGAGCACGGAGCGTACCTTGATCTCCTCAACGCCCTTGTCCACCAGGGTGTCGATGTTCATATCCGTCAGGTCTGCACCGGCCTCGAGCACAACGTTGCCGTCAGCATCGGTGGCATCCTGCGCGAGGACACGACCAGAAACGGACGTTTCGATGAGACCGTCGCGCTCGTAGCCCACAATGGTGCCCTCGGAGTCGCGCTGCGCGTGGCAGACAGCGACGCGAACACCCTGGTGGGTGCCACAGTCCTCCTCTCGGACGATGACATCCTGTGCCACGTCCACGAGACGACGGGTGAGGTAACCGGAGTCAGCGGTACGCAGAGCCGTATCGGCCAGGCCCTTACGGGAACCGTGGGAGTTGTTGAAGTACTCCAACACGTTCAGACCTTCACGGAACGATGTCTTAATCGGGCGGGTGATGTACTCGCCGCGGGAGTTCACAACCATGCCCTTCATGCCGGCCAGGGTCCACAGCTGGCGCATGTTACCGGCAGCACCCGACTTCACGATCATCGGAATCGGGTTGTCATCCGGGTACAGGTTCTCCACTGCCTTACCGACGACGTCGGTAGCGTCCTTCCACAGCTCCACCAGGCGGTCGTAGCGCTCGCGCTGGGTAAGGGCACCCTTGACCCAGTACTTGTTCTCGACCTCGGCAGCTGCCTTCTCGTAGCGCTCGAGGATCTCCTTCTTGTTCGGGAGAACAAGCACGTCACTCATGGTGATGGTAACGCCGGAACGGGTGGCCCAGTAGAAGCCACAGTCCTTCATCTTGTCCACCGTCTGCGCGATGGTGATCATCGGGTACTTGGCGGCCAGATCGTTAATCACGTCACCGAGGAGGATCTTGCCCTCTCCGCCGCCCTTACGGACCATGACGCCCTCGAGGTAGGGGTAGTTCCACGGCAGCAGCTCGTTGAAGTAGATGCGGCCGAGCGTTGTCATCGCCGTCCACGTGTCACCACGCTGCCAGCCATCGGGGAACTGTTCTGCCTCGATGTCTGCCGGCGGGCGCAGGTGCGAGATGCGCACGCGGATCGGTGCCTGCAGGCCAATCTGCTCGCGGTCGTAAGCCATGATGGCCTCGGCGACCGACGAGTACTCGCCCTCTGCCGGGTGATCGGTGGTGGCGGGCTTGTACCGGCCCTGGCCACCAATCTCGTCCTCGCGCTTATCCATCGTGAGGAAGTAGAGGCCGGTCACCATGTCCAGACGCGGCATAGCCAGCGGCTTACCGGATGCCGGGGACAAAATGTTGTTGGAAGCCAGCATCAGGATGCGGGCCTCGGCCTGTGCCTCAGCGGACAGCGGCAGGTGAACAGCCATCTGGTCACCGTCGAAGTCGGCGTTGAAGGCCTCGCAGGCCAGCGGGTGCAGCTGGATAGCCTTGCCCTCGACGAGCTTCGGCTCGAAGGCCTGAATGCCGAGGCGGTGCAGCGTCGGTGCACGGTTCAGCATCACCGGGTGCTCGGAAATGGCCTCTTCCAGCACGTCCCACACCTCGGGACGCTGGCGCTCCACCATGCGCTTCGCGCTCTTGATGTTCTGCGCGTACTCGTTTTCCACGAGGCGCTTCATCACGAACGGCTTAAACAGCTCAAGTGCCATGAGCTTAGGCAGACCGCATTCGTGCAGCTTCAGCTGCGGGCCAACGATAATCACGGAACGGCCGGAGTAGTCAACACGCTTACCCAGCAGGTTCTGACGGAAACGGCCCTGCTTGCCCTTGAGGAGGTCGCTCAGCGACTTGAGGGCACGGTTACCCGGACCAGTGACGGCACGGCCGTGGCGGCCGTTGTCGAACAGCGCGTCGACGGATTCCTGCAGCATGCGCTTCTCGTTGTTGACGATGATCTCGGGCGCTCCGAGGTCAATCATGCGCTTGAGGCGGTTGTTGCGGTTGATCACACGACGGTAGAGGTCGTTGAGGTCAGAGGTGGCGAAGCGGCCACCATCGAGCTGCACCATCGGGCGCAGCTCCGGCGGGATGACCGGGATGCAATCCAGAATCATCGAGGCCGGATCGTTGCCGGAGCGCTGGAACGCGGCGACAACCTTGAGGCGCTTGAGGGCACGCATCTTCTTCTGGCCCTTGCCCTCCTTGATGATGGTGCGGAGGTTCTCCGCCTCAGTATCGAGGTCAAAGTTACGCACGAGGGTCTGGATAGCCTCAGCGCCCATGCCGCCGGTGAAGTAATCCTCGTAGCGGTCTACGAGCTCTTCGTAGATAGTCTCATCGATGATCATCTGCTTCGGGGCAAGCTTGACAAAGGTGTTCCAGATCTCGTCGAGACGCTCAATCTCGCGCTCAGCGGCCTGGCGGATGTGGGTCATCTCACGGTTCGCGGCGGACTGAACCTTCTTGCGGGCATCCGCCTTAGCGCCGTTTGCCTCCAGCTCAGCGAGATCCTCTTCGAGCTTCTGAGCGCGCTCCTGGATCTCCTCTTCTGCGTCAGCCTCAACATCCTTCTTCTCCAGAAGCATGTCTGCCTCAAGCGTGGTGAGATCGTCGTGGCGAGCCTCCTCATCAACGGTGGTGATGATGTTGGCTGCGAAGTAAATCACGCGCTCCAAGTCCTTCGGAGCGAGATCCAGAAGGTAGCCCAGGCGGGAGGGAACGCCCTTGAAGTACCAGATGTGCGTAACCGGGGCGGCGAGCTCAATGTGGCCCATGCGCTCACGGCGCACCTTGGACTTGGTCACCTCAACGCCACAGCGCTCACAGATAATGCCCTTGTAGCGGACGCGCTTGTACTTACCGCACTGGCACTCCCAGTCGCGGGTAGGTCCGAAGATACGCTCGCAGAACAGGCCGTCCTTCTCTGGCTTCAGGGTGCGGTAGTTAATGGTCTCCGGCTTCTTCACCTCGCCCTTGGACCAACGACGGATGTCGTCAGCGGAGGCAAGGCCGATGCGGAGTTCGTCAAAGTAGTTGACGTCGAGCACAGTTAAAACCTTTCACTCGTGTCTTTCACACGAGGCTTTTCGTCTTTTTAAGAGTAATTTTCGGTTCGAATGCAGGCGGGATGTACCCGCCTACCTGCTATGCGATATCGTCTGCGCGCTCGTCACGGGACAGGTTAATGCCCAGGGACGCACTAGCCGATTCGAACTCGTCGTCATCTGCCCCGCTGAGCTCAACAGGCGTTCCGTCAGCGGACAGAACCTCAACGTTGAGGCACAGGGACTGCAGCTCCTTCAGCAGCACCTTGAAGGATTCCGGGATACCAGGATCGGGGATGTTGTCACCCTTCACGATCGCTTCGTACACCCGAACACGGCCATTCACATCGTCGGACTTGATGGTCAGAAGCTCCTGCAGGGTGTAGGCAGCGCCGTATGCCTGCATTGCCCACACCTCCATCTCGCCGAAGCGCTGGCCACCGAACTGTGCCTTACCACCCAGCGGCTGCTGGGTAATCATCGAGTATGGGCCGGTGGAGCGGGCGTGGATCTTCTCGTCCACGAGGTGGTGCAGCTTAAGCATGTACTTCTCGCCCACACAGACCGGGTACTTGAAGGGCTCGCCGGAACGACCGTCGAAAAGCTTCGCCTTACCGAACTTGTCAACCAACCGGTTGCCATCGCGGTCGGGCAACGTAGAGCCGAGCAGCCCCTCGATCTCCTCGTTGGTTGCACCGTCGAAGACGGGGGTTGCCACGAGCGAGTCAGCCGGGACGTTGCGCAGCTCCTCGGGGATGCGCTTGGCCCAATCCGGATCGCCTTCGATGGCCCAGCCGGCCTTCGCCAGCCAGCCGAGGTGGACCTCGAGCACCTGACCGATGTTCATACGACGTGGCACACCGTGCGTGTTGAGGATGATGTCGATCGGGGTACCGTCCTCCATGAACGGCATGTCCTCCTGCGGGAGGATCTTGCCCACAACACCCTTGTTGCCGTGGCGGCCGGCGAGCTTATCGCCGTCCTGAATCTTGCGCTTCTGGGCAACGTGGATGCGGATCATCTCGTTTACTCCCGCAGGCAGCTCGTCGCCCTCGTCCCGGGAGAAGCGGGAAACACCGATGACCTTGCCGGTCTCGCCGTGCGGCACCTTCAGAGAGGTGTCACGAACTTCGCGGGCCTTCTCACCAAAGATGGCGCGGAGCAGGCGCTCCTCTGGAGTCAGCTCGGTCTCGCCCTTCGGGGTGACCTTACCGACGAGGATGTCGCCGTCGCGGACATCTGCACCGATGCGGACGATGCCACGCTCGTCGAGGTCCTTCAGCACATCCTCGGACACGTTCGGGATCTCGCGGGTGATCTCCTCAGCACCAAGCTTGGTGTCGCGGGCATCGATCTCGTGCTCCTCGATGTGGATCGAGGTAAGGAGGTCCTCCTCCACCACGCGCTGGTTGAGGATGATGGCATCCTCGTAGTTGTGACCCTGCCACGGCATGAACGCCACGAGGAGGTTCACACCGAGGGACATCTCGCCGTCGTGGGTACCCGGACCGTCGGCCATAACCTGGCCCTTTTCCACACGGTCTCCGATGTCCACCAGCGGCTTCTGGTTGTAGCACGTGTTCTGGTTGGTGCGCTCGAACTTGCGCAGGCGGTAGGTGTCACGCTTGCCCTCATCGCTCATCACAGTGATGAAGTCAGCGCAGACGTTCTCGACCACGCCAGCGTGTTCGTTGATGACCAGGTCGCCAGCATCGTATGCGGCAGGGGCCTCCATACCCGTGCCGACGTACGGCGACTGGGAACGGATCAACGGCACGGCCTGACGCTGCATGTTCGCACCCATGAGGGCACGGTTAGCGTCGTCGTGCTCGAGGAACGGAATCATGGCAGTAGCGACAGACACGATCTGACGCGGGGACACGTCGATGTACTCGATCGCCTCCGGGCCAACAACCTCAATGGCGCCGTCCTTCAGACGAACCTCATTGCGCTCCTGGGTAATAACACCGTTCTCGTCGTGCTCCGTATCTGCCTGACCGATAACGAAGCGATCCTCTTCATCGGCGGTGAGGTAGTCGACCTGATCAATGATCTTGCCGTCTTCAACCTTCTGGTACGGAGTCTCGATGAAACCGAAGGGGTTCACGCGGGCATAGGATGCCAGCGAACCGATAAGGCCAATGTTCGGGCCCTCAGGGGTCTCAATGGGACACATGCGACCGTAGTGGGACGGGTGCACGTCGCGAACCTCGATGCCGGCACGCTCACGGGACAGACCACCGGGGCCAAGAGCCGAGAGGCGACGCTTGTGCGTCAGGCCGGACAGGGAGTTGTTCTGATCCATGAACTGGGAGAGCTGGCTCGTTCCGAAGAATTCGCGGATAGCTGCACTCACGGGGCGCACGTTGATCAAGCTCGTCGGCGTGATCGACTCTGCATCCTGCGTGGTCATGCGCTCGCGCACCACACGCTCCATGCGCGCCAGACCAACGCGCACCTGGTTCTGAATCAGCTCGCCCACGGTACGCAGGCGACGGTTACCGAAGTGGTCAATATCGTCCGTCTCGAGCGGGATCTCCACACCATCCGGGGAGGTCATCGTCCGCTCACCGGCATGCAGGCGAACGAGGTACTCGATGGTGGTAGCGATATCTTCCTCGGTCAGCGTCTTCACGCCGTCGTGATCGCCACCAAGACCGAGCTTGCGGTTCACCTTGTAACGACCCACCTTAGCCAGGTCGTAGCGCTTCGGCTTGAAGAAGCTGTTCTCCAGCAATGCCTGTGCAAGATCGCGCGTGGGCTGCTCACCCGGGCGCTGCTTGCGGTAAATCTCGAGCAGAGCCTCGTCCTCGGAAGCCGCGCCGTCGTTTTCCAGCGTGGACATCATAATCTCGGAGAAGCCGAAACGCTCGCGGATCTTCTCCTCAGACCAACCCAGGGCCTTGAGGAGCAGAGTCACCGGCTGGCGACGCTTACGGTCGATGCGGACACCGACGGTGTCCTTCTTGTCGACGTCGATTTCCAACCACGCACCGCGGGAGGGGATAACCTTCACTGCGTGCAGCGGGCGCTCCGTGGACTTATCCAAAGTCTCATCGAAGTACACGCCCGGGGAACGAACGAGCTGAGACACAACGACACGCTCGGTGCCGTTGACAATAAAGGTGCCCTTCGGGGTCATCATCGGGAAATCGCCGATGAACACCGTCTGAGACTTAATCTCACCGGTGTCCTTATTCTCAAACTCGGCCGTCACATACAGTGGCGCAGAGTAGTTGATGTCCTTCTCTTTACACTCATCAACACTTGCCTTGACCTGCTCGAAGTACGGCTCCGAGAGGGACAGGCTCATGTTGCCAGAGAAGTCCTGAATAGGAGAAAGCTCCTCGAGGATATCTTCAAGGCCACTCGTTACCTTGTAATCCTCACCCTTCTCAGCCTTCTGTTGTTCACGCCACTCGGGCGTACCAACGAGCCAAGCAAAGGAGTTCAGTTGTAGGTCTAGTAATCCAGGTAGCCCAATAGGCTCCTTGATCTTCGCGAACGAGTATCGCTTAGGAGCTCCAGGGTTCTTAACGTTCATATTGGTCTGGCGGGAGACTGCCAAGATGCATCCTTCCAGCACCTCGCGCGGCCAGAAGCACCCCACTATTTGAGCACCTGACCGCTTGGTTTTGTAAAGCTTTCGGTCTGCTATAGGAAACGGTGCCCAGATAGCACTGAATGACCTTGTCAAATTCCGGCTTTTGCCTTCCTCTGATCAAGGCCTTCAAAACAACGGCCACCGAATCTAGCGCAACGAATAATCCTAGACCATCCGGACTAATTTGTAAAGTGCTCTCTTCTGCGTTTGTCAAATGCACCGAAAACGCCCAGCACACCGAGCAAAGCCAGAACCCCGCCGATGCCCGCCGCGACCCAGTTCGCGGTGCGCCATGCCGACGGATCCGCGACACCCGCTGCCAGTTCGCGCAGGTTTTCGGATTCTTCCGGTGCTAATGACCCCTCAAAAAGGAGAACGTCTTGACGTTGCCCATCTGTGAGGTAGTAGTCCTCCAGCTTGGCTGTCACGTCGACGATGATTCCAGTAGCCTTGTCGACGATCAACTCGCGCCTGGCGCCATGGTACAACACACGGCCCGCCCCATCAGCGTCACCCACCGTTTCCGGCTCGAACTCCTGCACGTACGTGACAAGCTCGCGCCCGTCTACCACGCTCTCGGCTTGCTTGACAGCGGGGCGTGAGGCGCGGAGGGTGGCGTCGAAAAGAGGATAGGATTCCGCGCTCGCGTTGGGGGGAAAAGCGAACCACAGCCCATCGACGTCTACCGTCGCAACCGGGCTCGCCAACTGCTCAGAAACCGTCGCGGGTGTCACAGCCCTCCCCGACATCCGATCGAGCCTGTAGCTGTAGACCTCCGCCTTCAGCAGCCCGTCCAAATCTGTCGCCCGCTCGGTCCGCCGCTCAGACAGCCCGATCCGCACCGTCGCTTCCTCATTGGTAATGGGCGAGGTGTACACCACATGAAGCTGACGTTCCACCGGCTCTACCTTGGTCGCCATGTCTGCCGGCGCGAGACTCTTCGCGTTCTCGTCCCGCAGTGTGTACGTAAGCTCACCATGGGCGACAGGCACGTTCTCCCCCACCAGCGTAAACCGAGGCGTGACCAAACCCCACACCAGCAGAGCGAGACCCAGGCCGATGAGGAGAGCTGAAATTACGCGCGAACGTGGAAGCATGTCTTTCACTGTACATTGACATGCCCGGCCCGTTTCAACCCACGTCTTCATCACTGGACCAAACAAGGCCTATCGGTCGCACCCCCTTGGTGATTGCTGCGCTGCGCACCCGCGCAGTACCGAATGCGGCCCAGGAGGTGGAATCCGCAACCGTCCCGGGTTGGGTCGGGCCGCGTTGCGCACCCGCCAATCCCTAATGCGGCCCAGCTGCTACCAACCACCGACACCCCGGAGCCGGTCGGGCCACACTGCACACCCACAAATCCCGAACACGGCCCGACCCCCGCCAACAGCCGAGATGCCGAATCAAATCGGGCCGCTTTGCGCTGCGGATGGCTGCGGGCATAAAAAATCCCCCGGCACGAACCGGGGGAAAAGCAGTAAGAGACTACTTGAGGGTGACGGAAGCGCCAGCCTCTTCGAGCTTGGTCTTAGCAGCCTCAGCGTCTTCCTTGGAAGCGCCCTCGAGGATAGCCTTCGGAGCAGCCTCAACGAGCTCCTTAGCTTCCTTCAGACCCAGGCCGGAGACGATCTCGCGGACAGCCTTGATCACGCCGATCTTCTTGGCGCCGGCATCCTCGAGCACGACGTCAAACTCGGTCTTCTCTTCCTCAGCAGCAGCCTCGCCGCCGGCGGCACCTGCAGCAGCAACGGCAACCGGAGCAGCAGCGGTAACGTCGAAGGTCTCTTCGAACAGCTTGGTGAACTCAGAGAGCTCAATGAGGGTCATTTCCTTGAAAGCTTCGATGAGCTCTTCGTTGGTGTACTTAGCCATAACGGTCAAGTCCTTTCAGTTTGTTTTTCCGAGCACATGCTCGGGGAGGTAAATGGTGATGAAATTTTCGATCCCTGGGGAAAGGAAGATTTACTTCTTTTCCTGCAGTGCAGCGGAAAGACGTGCGACCTGAGATGCAGGGGCTGCGAACAGGCCTGCAGCCTGGTTCATCTTGCCCTTCAGGGCGCCAGCCAGCTTGGCCAGCGTGGTCTCGCGGTCGTCGAGGTCTGCAAGTGCCTTGACCTGGTCGGCATCCAGAGCGGCGCCGTCCATGTATCCGCCCTTGACAACGAACTTGTCGTTGTCAGAGCCGAACTTCTTCATGGCCTTGGCAGCATCCACTGCCTCGCCCTTAATAAAGGCGACAGCGGTAGGACCGGTGAGGAGATCATCAAGGCCCTCAATGCCAGCCTCAGCTGCGGCTCGCTTGATGAGGGTGTTCTTGGCGACGTGGTACTTCACGTCTTTACCGAGATCAGTGCGGAAATCAGTGATCTGCTGAACAGTCAGACCACGGTACTCGGTGAGCACCAGAGAATCAGCCTCGTCAAAGTATTCCTTGAGCTTGGCCAGCTCCGCAGTATTCTTCGGGTTTGCCATTTCCTCGCCTCCTTCCATTAAACGGTTTTTAAAACATTTGTCCGCCACAGGGCACAAATAATGCCCCGTGCAAGAGCACAGGGCACAAACCAATTCAAACATTGGAAGGTGTTGCAAGTGACTCCTGCGTGGGCCGTTTCCTGTTTTATGAGGAAACCTTCGAGCCTTTCGGCTGACCGACGGTCTACGGTGAAACTTGGGCAGGAAGCGCCGGAAGCGCTTCCTCACAAACTTCGTGGATTGACCATACAGCCCACGCCGGAGTTATGCAAACTAGCTGGACAACGGGGATGCTGACTCAGCCGAGGTGGGTGCAACGGGGATCCCCTCATAGATGAATTCCTCCGACTGCACCTCGCGGTAGGTCTCGCCCGGGATAACGACAACTGCCAAAACCTGCGTGCGGGGCAGGTAGGAGAAGTTGAACAGGCCGGTCTTCCACAGCAGCTCGAAGGTGACCGGCGTGTGAGCGGGAACGTCTTCGGGGAGCGCGAAACTGTACTCGCCTGCACCTTCATCGGTGGGGGCAATCGTCGACAAGCGAGGAGCGATAGACGAGGGGCCGGTGACCAGACCGGAATCGTCCAACGCGCGGGCGAAGATCGTCAGCTCAGTGCCGGCCGGAAGATCCGTATCGACATTAACCGTCACGGCGATAGGAAGCATGAACGACTGCCCCTCGGCGACAACGGAGCCGACCTTGAACGTAATACCCGGAGCATCCTGAGCCACAGCGATGGCCGGGAGGGATGCAACGGCAGCTGCGGCCGCTGAGCCGGCGAGGAACGTACGACGGGTGAAAGTGAAAGTCATGACTACCTACTTCTTTGTGATCTTGAAGATGCCGCCGATGGTGCCCTGCCACCACGTGCCGTTGTTATCAATCGTGCCAACCATCTGCAGCGTATCGACGCCGAAGACGGTGACCAGCCCCGGGAAGTCCTGCGAGTAGACGGTTTCGCCGGTTTCCATATCGATGATCGAACCGGAAATAACTGAGCCGTTGACCAGGCCGAAGCGCTTGCGTTCACAGATGTAGATGTAGCCGTCGGCCGTCGACAAGCGTGGAACCACAGCCGAGTAGACATCCCTCCGTTTCCACACGTCCTTGAGCCCCGCTGGGGTCACATCGTAGCGCTCGAGACCAGGCGCAAACAGCGCGGATGAGGGGACGGACGGGCCGGCACCCTCCGGGTAGCGCGGGTACGGATAGCCATACGTGGAGCCCACGACGATGGAGTTCTGCACACCGATGGCCGAGCACTCCGTGCCCGACGTTCCTGGCTGGAACACGCCCGTGGAACCAACAAGGCGACCGGTAGCGGTCTCATAAACGATGAGATTCTCCTGCTCGTCGGCGTTATCCGTGAGCATGACGTAATCCGAACCGTTCGGCCCAAAGAACGTGGGCGATGCGCCGGAGCCCCAGGACAGCTGGCCGGGCTTGCGGGCTGTTCCCCGGTCGTAGAGGGCGTGCCAGAGAATCTCCGGGGTGCCGTCCTCGTCCGCATCCAGCATGTAGATCGCATGAGAGGTGACCACCGACACACCCTGCGGGCACGCGGAAATCGAGTTATCCACCGTCTCATAGTCCGACTGGGACTTTTTCAGAAAGATCGAGCGAACCTCGCGCTTATCGGCATCTACAACACCGATCGCGCCGTGGGCCGAAGCGACCCAGACACGGCCCTGCCAGTCCGGAACCACGCCGACGACCTGGTCGCCCTTGTACTGCGACAGGAAGCGGTTGAGGGACACACGCTCGTCCACGTACACGGTCCGACCGTCGGCTGAGTGGGCCACGCGCAGAAGCGTGTTGGAACCATCCACGAAAACCATGCGGTCCTTGTGGTCGATGTAGGCGTAGACACCGCCGAGAAGAGCGCCCTTCGGCACCTCCAAGCTACCGAGCGTCTCGCCGCTTTCTGGATCCAGGATGGCTACCTTCGGCTGCAGGAACGTGAGCTTCGAGCCGAAACGCTGCGTCACCAGAACCTGGATGTAGCCATCCGACCCGACCATGATGGTCGGGCATGCGCCACCCATGTCGATGTGTTTGACGTCCCATGGACCGGCACCCGGGCCGGGAACCGGCGAGCAGTCCGATGACTGGGCCTCACCGTGCATACACGCCATACCTGGCGTACCGAGGTAGGCATTTTCCTCGGCGTTATATTCAAAATTTGACATTAACAATCCTCGTCGCTGGAGAATATTTTACCTTGTACCACCTGGTAGTTTACATTGGGAAAACAAAAAGCTCATCTCTGAGAAAGAGATGAGCTTTTATTATTTACTTTTCGACGCCCGACCGTACAGGTTTTCGGTTCTGTTACGGTTAGCGCGCCTTAAAGCCTGGTGGCTTAAGCCTCGGTGAAGTCCTTCTGAATGGAGGGATCGACCTGGATGCCGGGGCCATTGGTGGCAGCGACGGTGATCTTCTTCACGTAGATGCCCTTGGAGGAGCTCGGCTTCAAACGGTTGATCTCGTCGAGGAGAGCGCCGTAGTTCTCAGCCAGCTTCTCAGCATCGAAGGATGCCTTGCCGATGAGAGCGTGGAGGTTGGAAGCCTTGTCAACGCGGAAGGAAATCTTACCGCCCTTGATCTCCTTCACAGCCTTGGCGACATCCGGGGTCACAGTGCCAGTCTTGGGGTTCGGCATGAGACCACGCGGGCCGAGGACGCGAGCGACGCGACCAACCTTGGCCATCTGATCAGGGGTAGCGATAGCAGCATCAAAGTCGGTCCAGCCACCCTGGATCTTCTCGATGAGCTCAGCGGTGCCGACGAAATCAGCGCCTGCCTCCTCAGCGGCGGTAGCGTTGGTGCCCTCAGCGAAGACGACAACGCGAACTTCCTTGCCCGTGCCGTTAGGCAGGGACACGGTGCCACGCACAAGCTGATCAGCCTTGCGGGGATCAACGCCCAGACGCATCACAACGTCGATGGAAGCGTCGTAGTTCTTGGAGGAGGTCTCCTTAGCCAGCTTGACAGCCTCGAGCGGGGTGTACAGGTGGTTGGAGTCCACCTTTTCAGCGGCCTCGCGGTAAGCCTTAGAGCGCTTTGCCATAATTCATCAATCCTTTCGATGTGTGGTGAGCGGGCCTGGCCGGCCCTTCCACAAGATGTTTCTTACAGACCCTCGACAACGATGCCCATGGAGCGGGCGGTGCCGGCAATGATCTTGGCGGCAGCGTCGATGTCGCGTGCGTTGAGGTCCGGCTCCTTCTGCTTAGCGATCTCCTTGACCTGGTCAAGAGTCACCTTGCCCACCTTATCGGTGTGCGGAACGCCAGAACCCTTCTTCAGGCCAGCGGCCTTGAGCAGCAGCTGAGCTGCCGGCGGGGTCTTCAGCTTGAAGTCGAAGGAGCGGTCTTCGTAGACGGTGATCTCCACAGGGACAATGTTGCCGCGCTGGTTTTCCGTGGCAGCGTTGTACGCCTTGCAGAACTCCATCATGTTCACGCCGTGCGCACCAAGCGCAGGACCAACCGGCGGTGCAGGGTTAGCCTGACCAGCCTCGATCTGCAGCTTAATGAGGGCCGTGACTTTCTTCTTCGGGGGCATCTTCTACCTACTTTCCTTGTTACCAGCGCCCCGCCTCGAGATGCGTCAAATAAAAGGGCGAGGTGCCGTCCGGATGCCTTGTTACAGCCACCGGGAAAAACGTTTACGTACATGCCTATAAGGCACGGGCGAAGATGTTACACCACGTGCCCCACAAAACGCTAATTGATCTTTTCCACCTGATCGAAGGTGAGCTCCACCGGCGTATCGCGGCCGAAAATGGACACGAGAGCGTGCAGCTTGCCGGAATCCCGGTCAATATCAGAAATCGTGGCAGACACCGTCGCAAGAGCACCGGACAGAATCGTCACCGACTCTCCCACCTCGAAGTCAACCTCAACCGGCTTCTTCTCCGCCGCAGGTGCAGCAACAACCGTGTCGCCCTCAGCATCCGCTGCCTGCTCCTCCACCGCCTGCTGCGGCATGAGGAACTTCGCCACATCCTTCGGCTTCACCGGAGTTGCCTGGCCTTCGTTACCCACGAAGCTTGTCACACCCGGCGTCCCACGAACAACCGACCACACGGAGTCGTTCATCTCCATGCGCACCAAGACGTAGCCCGGAAGCAGCTTCTTCTTCACGATCTTCTTCTTGCCGTCACGCATCTCGGTAACTTCCTCGACCGGCACGACAATATCGTGAATATACTCGTCCACCTCAAGGTTCTCCGCACGCTGCGTGAGGTTCGTCTTCACCTTGTTCTCGTAACCCGAGTACGTCTGAATGATGTACCAGGTACCAGGCAGCTTCTTCAGCTCGCGGATGAACTTGCGCAGGCGCTGCTTATACTCCTGCAGTGCCTTCTCCTCAGCAGAAAGCTCCTCCGTCTCCGGGGTTTCCGGGGTCTCCGTCTCCGGGGTCTCCGGAGCCTCTGGCTCGGTGGCCTCCGACTCCGGGGCTTCCACCTGGCTCTCAACCTGTTCGACGTTTTCTTGCTCTTCCATCTTCACTCTCTCCAGATCAAAAATTTATCCCGCCTCCCTGGAATGTCCAGGAGGCGGGATAATGAAGTATCACAAACGTTTATACCATCTAGCTACGGGGTGAGCAACCACTGCACGCCCTTGGCGGTGAGAATATCCGTTCCCCACACAACGATCGTCATCACGATGAGGAACAGGAACACGATGAGCGTGTAGTTAAGCATCTGCTTCCCCGTCGGCCAGATGACCTTCTTCATCTGCTCGATCACTTCGGGGATGTAAGACTTGATGCCGCCACCCCACTTTTCGTCCTTGTTTTCCTTCACAAGGCGCTTTTCAGCGTAGGCATCAGCACTCGTAGTGCTCGCGCCCGTAAGCTGTCGCTTACCTGTAGGACGAGCAGTGCGATTTTCATCAGCCACGTTAAATCCTCTTTGCACTAGGAGTACTTTGCAGGGGCGACAGGACTCGAACCTGCAACCTGCGGTTTTGGAGACCGCTGCTCTACCAATTGAGCCACGCCCCTATTCAGGACACATGTATTTCACATGCACCTTGCACACTGTACCAGAAAACCCCCGCACCTTGGCGAGGGGGGCTCAGTGCAGTAGCGGTGGAGAGGTTCGAACTCTCGACCTCACGATTATGAGTCGTGCGCTCTCACCAGCTGAGCTACACCGCCATCGTTCCAATAAAAGAACAGAGCCCCCTGTCAGAATCGAACTGACGACCTTTTCCTTACCATGGAAACGCTCTGCCGACTGAGCTAAGGGGGCCGTGCTTCATGTTGAAGCCTTGGATAGAGTAACTGACATTCATGCATTCACACAAATCGGCACGTCAGTTGCTATTTTCCACTCCTATTCCGGTTTTGCGGCCCAACCGGGTGATCGTGGCCTGCTTTTGACTGCGCTTGGGCCGTGTTGGGGACCCAGCAATACCCAATGCGGCCCAACTGGTGCAAGCATCCCGGGCTTTGACCTTGCCTGGGCCGTGTTGCGGACCCAGCAATACCCAATGCGGCCCAACCGGTGCAAGCATCCCGGGCTTTGACCTTGCTTGGTCCGTGTTGAGGACCGCTGCGAGGTACGCCCCCTAGCGGTATTTCTGCAGTGGCTCCAACCAGCGAACGAAGTATTTGGCGATGAAGCCGACGAGGAGGGCGGCTGCCAAGGTGCCCTCGCGGATGCCTTCGACACGGCCAAGAACGGCGAAGGAAAGGACAGTCGCAATCACGACAAGGCTCGTATCCACGGTGATCTTGCAGTTACCAAAGGCGTGCCATTTTTTGGCTCGAACTTCCGGTTGAGCGTGGTGGAGACGGCAATGGCCAGGCCATCGCCGTCCATGACGACGGCGGCGGGCAACTGGACGAGCTGCCGGGGATCGTAGCGTTTGCACAGGAGGAGCATCTGCAAGATCATGAAACCTGCGTTCATGGCGATGGTCCCCGTACCAACCGTGAAAGAGCTAATGAGGCTCAAAACGTACGGAAAGCTGGAGATCGGTGATGTCCCCAGCTCCGCGATGATAGATAGCGCGATTCCGCACGCCATCAGTGATAATCCAATTATTCCCAAAATATATCGACGCACTAAATTTTCTTTCGTGCAAACCATAGTGCGACGAATGGGATTATCTAAATTCCAAACAAGCCCTTGACCTGGTTAACAAGGTCCGGTGCGAAATGCTGGGCCGCAGCACCGATCCCCAGCAGTCCAAGGATCGCGCCAACGAGACCGCCGATGACCTCAAGCGCCGCCACGGCCTCCGGAGGAAGGTCGGAGGAAGTGTTGGATCCGGTGGCAGCACCGGAGTCGCCCGAGTCGCCGGGCTTGCTGGGCTGGTCGGGCTTGGCGGTGCCCAGGTTGAAAGCGACCTTGATCGGGTCGTGGTCAGAGGAGCGGAAGACGGAGTCGTCGACAAGCGGGGCGATGTTGTAGTTTTCGCGGGAGTACTCGAAGGCGATGGACTCATCCGAGTTGATATCCCACACATCCGCGTCGACGACAAGCTTCATCGCCGCAGCGTTGCCAAAGGCATGATCAAGGGAACCGATGCGGCCCGCAAACTGGTACGAATGCCCGGAATCGTACGTTGCGGCGATATTGGTGTAACCGGCATCCTCGAGGACCTTCATCGTGTCTTCCTTGGTGTAGGAGTTGAGGTCGCCGACGACGAAGACCGGCATGTCGTTCCATTCCTCGTGAGCAGCGATCGCCTTCGTCAGCGCGCGAGCTTGCTCGGCGCGGAGGTTCGGGTTATTGCCCTGGCCGTCGTTTTGGTCCTTATCGCCTCGGGCAACCGAGCCCTTGGACTTGAAGTGGTTCACCACGGCGACGAACTCGGGATCCTTCTGCCCCACACGAGCGAAAGCCTGGCCCAGTGGCTGGCGGGCAACACCGGTGTAGGCCGAGTCGTCGATGATGACAGAGGGGCCGACAGGCGCCACCTTCGTCTTGTTGTAGATGAATGCCACGCGGATAACATCCTCCCGGCCGGGCACCTTTTCCGGCGATGCGACGAGCTCCCATGTCGGCTCTTTACCTCTCGCTGTGAGGTCGGCGTTGAGAGCTGCCACAAGTTTGCTCAGAGCTTCATCCCGGCGGCTGGCATCGCCGGTGACGCTGGCTGTATTTTCGATTTCTTCCAGGCCCAGAACCGACACGTTGAGTGTGTTGATGGCATTGACGATCTTCGCCTGCTGTCGCGTGAAGGCCTGCGTGGACCAGGCACCGCGCACCGTGCACCAGTTAGCGGTGACGTTGTTGCCCTCGCGGTCGGTGTAGGCCTTGCAGCCCTCCTCCGTCTCGCCGAGAGTGGTGAAGTAGTTGAGGACGTTAAACGAGGCAAGCGACAGCTCCGAGTCCTTCACGTTCGGGCCCGCCTCTTCTGCGGCCCGAGAATCCTCCCATGTGATGGGGAGGCTCTCGGAGTTGCCGGTAATGGGCACCGTGGGCTGCAGGCCCCACTTGTCGTACCTGCCGCTCACAATCACAGGCTCAGTGAAGATGACAGTGTCCCCGGCGCGCAAGGACTTCACCGTCTTTCCGCCGGTAACCAGGTAAGGAAGCGGGGTTTCTGTATCGGATTTGGCATAGTTGCGCGACCTTCCGTCGTCAAGCGAAACCTCCCGCAACCCCTGGCTAACGGCGAGCTTTTGCACCTCCGAGTTCGGGTCCGTCGAGGGCGGGAAAACATCCGTGGGCTGGTAGAACGGCTCCGTACCCGGGGCGAGCCCCACCGTACCGTACGTGTTGAGCTCATAGTTGTTACTCACCGTGTAGGGGCCCGTGACCTGCACAAGCATCCCCTCATAGGCCTCGCGCGCCGCGTCCCCCTCCGGCAACTCCGAAAATTCAGTTGGAACAACTGTCGGGCCGCAATCCGTGTCCGGGACCACCTCGGGGTCACTCAGCTGCGTCTCCCCCGTGTACTCTCCCGCCGTGCCCGTCACCGTGACGCAGGAACCGACCTCCGGCACCTGCCCATCCCGACCAAGGAACACGAAGATGCCGTTCGAAGCCTCCGACTTCTCACCGCCCTGCTGCATGTAGAAGCCGTCGAAACCACCCTCCGGATAGCTCGCCGTTACATACCCACTGGTCGTTACCCGCTGGCCATCCAGGGGTGTCACAGGGCCCGTGCCCTGGATCTCCGCAATGGTCACCGTCCCCGCATTCTCCGGCTTCAGATCACCCGGCGTCGGCGCTCCCGTCACGAAATCCGTGGCGTTGTTGTCCGTGTCCACCCCCGTCTGTGCTCGCTGGACCGAGACGCTATTCGACGTCCCCGGGGCCGCATTCCCCTCCGCAAAGGTCGCCTCTCCCCAACCAAGCAGGTCCACAACCTGCGCCGACGGGGTCCACGGATCCGCACTGTTGGTCAGCGCCACGATGCCGCCCTTACCGCTCATCGCGATATCGCCCTCGAGATCCGCTTCAATGCCCCGCGTTCCGCCACTGCCCTGCGCCAGCTGGATCAGCGTGTAGCCCTTCGCCGGAGTCTCCCCCGCAAGCTGCAGGATGTTCCCGCTATTCGGCTTCTTCCCCTTCACCGACGTGTACTGCAGGTACATGCCATCCAGGGAAATCGGCGCGTCTGTGGGGTTGTACAGCTCCACGAAATCATGCGTGTACGTCGCACCCGAGTTCCCGCCGCCGCCGTACACCTCGTTGATGACGATGTTCGTCCCATCCGGTGCCGCCGCCGCAGGTGACACCGCCGAAGCGACAATCGCCACCGAGCTGACTAGCGCCACGCCCAGCCTTGAAAACCTCATCTAAACCCTCACCTCTTAGTAGACAAAAACTATCTGTAGTTCTTTTCTTACCGGCTCCACGTGGACTTCGCAGCGCAAGTTTCCGGGCTTCTACCCCCCGCCTGTTTTGGGGCGCGTTTCGTGTGCAGCCGGGGTGCTGTCGGGGAGCAGTTGGGGTGCATATGCGACCGGCTGCCTTTCGCGGCCCAAGCCGAGACGGGTTCTCGGGGTTTGGAGGCAAACGGGCCGCAGTGCGGCACGCACCCGCGCACAACACGGCCCAAGGGCACCCGAACGTCGACAAGCAAGAACCGGATGGGCCGCAATGCGCAACACCGGTACCAAGCGCGGCCCAAGCCGAGGCGGGATCCCGGGCTTTGAAGGCAAACGGGCCGCAGTGCGGCACGCACCCGCACACAACACGGCCCAAGCGGAGGCAGGGACCCGGGATCCAAAGAAAGATGGGCCGTGTTGCGGCGCGGAGAACCTGCGCATGCGAAAACCCCGACCCTCGTGGCGAGGATCGGGGTTATTGGTGCCAGGTAGAAGATTCGAACTTCTGTAGGCGAAAGCCGACGGATTTACAGTCCGCTCCCTTTGGCCGCTCGGGCAACCTGGCCCGCACTTCGTGAGTGCGAGACATACTTTACTATGTCCCCACCCCCAAAAGGCAAACCGGCTGCACAGCGGGGCTATCGGACGCGGGAGATGGAGTACTCGGTGAGGGAACGGAGGGCGGAGCGCACGGGACCGTCGGGAAGCGTGGAGAGCTCGTCGAAGGCTTTATCGGTGAACTGCTGCACAACTTCGAGGGCCTGCTCGCGCCCGGAGGTCTGCTCGATGAGGGCGAGGGCACGCTCAACGTCGTCATCGCTGGTGAGTGGGCCGGTGAGGAGGCCACGGAGCTCCTCACCTGCGGGGGACTCGTCCTTCAGAGCGAAGAGGACGGGGAGGGTGAAGACGCCTTCGCGGAGGTCGGTGCCCCGGGTCTTGCCGGACTGAGCGGAGGCGGAGAAGATGTCGATGATGTCGTCGACGATTTGGAAGATCGTGCCGATGTAGACACCGAATTGCTGCAAAGCTCGCGTGATCTCCGGCGAGCATCCGCCGTGGAGCGCGCCGAGGTAGCCGGCCGACGAGATGAGCACACCGGTCTTTTCGTGCACAACGTTGAGGTAGTGCTCGATCTTATCGCCATCGCCGGGGCCCACAGTCTCGCGCATCTGGCCGGTGACGAGATCCCCGAAGGTCTGCGCGAAGTGGGCGACGGTATCGGTACCGAGAGTGGCCATAAGCCGCGAGGCGTGGGCGAGGAGAATGTCCCCGGCAAGGATCGCGACAGAGTTGCCCCAGCGGGCGTTTGCGCTTTCCACCCCGCGGCGGCGGTCAGCTTCGTCCATGACGTCATCGTGGTAGAGCGTGGCAAGGTGCGTCATCTCCACGACGGTCGCAGCTTTGATCACATCCTCGCAGGAAGCACGTGTGCCGAGCTGCGAGGCCAACACCGCGAACATGGGGCGGAAACGTTTTCCGCCGGCAGCAGCTAGATGAATGACCTTTTCATTGACAAAGTCTTCGCCGTGGTTGAGTTCTTTTTGCAGGAGCTCTTCCACGCGCTGAAGGTCGCGTGAAACCGTAGCCGCGAGCTCGGGCTCATCAAATGAAATCCCAGTTAGGGGCGTGTCCCTGTGCAGCCGGGGGCGGGTGTCATTCATAGTGTAAAAACTGCCCTCTGTCCGATACGTTGGTTAGATAACTTACCCCTTTACCGTAGTCTAAACATGCATTTCTACCTACCCCAGGGTACAAATGAGGGCCATGGAGTTTTTTCCGGAGGTAGCCATTATCGGCGCAGGCCCAGCTGGGTCAGCTGCAGCAATTCATCTACAGGACAAGGACGTGCTGCTCATCGACAGTGCGGAGTTCCCCCGCGACAAAACCTGCGGCGACGGTCTTACTCCACGCGCGATGCGTGAGCTTTCGGCGCTCGGCATCGATCTGCCGTTCCGCACTCGTGGTCTTAAGCTGCATGGCTTTGGCCGCACGGCGGAGATCCCGTGGAAGTGGGGTGTTGGTTCGGCGATGCGTCGGCAGGAGTTCGATGCGCTCCTCTACAACCGCGCCCCCGCGCAGAAACTCACGGGGGTAGCTACCTCCCCCGTTGTGGAGAACGGCCGGGTCGTGCGCTTCCAGGTAGGCGAGCATGTCGTGCATCCGCAGGTGGTTCTAGTCGCCGATGGTGTCCGCTCCACCTTCGGCACGCAACTCGGCCGCGTCTGGCACAAGCAGCAGGTCTACGGCATCGCCGCGCGCAGCTACTGCACCTCCCCCCGCTCCTCGGAGCCCTGGATCCACTCCCACTTCGGTGACCTCCCCGGTTACGGTTGGTTTTTTCCGCTTGTCGACGCCGCCAACGTCGGCTGTGGGGCTCTTTCCACCGCGGCTCGCCCAGCCAAGGTGAACACCAAAAAGCTGCTGCGCTTCTACGCCTCATCCATTCAGGAAGAATTTGGGCTTGGTGAACCCACGTCCGTCACGTCTGCGGCCCTGCCCATGGGAGGCTCCGTCTCCGGGGTGTCGGGCCGCAACTGGGCACTGCTTGGCGATTCGGCCTGCTGCGTCAATCCCCTGAACGGCGAAGGCATCGACTACGCCCTCGAAACAGCCCGCCTTGCTGCCTCATTAATTGACGAGGACCTGCGCGTGTGGCCCTCCGTCCTGCGCGAACACTACGGCGAAACCTTCACCCTCGCCCGCAGCCTGGCCAAGCTTCTTACATACCCCCGCATGCTGCCCACCTTTGGTCCGCTTGCATTCCGCACTCCCCTGCGCACTCTGCTCATGCCCACCGTTGCCCGCGCGATGGGTAACCTCATCGACGATTCCGACCGCGACCTCGCCGCCCGCGTCTGGCACGCCGCAGGCACGGCGACCCGCTCCCTCAACACCGCGCCACTCTGGGGCTAGGCTTCCACCTCCCCTTTCTCCCCCTGTTTCTCCCCTTTTGCGGCCCGATCCAGTTCGCGTACTCGCGCTCCGTCGATAGTCGGGCTGCAAAAAGGGATCGGCGAGGGGAAACGTAAGCACGGAGTTCCTCATACGGCCCAGACGGGGTGAAGCTCTCGGGGGGTAGCGCGAGTCGGGCCGCGTTTGGTCACAGGACTCTCCAGCCGCCGCAAAAAGTGGCCCAAGCGGAGTGGATCACTCGGGCTTCAAGAGGGAATGGGCTGCAAAAGGGACTCCAGGGATCCGAATGCGGCCCAACTGCAACCACCCACACGGGTTTCAGGAAAAGATGGGCCGCAAAAAGGGACGGGTAGTTAGGGTTACTCCTTGATGGCGGAGTGCATCGCGGTGATGCCGAACGTGAGGTTCTGCCAGCCGCAGTCGGACCAGCCGTTGGCGTTCACGATGGTGGCGAGTTCCTCTTGGTCGGGCCACGCGCGGATGGATTCGGCAAGGTACTCGTAGGCCTCGCCGTTGGAGGAAACCTGCTTGGCTACCAGTGGCAGGATCCGCATGAGGTATTCCTTGTAGACGAAGGAGAACATTGGCAGAATCGGGGTGGAAAACTCGGCAATGGTCAGTCGACCGCCCGGCTTGGTAACGCGGGCCATCTCGCGGAGGGCCTGGCCCGTGTCCTGGATGTTGCGGAGGCCGAAGGAGATCGTGACGGCATCGAAGGTTTCGTCGGCAAACGGGAGGTTCATACCATCGCCGACAACCTTGGGCACGTCGCGATGTGCACCAGCCGCGAGCATGCCCTGGGAGAAGTCACAGGCCACACACCAGGCACCAGATTTGGCTAATTCCTCGGTAGAAACGGCGCTTCCGGCTGCCAGGTCGAGGACCTTCTCCCCCGGCTTCAAAGCAAGGCGCTCGCGGACACGACGACGCCACATACGATCCTGGCCAAAACTCAGGATCGTATTCGTGATGTCATAGTTCTTGCCCACGTCATCGAACATGCGGGCAACGTCGGACGGGTCTTTTTCTAGGGTTGCTTTAGCCACAAGTGACTAGTCTAGTCAGACGCGCGCACCGAGAGCCTTCGCGGCCCAGCGAGGCAACTCGGGGATGGGGCCGAAGATCGTGAGTGGCACACGCCGGGATTGCTCGATAACAGCGGCGTAGTGCTTGACCAGCTGAGTGCAGAGGTTTTCCCACGTCTTGGGCCGCACTCCGTCACGGGCTGCCTGGCGCATACGGGTATAGTGCCGGGGGTCAAGAATGGTGTCCAACGTGGAGGAGAGCTTCTCCTCGAAGGTGTCGACATCGAGCAGGTAGCCGTCGACACCTGCGGTGATGAGGTCGATGGGGCCACCAGCACGCGGGCCGATGACGGGGACACCCGAGGCAAGCGCTTCCTGAATGGTCTGACAGAAGGTTTCGAACTCGCCAGTGTGGACGAACACGTCGAAGCTGGCGTACGCCTGGGCGAGTTCCTCCCCAGAAAGCGCACCGGTGAAGACTGCGTTGGGGCACTCGTCGACAAGCGCATCCCGATCGGGGCCGGAACCGACGATGACAACCTGAACATCGGGGCGCGCGTCAAGAACCCGGAGGCGACGGACACCCTTTTCTGCGGCGAGGCGACCGACGAAGCCGACGATGACCTTCGTACCCTCCGGATCCCAGGTGAGACGCAGCGCGTCTGAGCGCTTGGAGGGATGGAAGCGAACCGTATCCACACCGCGGCCCCAGTGGTAGATGTTGTGAATGCCGTGAGCTTCGAGCTCCGCGATGGACATGGAGCTCGGGGCGAGCGTGCGCTGGCACATGTTATGAATGTAGCGTGTCCACTCCCAGACTGCGGTGGCAAGAAGCGTGAAGTGATACTTGGTGGCGAAACCTGCGACATCCGTCTGGTAGACAGCAATGGCTGGGATCCGCAGCTGACGGGCCGCAATCGCGCCAGCCGCACCGAGGACGAACGGGCTGGCGAGGTGCACGACATCCGGCTTGAACTTCGCTAACGCGCGGGCGACAGCGGTGGTGGGAACGCCGACGGGAAGAGAGTTAACACCGGGGAACATGATCGTAGGAACCCGAACAATGGGATATCCCTCGTACTCGGCGACTTCTTCTTCGTGGCCACGGGCACCCGGCGCGATGACAAGCGCCTCGTGACCTTCTCGACGCAGATGCTCGAGGACGCGCAGCACGGAATTCGTCACTCCATTGATGTTTGGCAAGAATGCTTCTGCCACAATCGCAACTCGCATACCGGCCATTATGCACCCATTGCCTGACAATAACGTGGAAGAAAAGTTAAATGTTGGTGACGTTTTGGTTTCGTGACTGTGCGGCAGAGCGACGCCGAGAAATTGCCGTAACCAGGCCAAAGAGCACACCGGCGACGGCAGAGGCCACCGCCAAAATGGATAGCGCTGGCCTAAATGCAAGCGTCCACTGGCGCCCATCCACCTTGACCACATCCGGTCGAGCCGCGTTGTAGGTCACCCACACCCGCTGCCCCTCGTTCAACCCCGTTGGGTACAAAAGGCCAAGCTCAGGGCTTTGAAGCGAACCGTGGACATCCTGAAAATCGATGGCGGTGCGGAGTGTACCCACCGACGTCACGCGTGCTAGGGAACGCACGGGGGCCTCGGCAATGAGGCGATCGTTCATGTACGCGCCGCCGACCATCGCCACGCACATGATGGCCGCAAGGATCCAACTGCCGATGATCGCCTGCTTAATTCGCCTGGTCACACGTGCATCCTCGCGCGCATCTTGGCGTGAATGTCACGCAGGTTGTCCCGGTCGGTGACGGCTTCAATGATGCGGATGCCGTCAGGCTCCGTCTCCAGCTCCTTTTGCAGGCTAGGCAGGTCGATGACCTTGGTGTATTCGATGTCGTAGGCCTCGGCGATGTGGGCAATATCCACGTCGGTGTGCGGTGTGCCGAAGAACGGCTCGAAGGCGTCCCGATATTCCTGTGCTCCCTGCTCGAGGGTCTCGAAGATCCCGCCGCCGTTGTCGTTGGCAACCACGATGGTGAGATTTTCGGGCCGCGGCGAGCCGTCAACAATAAGAAGGCCACCGATATCGTGGAGGAACGTGACATCGCCGAGGAGGGCGACAGTTCGAGGCGCGGTGGGCGCGGTCGGATCCGCTGCCTGATGTGCAAGCGCCACACCGATCGCCTGGCTCACGCTGCCATCGATGCCGGCAGCCCCACGCGGTGAGTACGTGTCCACGCCGTCGAAAGGCAGCCCGGCTAAATGCATGTCCCTGATGGGGTTGGAAGCACCGATGAAGAGGGCGTTTGACTGGTACAGAGAATCTGCTACCGCTGCGGCGACGGTCAGGCCAGTAAATTGTTCCAGTTGCTCACGAACCGCTTCGGCACCAAGCTCGCTCGCTGCGTCGAGCACCTTCAGCCACTCATCACGGGGCTGACCCGTCACTTTCAGGTCTGTGGCGATCTCCTGGGCAGTCCCCTCCGGATCGGTCACATAGTGCTCACCGGGCTGCTGAACAACAATCTTCGGCACCTCGTTGGTGAGCTTCATTACGTCTCGGTGCAGCGTCGGGTGCCCCACCACAACGATCTGCTCCGGCTTGTCTAGCTGGTCAAACATGGCCGCAGCGAGCGGATGCACCGGATGGTACGGCGCCGGTGCCGTGGGCTCAGCAAGGGTGGGCACGTCTTCCAACCCCGGGATTTCCTTCGCCCCGTCTCCCGCAATGACCAGGGTGTTCTTGGTGATATCGAGGCTTACTTCATGCTTGTCGACGTCCGGTCGCACCCACGTCCCCACCGTCGACTCCGGGCTCACGGCCGGGCCGACAAGGGGCACGTCAAACGAAACGTTGATATGGACCTGCGGGTGCTCCAGAGCCACCCCCACAGAGGTCACCGTCGGCGCGTACGGCTCAAACAAACCCTTCTGCACAATCGTCTGGCTCGCGCCCTTGCCCACATAGCGCTCCGGACGATCTGCAGAAAGCACCACAAACGGAGTGGCCGAATAATAGGCCTCCACCATTGCAGGAAGACAGTTTGCGACGGCGGTGCCCGAGGTTGTGACGACGGGAACCGGCCGCCCAGACACCCGGGCCATTCCCAAGGCGGTAAACGATGCAGACCTTTCGTCGATACGCGAATGAACCCTCAGCGAGGACTCCGCAAACGCCAAGGCCAACGGCGCGTTCCGGGAACCCGGACAATACACCACATCCGTCACCCCCGACTTTTGGAGGTCCGCCACAATCTGCTTCGCCAACTCCGGTGAACTAGTCATGACCTCGATTGTAAATAACCCAGGCACTCCTTTAAACGCCGATACCAAAAGTCCTCGTTCTTGCAGGCAGGGAAGTTCGTCGGTGCGACAGGCGTGACATCAATCGCACCGTCCACAATCTGTCGCCTCTCCGCCACATCCTCATAGAAGAACCCACCCGTACCCAGGCCCGCTGCGGGCTGAACATCTTGGGCCGCAGCAGTTGCCAGGCACGCGTACATCCCCACCGCAGTTTCCAACGCGCTCGACACCGTCACACGCAGCCCCAACTCCTTTTCCACCTTGAGGACGTTCGTCGGGCCACCCATTGGCTGGCACTTCAAAATCGCGTAGTCAACGCGACCTTTGACCTTCAGCGGGTCGCTTTCCTTGCGAATACTCTCATCGGCTGCCACCTTGACATACGGCCTGACCTGCTCCAACTCCTCTATCGTTGCGCACGGCTGCTCCATATACTCAAGCGGGCCCAGCCGCTTCGCCGCCTCTATCGCTTGGTCGACTGACCAGCCCCGATTCGCATCCACACGAATGGTCGCCTCAGGCATGAGGCGACGCACCTCCTGCACCCTCTCGATGTCATCCTGCAGACTCTGGCCCCGCTCCGCGACTTTCACCTTGACCGTCTTCACCCCAGGAAAACGGGCCAGAATATTCTCCACTTCTCCCGCCGCCACCGCCGGAACAGTACCATTGACCTGGACTTTCGTTCGCTTCGGCGTAGGCACACCGACGTACGCCACCTCCAGCGCACATTTCAACCACGTTGCCGCCTCCGGGGTCTCATACTCGAGAAATGGTGACCACTCCGCCCATCCCTTCGGCCCCTCGATCAGCATTGCCTCCCTGTGGGTGATCCCGCGGAACTTGATCATCGGCAAATCCACAACTCGCGCTCGCTGCGCAATCTCCTCAAAGGTAACCATGACTTCCAGGGTATCCCTGCCCGCCCCTTTTCACGGCCCAAGCGGTGCTATTCAGCGAGTAGTCCGCCCCGGCCGGGCTGCACTAGGAACCACAGGCGTACGGGCACGAAGCCCCCTCCCTCGAAAACAGCCCAAGCCACATCGCGCACCCGAGACACACAACCGGTCGGGCCGCATCCGGCACCCAGCCCGTCACAACACGGCCCCAGCGGTGCTAAAGCGCGAGTAGGCCGCCCCGGCCGGGCCGCAATCCAGGTCGAGCAAGCAACCCCGAATGCGCATTCGAAAATCACGTCAATACCGGTCACGTAAAGTTCGTTATTTACAGTACGTGAACAGTATTTTTATTCAATTCGAACGTGCGTGTGTATGCCGTGCTCTATGGTGTATTCCAAACCACTGACCACCACATCACCAAAAGGAAACCACCATGGATTACGGATACATCCGAACAAGGGATCTGGGTCTGACACGGAGCCAAATCCGGCAAAAGATGAAGAACGGAGAGCTATTCCGGGTTCGCCGGGGTTGGTACTGCACGCACGAACCCACGATTTTCGATCAGCTGCTTGTGCTGCAGGCCATGCATCCAAACCTAGTTTTCACAGGAAAGACTGCTTTAGCGCTCCACCTCAGGCAGCTACCTGAGGGAGAAATCGAAGCAGTAATTCCAAAACACCAGCGGATTCCCAAGATCGCCGGAGTGAAAATCAAGCGAAGCCGGAGTGTGAAGTCTGAAGTTGTCCGGATTTTCCGCTGCGTTTCGATGATCGAGGCAGCGCTGGAAACGCCGGAGGACGAACGACCACGGGACTTGGTGGAAAAACTCAACGAGCATTACGCCAAGCGCAAGGGGAAGAGACAATGGATATACGACATCAAAAACGTCCGGAGAAGGCACTTGGCGCGCGCGGTGAAAAAGGACTTCGCTTACGTTTTGCCGGGTGCATATTCCAAGCAGGAGCTGCGAGTGGGACAAGGTCTGGTGCAGCGGGGTTATGAGGTGGAAATGAGTTTTAAAGTCTGCGGGTACATGTTCGATATCAAGATCAGAAAAACCGATGTACTCGTGGAGCTAGATTCGTTCATGTTCCATGAGGGTGAGGGACGTAAGAGGACGTTTGTAACGGATCGGTGGAAACAAAACGCGGCAACGATGGCAGGACACCGGGTGCTGCGTTTCACCACCGATGACACTTTCCATTACCTGGACCTGGTCCTCGACGAAATCGAGCGAGCAATTCATTTCCAGGAGACGGCTGTTACTGAGGTGTGGAAGGGCCTCGATCCGGCAGTGGCCTGACCGTATAGAGTTACAACCATGACTGATAATCCGTTTGACTCGTCGCAATGGAAGCCTGTTCCAGGCTTTGAGGATCTGACCGACATCACCTATCACCGCCATGTCGGCACGGAGCGCAAGGATGGCATTGTTCGCATCGCATTTGACCGTCCGGAGGTACGCAACGCGTTCCGTCCACACACGGTGGATGAGCTCTATAGGGCTCTCGACCATGCCCGCCAGACCCCGGATGTCGGCGTGGTGCTGCTTACCGGAAACGGCCCGAGCCCGAAGGATGGCGGTTGGGGCTTTTGCTCCGGTGGCGA
This sequence comes from Corynebacterium sp. HMSC073D01, assembly GCF_001815555.1. Taxonomy (NCBI): domain Bacteria; kingdom Bacillati; phylum Actinomycetota; class Actinomycetes; order Mycobacteriales; family Corynebacteriaceae; genus Corynebacterium; species Corynebacterium sp. HMSC073D01. The sequence continues at coordinate 20,380 of NZ_KV821047.1, read as the reverse complement.
CCAGCGTATTCGCGGTCGCTCCGGCTACCAGTACGCAAGTGGTGATACCGCGGAAACCGTGGATAAGGCACGGGCCGGCCGCTTGCACATCCTAGAGGTCCAGCGCCTCATCCGGACGATGCCCAAGGTTGTTATCGCACTGGTTAACGGCTGGGCCGCCGGCGGCGGGCACTCACTCCACGTGGTGTGCGATCTCACGCTCGCCAGTAAGGAAGAAGCTCGCTTCAAGCAGACGGATGCTGATGTGGGATCTTTCGACGCTGGTTATGGGTCCGCCTACCTGGCGAAAATGGTTGGACAGAAGAAAGCCCGGGAGATTTTCTTCCTCGGCCGCACCTACTCCGCGCAGGAGATGAAGGATATGGGCGCGGTTAACGAAGTTGTGCCACACAAGGATTTGGAGAAGGTGGCTATTCAGTGGGCCGAGGAGATTAACGGCAAGTCTCCCACCGCTCAGCGGATGCTGAAGTTTGCCTTCAACCTTGTCGACGATGGCCTCATGGGACAACAGGTATTCGCCGGTGAGGCAACACGCCTTGCGTACATGACCGATGAGGCTGTGGAGGGTCGCGACAGCTTCCTGGAGAAGCGTGATCCGGACTGGTCTGAGTTCCCCTTCTACTACTGATGAAAACACTGGAGGAACTTCCCATCCCCAGCCGGGGGATGGTGGACGAGCTGGAAAGAGCAATCGCCGGAGAAACGGCATACTGCCCTGTCCCTAGCGGAGCATCAGCAGGAGATCGGGCGCGCGCCACATCGCTGCGCGCAACGCAACGTATTGGGGAAGCCATCGACGATGATGTTGCCCTCGTAGTAGCGACGTCTGGATCGACCGGTGTTCCCAAGGGTGCGATGCTGACTGCCCAGAACCTGGTGAGTGGCGCGGATGCGACGCACGCCAGGTTGGGAGGTCCGCGTCCGTGGTTGTGCGCACTGCCTGCACACAATATTGCGGGTCTGCAAATCCTCGTTCGTTCACTGGTAGCGGGCTATGACCCTCTGGTCATGGATGTCTCCCACGGTTTTAGCGTGGAGGAATTCGCGCAGAAGACAGCAGAGATCGGCGAGGGGTGTTACACCTCGCTTGTGCCGAATCAGCTGGCGAAGCTTCTGCAATCGTTGCAGGGAGTGGAAGCCCTGCAACAGTTCGAGGCAATTCTTGTCGGTGGCGCCCCTATCACTGGCGACATGGCGACGCGAGCTGCGCGACTCGGGATCAATATCGTCACGACGTATGGGTCCTCGGAAACCTCTGGTGGCTGTGTGTACGACGGTGTGCCGATCTCTGGTGCAAAGGTGCAGCTCCACGGGGAGCGGATTTGGCTCGGCGGGCCGATGGTGGCGAAGGGCTACCGAAATGTCGCCAGCGAGGAGGCTTTTCCCCAACCGGGATGGTTCCGCACCAGCGATGCCGGGCGCATCGAAGACGGGAAACTCCACGTCATCGGACGGCTGGACGCGATCATTGATTCCGGCGGTTTGAAGCTGCATCCCGAAGTGCTGGAAAAGGCGATCATGCAGATTCCAGGCGTGACGGAGGTGGTCGTGGTCGGTGTGCCCGACGAGCGACTCGGCACGGCGATCTCGGCTGTCTACGCAGGCTCCCCCACCCCAGCGCAGATTATCGAGGGCCTAAGCGATCTGCCGCGTTGGCAGCTCCCCAAGCACCTCAGCCACGTTGCGGCGGTGCCGAGGATGACCAGCGGTAAGGTCGATCGTCGACAAGCAGAAAAGTTAATCCTCAGCGGCGCTGGCCCGAAGTAGAACCTCGAGGTCAGCGGGCGTGTAGGTGGCGGCGATCTGCGCATCGTTGGCGCCGGCGAGGTTGTTCTGGACGAGCGAGGTGAGCTGGGTCGACGGGATGACCGCGAAGTTGCGCGGCTGTGCGAAGACCTGGCGCACCTTGTGCCCGGAACGTAGCTCCATGAGGTGCAGCCACACGTCGTCGGCGTTGGGTGCATGTTCGGCGAAATCACCGCCGTGAGCTGCGACGTAGTCGATGAAGCTGGCTGGGTAGAGAACACCGGAGACACCGGTGGCGAAGTGGAGGATGGATGCGGAGGAGCTGATCGCCTTGGACCATTTGGCGTACGGGCGAATGAGACCGTCGCGTAGCTCGATGCGGTGGGCGCGGTAGGCGACGACGGTGTCGAAGCGGTACTGCCCCACTACCAGCAGTTTTTCCACGAGCCACTCTGGGTAGATGATGTCATCGTCGACGGTGATGACACGAGTGCCGGTACCCGCAACCTCGCGAAACTGGTTCCAATACTTCGTGTGCGGCCCGTAATGCCCATCGGAGCAGCGCACCTGAACCCCGCGGTCGATGAGTCGCTGCAGGGACGGCGGGTACGGTCCGCCGTAATCTTCCGGGTCGAGCCACAGGATGATCGGAACCTTGACGTATCCGCGGGCCAGCGACTCGAGAGTGAGGTAAACCTTTTTGAGGCGCGCGCCGTGGGTGGTCAGGGAGATCACAACGTCGCCGTCGCGCGGAATGCGGCCCTGGCCGAAGCGGTTGCGGAGGTTGAGTGGAACCATGCGGCCGAGCGTCAAAAAGATGCTCACCACCTGGCCGAGCACGTAGCTCACCCACATCCTTGGTCCTCCTTTTGCTTGTCGACGTTTAGTTTTCCATCAAAGCGTGGATAATAGACCACATGCACGCAACCGTTCACGATTGGATCCAAGCCGCCCGACCTCACACATGGCCAAACGCCTTTGCGCCCGTGATCGTCGGCTCCGGCGCCGCCGCCTTCCACTTTGGCTTCGACCTCGGGCACATGTTACTCGCGCTTCTTGTGGCTTGGTCGCTCATTCTAGGCGTGAACTTTGCAAACGACTACTCCGACGGAATCCGTGGCACCGACGAAGATCGTTCCGGTCCGCTCCGCATCACGGCGTCGGGCAAGGTCAACCCCACCGTGGTGAAACTGGCCGCATTCGGATGCTTCGGAGTTGCTGCCATCTTTGGCCTCATTCTCACAGTCAGCTCCGGGCATGTATGGATGATTCTCATAGGAATTATCTGCATTCTCGGTGCCTGGTTCTACACCGGTGGCTCCCACCCCTACGGCTACATCGGACTAGGCGAAGTCGCCGTCTTCATCTTCTTCGGCCTCATCGCCGTACTCGGCACCGAATACACCCAAGCCGACCACATCTCCTGGGTAGGGATCTGCTCCGCCATCGGCATCGGCTGCATCTCCGCAGGTGTCAACCTTGCTAACAACATCCGCGACATCCCCACCGACGAAGCCTCCGGCAAGATGACACTGGCCGTCCGCATCGGCGACTCCCGCTCCAGGTTCCTCTTCCAAATCCTCGTCGCCATGCCGTTTATCATGTCTTTCTTTATCGCCGGCCAGACCGTGTTCGCCCTCATCGCCTTGGCGGCACTCCCCCTCGCTGTCATTGCCGTCATGCCCGTCAGAGAAGGAAAAACCGGCCAGGATCTCATCCCTGTACTGGGACTGACCGGCCGGTGCATGATTGTGTGGTCCGTTATCACCGCACTTGTACTAGCGCTTACGTAGCTCCTCATCCATCCACTTCTTGTGCTCCTTCCGCTGCCGATCCCACTCGGCGAGCTCCTGCGTCACCCGCAGCCTCAGCCCCCGGAACAGGAACATCGACAGCGGGAAGGCGACGATGAGCGCCAGCAGTGCGGAGATCATCAGCGGGAATGTCACCCCCACAAGAACGGAAAGGCCCTGAATAACGGCCGTCAGCACGACAAACAACAACAGACGTGCCAACCCGTACAAAACGACATCCAGCCACGCGCGGTGGCGCAGCTTCTTATCTGGTGTAGGTGCAGTATCGGTCACAAGGGGTAAGCATATTAAACTAAATCTGAAACCTACAATCCAAGGAGGAGTTTCGTGGGACGTGTCCTGATACTTGTCCTCATCGTTGTCGCCATCTACCTGGTCTGGAAGGCCTTCGGGCCACAAACCTGGAATCGCACCCCGCAGGCCCCCGAGATCAAGGGCCCCGACGATGACGAGGAATTCCTCTGGGAGCTGGAAAAGAAGCACTTCAAGGAGATGCGTGCCCGCCAAGAAGCCGAAGAGGCCGAAAGGGAGCGTCGCCGTCGCGAGGGGAAAGAGCGCTAGTTTCTCTGCTGTATTAGATTCGTTTGCGGCCCGCTCAGTGTGGTGCTTTCAGGGGTTGGTAGGAATTGGGCCGCTTTGGCTCTGGGGCTGACCTGAAGCTGGCCCACGTGCTCCCGGGGATTCGGCCATTCGGCGAAGCTGGGCTGCAAAAGGAATGCGCTTGCATGACTGGAGGAGGATATAAGAATGAGGGTTCGGTGGCCATGGCAGCGGTGGCGAAAATATGACCTGACCGTCAACGAGTATAGCTTCCGTGTGTGGGTCAACCCTGTGCAACGGGATGTACAGTGGCTCAATTGCCCGAGCCAGTACGTGCCTAGTGGCTACTCGTCAGCAGCGTATGTTGCAGATGGAGGATCATGGCTCGACCGATGGAAGCTCCCAATCCCCTCTGAAGAGGATATGCGAGAAGAAATCAGTTATTGGCTTGAGAACATCGATGACCCAGATGAGTGATCCCGAAGGTGGCCCGTCGTCATCCAACCACCCGAGCTTTAATGGAAGATGGGCCGCAAACGGAATAGCGGCCAATTCAATTGCGGCCCGAGGGGAATCACGCGCCCAGGAATCGATGCCAGATGGGCCGCAATCGGGAACAAAACCTAGTGGAACTCGCGGTCTACTACGGAGCGTAGGTACGTGCCGTAACCCGACTTCTCCAGTAAAGCGGCCTGCTCCAAGAGCTGTTCGGTAGAAATGTAGCCCATGCGCCAGGCGACTTCCTCGGGGGCGCCAATTTTCAAACCTTGGCGCTGTTCGATGGTGCGGACGAAGTCGCCGGCGGCCATGAGCAGATCGACGGTGCCGGTGTCGAGCCAGGCGGTGCCGCGCGGGAGAACCTCGACGTGGAGGGCACCTTCTTCTAGGTAGCGGTTGTTGATGTCGGTGATTTCGAGTTCGCCGCGGGCGGAGGGCGTGAGGGATTTGGCGATCTCGATGACGCGGTTGTCGTAGTAGTACAGGCCGGGAACGGCATAGTTGGAGGCGGGGTGAGCAGGCTTTTCTTCAAGCGAGAGTGCGCGCCCTTCGGAATCGAAGGAGACAACGCCGTAGGCGGTGGGGTCGGCAACCCAGTAGGCGAAGATCGCGCCGCCGTCGATGTCACGGAAGCGGCGGAGCTGGGTGCCAAGGCCTGGGCCGTAGAAGATGTTGTCGCCAAGGACGAGGGCGACGGAGTCGTCGCCGATGTGGTCCTCGCCGACGATGAAGGCCTCGGCAAGCCCGCGGGGTTCGTCCTGTTCAAGGTAGGTGAGCGTGATGCCGAATTGTTCACCGGTGCTGAGCAGGCGGCGGAATTGGGGCGCGTCCTGCGGGGTGGTAATGATGGCGATGTCAGTGATGCCGCTGAGCATGAGGGTGGTCAGCGGGTAGTAGATCATCGGCTTGTCAAAGACGGGCACAAGCTGTTTGGAAATGCCCTTGGTGATGGGATACAGCCTAGATCCCGTCCCACCTGCGAGGATGATGCCCTTCATCTAGGCATCCGCCCACGTTGCGCGCACCACGTCCTCGAATGCTTTGCACTCGTTGTAGCGCGGCAGTTCCACCTCGCGAAGCCCCGGCGCGTTTTGATCCTTATCACTCAAAATAACGTCGCGAGACGGCCAATCAATGCCGAGTTCCTCGTCGAAGGCATTGATGCCGTGCTCGTGGGAGGGGTTGTACCCCTCGCTGCACAGGTAGGCGACGGTGGAATCTTCCAGCGCGACAAAACCGTGTGCGAAGCCGACGGGAAGGTAGAGGCTGTGCCGGTTTTCTGCGGATAGTTCGACACCGATGTAGCGTCCGAAACTCGCGCTCCCCTTGCGGATGTCGACGGCAACGTCCCAGATCCGGCCGCTGATGCACGAGACGAACTTGGCTTGTCCCGGGGGGACATCGGCGTAATGGAGACCTCTCAGGACTCCGCTTTTCGACGTCGATACGTTTGCTTGCTGGAGGTCGAACGGGAAACCTACGGCTTCCTCAAAGTCGATGGCCTTAAACCATTCATGGAAGGTTCCCCGGTCATCTGGGTGAATCTCGGGGACGCTAAGTAAGACTCCTGGTAGGTTCGTTTCCTGCAGCATGCCCCCAGTTTAGCGCGTAGGCCACACCGACGACGCTGAGAACGACAACGAATCCTACAGATACAGGCAGGATGACGGCGGTGGCGATGCCGAAGATGACCATGCCGGTGGGGATTGCGGCGGTGTTCACCAACTGATCCTTGGTGGCGAACTGATGGACAAGACCTGCCGAGTCGAAGGATTGCCCTGCCACATCCCAGGCAATCCCGGCCATGGTGGTCAGCGCGGAGCTGAGGGCTGCCGCCGCGACGATGAGCGCGACGGATGGGGCCCATACGAGGAGGATGACGTAGACGGCAGAAAGCACAAGAGCGAGGGCCTGCTTGTACCTAAACGGGAATCTCATTACGACGGATCCTGCTGATCCTGCTAGGGAGCCGGCGGCGGCACCAGCAGCCACCCAGCCCCACATCCGCTCGTCGAAATGCTGCATGACAAGGGTCGGTGCAGCCGTGCCGAGGAAACCGATGGAGGCGGATAGCACGAACCAGGTGGCGAGACCCGGGTTGACCCACGCGGGAAGTTTTTCTTTTGCGTAAGACTCCTCCTCTGGCGCGCGATGTGTTCCGCGTGTGAGCGGCCAGAAGCTGGCGAGGATGAGGATAGAGACGGCGAAGCTGGCAGCGTCGACAATTAATGCCGCCTCGAAGCTTGCGTGCACCGTGATGAACGTGCCAAGCAGCGGACCGCAGACAAAGAGCACATCCCCTACTGCCGATAGCAGGCTGTTGAGTTTGACCTTCTCGTTTTCCGTCTTGCAGACGATGCTGATGAGCTCGAATCGGGCCGGGTTAAAGAAGGCTGTTGCTAGCCCGTAGGTAAGGCACGAAACGAAGAATGCCGCCGCGAAGTGGGAGCTTTGGGCCACTACCCACCACAGGAGTAGGAGCTGGGCGAGCATGCGAACGATGTCGGAAAGGATCATCCAGCGTGCAGGGAATGTTGGTGCGGGCATGCGTTGCGCCGCGATGGAAGATAGAAGGCGTCCGAGCCAGAGTGAGAGCAGGACGATGGTTAAGAGCCTGCCGGATTCGTCTAACCGGTAGGACTGGATGGCGAAGCTTGCGGGGATAATGCTGTCGCCGACCCCTGAGATGGTGTAGGCCAGCGCGGTGCGGGTTTTTCCGCGTCCGTTCAAACGGTGTCTCCTTTTTCTTTGGCGTCTGCATTCGCAATTGCTGCGCAGTTGATGAAACCACCGATTGTTGTGGCGTAAGCAATGAGAATGATCGCGAGGGCAATATCCACATAGCCATAGGCACGCAGACGGGGAGCCGCTGCTTCATGTCCACGCTTCCACGCAGCGTCGCTTCTCTTCGTCTGCCTCGTTCGAATGCCAAGGCTCCCATTGCGCGGGATGGTGGAAGCCACAGCGCCGAGGAACGCCATGGACACCGAAGAAACAACAAGGGAAATTCCCACGAGGTGACTACTTTCAGCTAGACAATGAGATCCGACGTAGGCACCAGGTTACAACTTTTCCCTCCACCCCCCACTAGGGGTTATTATTGCAATTAAATTTTTCATTCAACAAACAACCGGTTAGTTTTCGGCTCTTTGAACTTGTATGCTCATAATCATGAAATTGATGAGACGCGTCTCGCTTCTAGGTCCAGCGTTTGTCGCCGCCGTGGCCTACGTCGATCCAGGTAACGTAGCGGCAAACATCACCGCCGGCGCACGATACGGATTCCTTCTTATCTGGGTCCTCGTCCTCGCCAACGCGATGGCCGTCGTCGTCCAGTACCACTCCGCCAAGCTGGGGATCGTGACAGGGAGGTCACTCCCGGCGCTACTGGGCGATACGATGCCACGCACGCCGCGCCTCTTGTACTGGATCCAGGCAGAGATCGTCGCAGGCGCAACCGACATCGCCGAGGTGGTCGGTGGCGCCATCGCCCTCAATTTGTTGTTCGATCTTCCGCTTCTGTGGGGCGCAATCATTACTGGCTTGGTTAGCCTGCTACTCCTGGCTATTCAGGGCGGTGGCCGCCAACACATCTTCGAACGCGTCGTCATCGGGTTGCTGCTCATCATCGCCGTTGGGTTTTTGGCAGGACTTGTCATTGATCCCCCGAATCCGGCAGAGGTATCCACGGGACTTATCCCCCGCTTCAAGGGGCCGGATACGGTCATGCTGGCGGCGAGTATGCTTGGCGCGACAGTCATGCCGCACGCCATCTACCTGCACTCCACGCTCGTCGTCGACAGGTTTGGGGACAAGGGCCACAGCACGAAGGAACTCATTCACTCCACCAAGGTCGATGTTGTCGGTGCGCTGATCCTTGCGGGCCTGGTGAACATCGGCCTCCTCGTTGTGGCTGCAAACTCCCTATTCGGAGTGGAGGGCACCGACTCGATTGAGGGAGCACACCGCGCAATTGTGGAAAACCTCGGCTCCGGAATCGGCTTTATTTTCGCCATCGGCCTGTTGGCTTCCGGGCTTGCCTCGACCTCCGTCGGCGCCTACGCGGGCTCGGAGATCATGCGCGGGTTGTTGCACATCAACGTGCCGATTCTTGCCCGCCGCCTGGTCACCCTCATCCCGGCGATCCTCATTATCGCCTGGGGAGCGGATCCGACAATGAGCCTCGTGTGGAGCCAAGTGCTCCTCTCCGTAGGTATCCCCTTTGCCGTCATTCCCCTGTTCTGGGCGACGGCAAGCAAGAAGGTCATGGGCGAGTACGCCACGGGGACGAAGACGAATGTGATGAACATTGTCATCGCCGCCATTGTTATTGCGCTTAATCTAGCGCTTGTTCTCTAGCCCGGTAGATCTTTTCGGAGCGATCCCGGGCTTCTTCCCACCAGGGTTTATTCGCACGGTACCAGTCAATAGTCTGGGCTAGCCCCTCGGTAAACGAGGTGTAGCGCGGCTTCCAGCCCAAGGCCTCCACGGAGGAGGGGTCTATCGCGTATCGACGATCGTGTCCAGGCCGATCCGTCACATGGATCACCTCGGCTCCCGGGTAGTGCTTCACCAGCTCGTCGACCACCTCACGGTTGGACAGCTCCCCGTTGGCACCGATCAGGTACGTCCTGCCGATCTCACCGCGCTCAAGGATCGCCCACACCGCGGAGTTGTGATCGTCCACGTGAATCCAGTCCCGAACATTGAGCCCGTCGCCGTAGAGGCGCACGGGCTCGCCGTTTTCCAGGGCGAGGATCTGCCGGGGAATGAACTTTTCCGGGTGCTGCCGCGGCCCATAGTTGTTCGAGCAGTTGGAGATCGTCGCGCGTAGACCGAAGGAACGCCCAAAGGCGCGGACGATGTGGTCGGCAGAGGCTTTCGACGCCGAGTACGGGGACGACGGCCGGTACGGGGTGTCGGGGGTGAAGCGTTCGCCACCGGTCAGCGGAAGATCGCCGTAGACCTCGTCGGTGGAAATATGGTGCAGACGAACGTCGTGGCGCGCGCAGGCGGCGGCAATAACGGTCGTCCCCTCAACGTTGGTGCGGACGAAGGCGAGCGGATCGCGCAGGGAATTGTCATTGTGGGATTCGGCGGCGAAGTGGACGACCACGTCGGATTGCTTCACCAAAGCGTCGACAAGCTCCTCATCGAGGATGGAACCATGGACGAGACGGCAGCCCTCCGGAACCGAAGCGGGGTTGCCCGCGTAGGTGAGGGCATCGAGGACGGTGACCTCGTGGTCGTAATGCGCACGGGTGTAGTGGCAGAAGTTGGAGCCGATGAAGCCCGCGCCACCAGTAACAAGAATGTTCATACCAGCTTCAATCCTACGATGCCACCGACAATCATGGCAGCAAAGATGACCTTGAGAAGCGACACGGGTTCCGCGCCGGTGAGAAAGGAGTACAAGAGGGCACCGACGCCGGCCCAGACCGCTTACGACGTGCCGACAGGGAGGGCCGCATGGCGAATGCGAGGCCACTCATGGAGATGGCGCACGCGATAAGGAAGACAAGCGACGGGACGAGCCGGGTGAAGCTGTGGGACAGGGACAGCGCCACAGCCCACACGGATTCGAACAAACCGGAAACAATGAGGATAAACCAAGCCATAACTGTAGCCGTCTTTGCTGTTGACCTGGGTACGGCTCCCTTGTCCGGTCGAGCGGTTTAAACCCCAGCGTATGAGTGCATGCCGGAGACCACCAGGTTGATGACGAACAGGTTGAACAGCATCGTGCCCAGCGCCACGATATTGATCCAGGCGGCGATCTTGCGCCACGCAGGGGTTGCGCGAACATGCAGGTAGGCGGCGTACATTACCCAGGTGATGAGGGAGAAGGTCTCCTTCGGATCCCAGCCCCAGGGGCGACCCCACGCAGACTCGGCCCACAGCGCACCCAGGATGATGCCCAGGCCGAACACCGGCAGGCACCACACGGCGAGCTGGTAGGCGACGCGGTCGATCGTGTCGGCGGACGGCAGGATAGACAGCGGGAACACGTCCGGCTTCCAGCGCTTGAGCAGGTACAGGATGCTGGCCACACCCGAGAACATGCCGATCGAGGCGCCGATGGACACGCAGGACACGTGGAACGGCAGCCAGAAGCTCTTCAGCGCCGGGTTCAGCGGGCCGGCACTGACATACAGCTGCGTGCCGCCGTAGAACATGAGCGCCACGATGGGAGCCAGAAGCCACGGCCACAGGGAGACGATCTTCGTACGGGTAATCACGAATGCCGCGATGAGCATGGTGAACGCCGCGATCATGGAGATGTACTCGTACATGTTCCCGAACGGGAACCGGCCGGTACTCAGGCCACGCAGGATGATGGACACGAACTGGATGACAACGCCAAGCCAGACGAGTGCCGTCGTCATGCCCGCGAAACGGTCCGCCCTGGAACCGCTTTCGGCGGGCTCGTCGACAGGCGGCCCGCCAGCACCGACGAGCTCACGCTGCTTTTCCTTGGCAGCGTGCGACAGTCCGTAGAAGACAAGCGACGCAGCGAGCGCCACCACGTAGATAACCAGCGCCGTCTTGAATGAAAGGTCAGACAGCCCTGCGAGTTCCGAGTTTGCCAGCATAGTGCATTAGTCTAGCGCGCAGAAGTAATTTCCTCGAATAAATCATCGTGCTCAGCCCCCCATCCGGCGTGGTCAGTTCGTGCCAACCCGCCCGTTTCCACATGGGTTCCGCCGTCGGCGGGGGTGAGACGCACCCACATGCGACGCCGCTTGGTCATCAGCGACCCCACAAGACCTGCAAGCATGATGAGCGTGGTCGCAAGCAGCCACCCCTGCGAGGGGTCGTAGGAAACCTGCAGGTTGGCGAAGGGAACTGCGCCGTCGAAGCGGACCGTCGTGCCGTCCTCCAGGGTGACCGTCTCCCCCTGCATGAGGTTGACGCGGGCAACCTTCTGCAGCTCCCCCATCGCGATCTGGCGCGAATCCAGCGAGAACAGCTGTTGACCAGTGCCGGAGTCCAGGCCGTTGTCACCGCGGTAGACATCGATGGCGACGGCCGGATCCGTCAGCTCCGGGAAGGAGGAGGCGAGAATGGTGCCATCCCAGGAGGCCGTCGGGGCGAAAAGGCCCTGCAGGGACACCTGGTTTTGGCGGCGGGTGAGGTCATCCTCGTACAGGCCCGCCGGCGGGTCAAAACGCATGGCACCGGTGGACAAGAGGTTAATCGGGTCGTCGGGGCGGAACTGCAGGGTTTGGGTGCGTTCCTCGCCGTTCGGCCAGGTGACGGTGAACGTCGGCGCGTAGCCGTGACCCTGCAGGTAGACGCGGTAGCCTTCGAGGCGCAGGGGCTCGTTCACCTTGAGGTGGTAATCCTGCCAGTCGGGATTGGCCACGTCCGTGGTGTAGCTGACGTTGGACTCGAACATCTCGGACTGGCCATTGGGGAGGTAATTGGCGTCGAAGTCGTGGATGGTGACGCAGAAGGGGGTGAGGTCGGTGCCGTCGACGAGCCGGCCGGCACGGAAGGAGTCGAAGTTGGACAGTGCGGTGTTGCAGAACTCGTTGGACTGGCCGTCGACGACAACGATGCGGTGGCCCTCCGTGTAGACGAGGCGGCCCCAGGCAATGACCACGAGCATGGCGACGATGCCTAGGTGGAAGATGAGGTTGAAGATCTCGCGGGTGAAGCCCTTCTCGGCACTGAGGGTAAGTGCTCCGGCGCGGTCCTCGGACGGCTGATACCAGCGGGTGTGCCAGCCCTTGAAGATGCGGGTGACGTTTTCTTGAACCGTATCGATGGACTCGTCGATAAGCCCGGAAGCGTGCTTGGGCAGGCGGGCGAGATTACGGGGCGGGCGCACCGGCTCGCCTCGCATGACCTTGATGTGATCCCACGTGCGGGGGATGATGCAGCCGACGAGCGAGATCCCCAAGAGGAACCAGATGGCTGTGAACCACGAGGAGGAAAAGACGTCGAAAAGCTGGAGCTTATCCATGAGCTCCGCAGTGCGACCACCAGAGGCGATGTACTCGATGACCTTCGATTCGTTGAGGCTGCGCTGTGGCAGGAGGGCGCCGGGGACCGCGGCGAGGGCCAACAGAAACAGCAGAATGAGGGCGGTGCGCATGCTTGTCAGCCACCGCCAGGCGCGAAGGAAGAATACTTTCACCATTTAGATCAGTGTCGCTCCATACTCCAAGGTGAGAACTTGAATCCAGCCGATAAACTCCGCCCACAGGCCGGTGACCAGGGCGACACCGACGGCGACGAGCAGCACCCCACCCACGATCTGGATGGTGCGCGAATGCCGACGCAGCACGTCAATGCCCCGCATGGCACCCGCAGAACCCAGCGCGACCAGCACAAACGGAACGCCGAGGCCGAGGCAGTAGAACACGATGAGGAGCACCCCGCGGAGGGCGGTCACCCCCTCCGTTCCGGCGGCGACGGAAATAATCGCCGCCAGCGTCGGCCCGAGGCACGGTGTCCAGCCGAGGGCGAAGACCGCGCCGAGCAGCGGCGCACCGATCCAGGTAGACAGCTTTTTGGGGGTGAGGCGCGTGTCGCGGTTCAGCGCGGGGATGAGCCCCATGAATGCGAGCCCCATGACGATGGTCACCACTCCGCCGACGCGCTGCAGCGTCGTGGCAGACAGGGTGAGGAAACTGATGGCACCGAAAACGGTCGCTGTGGCCAGCACAAAGATGACGGTGAACCCGGTCACGAAGAGCAGCGCGGCGAGCGCCACCCGGCCCCGGGAGCCCTTCTTCACACCATCGCGGCCGACATCCCCACCGACGATTCCGGCGAGGTACGAAATGTAGCCCGGGACAAGTGGCACGACGCACGGGCTCGCGAAACTCACAAGCCCAGCGCAGGCGGCCGCCAGTAGTCCCAGGATGAGCGGGCCGGAGGCGGCGATCCCCGCAAAGGTCTCGCCCATGCTAGCCCACCAACTCCTCAACGATTGGACGCAGATCGTCCACCGTCACCTCCGTGAGGAACACGGCGGCCGGACGGTGCTGCTTATCCAGCACAATCGTCGTGGGAATGACCGTCGCGGGAATGCCACCGAGGGCTGCTGCGGTGCGGAACGGCGGATCGTAGATGCTCGGGTAGGTCACGCCGTTGTCCACGACGAAATCACGGGCGGCATCCTTTTGCGGATCGCGCACGTTAATGCCCAACACGGTGCCCTCGTCCCCCAGCTCCTCGTGGATCGCCTCGAGGTCGTCGACCTCCGCGCGACACGGGCCACACCACTGGCCCCACGCGTTGAGCACCACGACCTTACCTGCGTAATCGTCAAGGCTCACCGTCTTACCGTCCTCCATGAGGGACTCGCCGGAGAAGGACTGCACCGGCTGGCGCTCCTCCTCCGGGTAGGTGATGACGGTCTGCCCCCCGGGGCTGACAAACGAGAACGTGCCACCCACGGCGACCGCATCCTTGCCCGCCGTCTGGTCTTCGGAGCAGCCGGTCAGCGCTGCCATGGCGACAGCGGAAGAAAGGATAACAGTGACTAGTTTATGCATCATATCTCCTGCGCGGGCTCCGAATAATAGATATCGAGTATTTCTCCGTCACAATAGTGCAGAGAGGTAACACTAGCCAAAGCGCACTTCCTCCTCGCGGGGTTGTGTGGCAGCGGCAGGCCCGCGACGCTGCGCTGCACCATGACGATGGGGAGCTCGTGGCTGACCAGGATTGCCTCGTGGCCCTCGGCGATCTCCGCCGCCTTCTTGGCGGCGCTGAGCATGCGCGTGGCGATCTGCTCGTAGGGCTCACCCCAGCTGGGGATGCTCGGATCCTTCAGCAGCGGCCAGCGCACGGGATTCCAAAGCTGCGAATTCCAGGCGTTCACGCGCAGCCCCTCGAAGCGGTTGCCCGCCTCGATGATGTCCTCCCACGCCTCCGGGTCCTGCCCCGTCACCTGCGCGATGGGCTGGGCAGTTTCCTCTGCCCGCGTAAGGGGCGAGTGCGCGAGCAGGGTGACATCATGGCCGGCGAAACTGTCCGCCGTGGCGCTGGCCATGGCGCGCCCGCGATCGGAGAGGTGATACCCGGGCAGTCGGCCGTACAGGATGCGGCCGGGGTTGTACACCTTCCCGTGGCGCACGAGGTGAACGATGGAGCTCACAGTATTTTCTCCTTTTTTCAGGCTTCTTCCGAGGGGCTACCTGCGTGCGGTTACTTTGTTTCCGTGGCGGCAGCTGCTGCCTTGGCGGCGACGGCGGTGGCCTTCTCGATGCGGTCGAAGTCGTCGTCGGAAAGCGCGGTGGAGACGAACCACGTCTCGAACGGGCTCGGCGGCGCGTATACGCCGTGATCCAGAAGCGCGTGGAAGAACGCCGGGAAGCGGAAGGTCTCGGCCGCTTTCATATCGGCGAAGTTGTGGCCCTCGCCCTCGGCGAAACGGATGGACAGCATGGTCGCTGCGCGCTGGATGTGGTGGTCTACGCCCTCGCGGGTCAGCGCCTCGTCGAAAATGCCGGCGAGCCGGTCGGCGTTGGCGCGGATGATGTCGTACACGTCCTCCGTGGCGTTTTCCAGGTTGGCGATGCCGGAAGCCATGGCCACGGGGTTACCAGAGAGGGTACCCGCCTGGTACACGGGGCCGAGCGGGGCGAGTTTTTCCATGATCTCGCGGCGGCCACCGAACGCTGCTGCCGGCATGCCTCCGGAGATGACCTTGCCAAATGTGGTGAGGTCAGCGGCGACATTGTCGATGCCGTACCAGCCGTTGTAAGAGGTGCGGAATCCCGTCATGACCTCGTCGAGGATGAGCAGCGCACCGTACTTGTGGGCCACATCCTTGAGCTTCTGGTTGAAGTTATCCTGCGGCGCGACGGTACCCATGTTGCCGGCAGCTGCCTCCGCGATAATGCAGGCAATGTCCTCAGGATTCTCCTCAAACGCCTTGGTCACGGCATCAATATCGTTGTAGGGCACGACGATAGTGTCGGCTGCGGAGGCACCCGTCACACCCGGCGAATCCGGTAGGCCAAAAGTGGCCACACCGCTGCCCGCGCTGGCGAGGAGGGCATCCACGTGGCCGTGGTAGCAGCCCTCGAACTTAATCACCTTGGAACGTCCCGTGTAGCCACGGGCCAGGCGCACGGCGCTCATCGTGGCTTCCGTGCCGGAGTTAACCATGCGCACCATGTCCACGCTCGTACGGTCGATGACCAGCTGCGCGAGCTTCCCCTCGGCCTCGCACGGGGTGCCGAAACTGAGGCTATTCTCGGCGGCCTTCTTCACGGCTTCCACCACGGCGGGGTGGGCGTGGCCAAGCAGCATCGGCCCCCAGGAGCCGACGAGGTCAACGTAGTCATTCCCGTCCACGTCGGTGAGGTGGGAGCCCTGTGCCTTGGCGATAAAACGCGTCTGGCCACCAACGGAACCAAACCCGCGCACCGGCGAGTTCACGCCACCGGGGATGACGTTTTTGGCGGCCGCGAAAAGCTCGGCCGACCGAGAGACATTATCAGATGTGACGGTTATAGAAGTGGAAGAACTCATGGCCTTATTGTACGTTTACGGGTTTCACTGCTACATTAGCGCTCCGCTGCTACGCTAACCTACATGCACTTTGGGATCGATTTTGGTACTACACGCACAGTTATCGCAGCTAGCGACCGCGGAAATTACCCCGTTGTTCCCAGCGAGGATCGCCACGGTGACAGCCACGATTACATCCCCTCCGTCATTGCGATCTCCGGCGAGGAGCTGGTGTGCGGCTGGGACGCGATGGAGCTTCGTGGTACCCCCGGATTCACTCGCTCCTTCAAGCGCGCCCTCTCCGGCCAACACGTCACCTCGGCCACTCCGGTTCGTCTGGGCACCACCACCCGTACCGTGGGCGAGATCTTTGAGGCCTTTGCACAGTACGTGGTGAGCCACCTGAGGCGGTTTCAAAACGACCTCGCCGATAGCTCCCCCATCGAGGTTGTGCTGGGGGTTCCTGCCCACTCGCACCACGCGCAGCGCCTTCTAACCATGGCCGCGTTTTCCCGCACCGGGATCACAGTGCAGGGGCTCATTAACGAGCCCTCCGCCGCCGCCTTTGAGTACACGCACCGGCACGCCCGCACTCTCAACAGCAAACGTAAGTCCATCCTGGTGTACGACCTCGGCGGCGGTACCTTCGATGCCTCTCTGGTGGCCATCGACGGCGTGGGCCACACCATCGTCAACACCGTGGGGCGCCCCCGGCTCGGTGGGGACGATCTTGACGTCATCCTCGCCGATCTCGCCCTGGCCTCCCTAAGCCGCTCCTCCGACGCTTTTTCCGCCACCGCGCGCATGAGGCTTGTCGACGAAGCACGCTCGGCGAAAGAGGCGCTTGTGCCGCAGTCGCGGCGCATCGTCATCGCCGTGGGCGACGACGACGTCACTATCCCCGTCAAGGATTTCTACGCTGCGGCCACACCGCTCATTGATGAGACGCTCACCGCCATTGAGCCTCTTATCGGCTCCGATTCCCTCCGCGATACCGATATCGCCGGCATCTATCTCGTGGGCGGCACCACATCACTGCCTCTTATTTCCCAGACGCTGCGCAAGAAGTTCGGGCGGCGCGTCCACCGCTCCCCGCTCCCTTCGGCTTCCACGGCCGTGGGGCTCGCCATCGCCGCCGACCCCGATTCCGACTACGCTCTCCATGACACGCTCTCCCGCAGCATCGGTGTGTTCCGCGAGTGGGACGCGGGAAGCGAGGTGAGCCTCGATCCGCTCATCACCCCCTCCACGCCGCGCACGGCCACCCGCATCTACCGCGCCGCCCACAACGTGGGGTGGTTCCGCTACGGGGAGATCGGCGATGATTTCTCACTCATCGCCGAAATCGGTGTGCCCTTCACCGCAGAGCTTTCTCGCCTTTCTGAGGACGAGCTCCGGACCGTCCCCGTCACCCGCGTCACCGAAGGCCCGCTCGTGCACGAGGAGGTCACTGTAGATGACGATGGAATAGTCTCCATCGCCATCGACGTAGACGAGCTGGGGATTCACTTGAGGCGCTGAGCAGCCGCCCGCGCCCCGGCGATGATCGCGGGGACCCCCACACCATCGATCCAGGCCCCGCACACCTCAAGTCCATCAAGCGAGGCGATAGCGTCGCGGAACGCGGCAACATAGGTGAGGTGCTCGGCGTCATAGCGTGGCAGCGCACCCCACCACACCTGCACGTAGGCCTCCTCCAGCTCCCCGGAGTACCCAGTGACCTTGCGCAGATCCTCCTGGGCCCACTCGATGAGCTTTTCCGGGTCCTCCCGCAGCATCTCATCCTGACGGTACTTGCCAAAACTCACCCGCACCAGCGCGCCTCCGCGACGCTCGTAGTGGCCCCACTTCTTGGAAGAAATAGTAAAGGCCTTGGCGTGCATATCGGGCTCGTCGGATGCCACGAGCACGCCCGAAATATCCGGCAGCCCCTCGTCGGAGGCGAACTTCAAGCTCACCACCGCGCACGAGGCGAGCTTCTGCTTCTGCGCCTCCGCCGCTGCCGCGGGGCAAAGCTTCTTCAGTTGCATCGCCACAGTCGGCCCTGGCGTGGCGATTATAACACCGTCATAGATGCCATCGCCCGCACCAAGGAGCTTGTACCCTGACTTTTCCTTCTCCACACCGGTGACGAAGGAATCTACGTAAATCTCCGCCCCCGATGCCTCGGCGAGCCTTTCGTACAGAACCTGGTAGCCCTCATCAAAGGTGGCGAAAACAGGCATCGGCTTGGCAGCCGGGTCCTGCGTTTTCCCGGCACGTTTATCGGCGATCCGCTGCACGGCCCCGGAGAGCGTGACCTTTGCCCCCTCCTGCGTCATCGCGTCAAACTCCTGCGCAAGCTGCGGCACCGTCGCCCGCACGCCGAGCTCATCGGCATTGCAGGAGTACACGCCCCCGAGCATGGAAT
The DNA here is from genome assembly GCF_001815555.1 of Corynebacterium sp. HMSC073D01. NCBI lineage: Bacteria > Bacillati > Actinomycetota > Actinomycetes > Mycobacteriales > Corynebacteriaceae > Corynebacterium > Corynebacterium sp. HMSC073D01. The sequence continues at coordinate 1,897 of NZ_KV821047.1, read as the reverse complement.
CCACTAGGTGCTCCACCACATCATCCCCATAACGCTCCCTGACGAGCTTGCCCAGGCTGCGATCCTCCCCCACTGTCCAATCGATGCCCTCGCCTTGCGCCTCGGCATCAATCCTGGCGCACGACTCGGCTGAGATTATCTTTTCCAACCCTGCGGATGAGGCCGGAATCCCCATCACACCACCCCGGGGCAGCTCCTGCAGCGTCCCGCCGGAATACACCCGGGAGTGCCTACCGGCCGGGTACACCAACCTATCCTTAATTCCCAGCTCATCAAAGAAAGCATGGGCATCCCTGCGGAAATTGATGAAGGCCTCCGCACCCATATCCGTCGGGCCGTGTTCGGCATCGATGGTAAGAAGCTTCCCGCCGATCCTATCGGTCGCCTCAAAAACCTGCACAGCCGCGTCCGGATGATTCTTCTTCAGCTCATAGGCTGCCGTAAGCCCTGCAAGCCCCGCCCCCACTACCGCATAACGCATGGTCATCCCACCATTTCCTTTCAACACATGAGTCCGCTCATATTCATTGTTACCCCTTAAGCGTACAAGCCCTCCCCCACCCCACCGCTGCCAGTCCGGCTGCCTGCCCAAATCATGACCCCGCCACCGCATCCGCAAAGCGTTGTGTGCTGCATTGTGTTCGGCGGGGGCGGGGGTTTAGCCGGACGCGCTGTGCGTACCGCGTGTGGGCACACAGCCCGTCGTCATCCGCGCGTTTGTCCCCCACCGTGCTCGGCGTATCTCATGTCACTGCGCTGCACGCACCAAACGCCACAGCATAAAACGCCACAGCATAAAACACCACAGCACAAAACATCACGCCCCTACGACTGACCCATGCGTTACCTCACACCCCGGCCACCAGACTCTTCCCCTCCTCCCCCGCTACCCGGGGTCCGCCTACCTACCAAGTAGAAACTCCCCGGTGTGCACCGCATAACACAGAACACACCGGGGAGAAACCCTTTATCGTGTTATCCCCACCCCACCAAGAGGACAACCACTCCAGGTCACCACACGAGGTGGGAAGGGGGAACCACTTTGTTATTTAGTTTTCCTCACCGGTGGGGTTCTCCTCTGCAGGAGTTTCCACCTTATCGGCGTCACTGTTTTCCACAGCGGCTTTATCACGCTGTTCATCCTCTGGGGTGTAGGAGGAACCCTCCACACCAACCATGTGATCATCAGAGGACAGGTTAGCGTTCTCATCCTCAGACACCGCCGAGAAATCCCAGCCAACACCCGTGGTGCACTTGGAAGCGTAGTACGCACCCGTCGCCGCGATGAACGCCGCCGCACCCAGCAGAGCCAGGATACCTGGCACGTTAATCTGCGCACCGATAGAAGCCAACCACGCGTTACCGTCACGCACCCACTGCGGCTGCTGGATACCATTTTCACCAAACGGATTCAGTTTCCGCAGCTCATCCTGGATAGAAGCAGGAAGAGGAGGAATCTCAATCTGACTCAACGCACCAACAGCAGCCAACGGGAAGCCCCACAACAGCGGGTTCGACCACGAGTTCGTAGCCAACTGGAAACACTTACCAGCACTTGACCCCTCAGCACTACCCGCATCAGTACCATCCGACGGGTCCTTACCATTGTTATCCCCACCAATTTGGCCAGGAACAATCGAGGCATCATTGGGATCAGTCTGCTTACCACCGTTAGCCGGATTCAACTCCGCACCATCGGTATACCCATCACCATCGGTGTCAGCATCCTTCGGATTGGTGTTACCCGGCTTACCCGAAGGATCAAACTTGTTGTCCTTGAACGGGTTCTTGGTGCCGTTAACCTCATCACCATCATTGATACCATCACCATCAGAATCAGGGTTATGAGGATCAGTACGATGCTCCTTCTCCTCATCGTTGGTCAACCCATCCTTAT
>NZ_KV821046.1:0-353 GCF_001815555.1 Corynebacterium sp. HMSC073D01 | reverse complement strand
CCTCCGCAGGACCAGATGCGGAGCTTAAAAATTTCGATGACCAAAAGGGCGGTCCTGCTTGCCCTCCGAGCAAATCCAGTGGCTTGTAACCACTGGATTCATACTAGTTCATCTGTTGTTTACTCAGTTGCAGTGGGTTCCTCGCTCGTGGAGGTCTCCCCTGCAGCGGAGCCCTCAGCCGGAGCCTCCGTCTCGGAGGTTGCGGTGGTAGTGGACTCGGTCTTATTGCCCTTGCTCGGCTTGCTGTCGTCAGTCTTGGCGCTAGAACCGTTGGTGGTAGCCTCGGTTCCCTCACCGGTGGTCTCGCCAGCGCCGGAGCTCAGGTTGGTGAAGTCCCAAGCCTTGCCGTTGAT
>NZ_KV821045.1:0-1660 GCF_001815555.1 Corynebacterium sp. HMSC073D01 | reverse complement strand
GGGGGTGTTCCTATATAGTTCGTCAACCTGAGGGGGGTAGTTGTTGGGGGTGACGTTCGGTGTGGGATTGTTTTTGGGTACGCCTGGGAGCCGATTGGCGTATTGCCAATCGGCTGGGGTGTTTTAGCCCGTTAAGTTATTTTCTGTTTTTCTGGTTCTTGGTAGAGGCTGTGATTTGCCATCATGGTGAACAAGACGGTGAGGCGTCTTCTTGCTAGAGCTACGACTGCGGCGTTGTGTCTCTTGCCTTCTTTACGTTTCCGCTCGTAGTATTGGCGTGAACGCTCGTGGTATCTGATCGCTGAAAATGAGGATTGCCATAGGGCGTTCTTTAATTTCTTGTTTCCCGCCCTGTTCGGTGATTTCGTGTTGATGGATGTGCCTGACTGGTTGGTCTGTGGGCATAGTCCTGCGTATGAGGCCATGTGGGAAGCTGTTTTAAAGTCCGAGAAGTCCCCGACTGTCATGAGGATCTGAGCTGCGGTTTTCGGGCCGATGCCAGGCATAGACAAGAGGATGTGGGTGTGCGGAACCTCCTCGATGAGGGCGCCTACTTTTTCTTCGATAACTTTCCGGTGGTCAAGCTTTGCCAAGGCATCAGTGGCGGACATGGCGACACCGAGTTCAACATATTCCGACCCGTGGATTGACACGGTTTGATTCTTGATGGCATCCAGCAGGCCATCGATGATTTTCTCGGGGTTTCTTGCTTTGTACTTCTTCGCGAACGCGATCAGGCGTGCGCGCCCCATTCGTTTGATTTTTGTGGGGCCACCATATTTGGCCAGCATGTGCAACACCCACCGTCTGTGGATATTTTGGCCACGAAGTACCCGTTCGAATTCGGGATAGGATCCAACAAGGGAGGAGCGAATTTGATTGATCAGCCTGGTGTAGGACCGGGCGAGGTCTTCATCGATACCGTTGAGTACTTTTAGCTGACTGAACACCTGCTGGACACGGTCAACATTGCGCAGGGCATCGGGAAGATTGGCTCCTGCATGCGCGATGACATATGAGTCACGAACATCAGTTTTCGCATTTCCGACATGAACCCTCGACAGCTGCCGCATCGACAATCCAGGAAGATATTTAACGGTAATCCCCATGTCTTGGGCAACCGCGACGGTAAGCCTGCCAATATTGTTGGGCTGGTCGACCACAACCAAAATTTTCGAGGACAGGGCGAGGAAAAGGTCGAAGAACCTGCGTAAAGAATGTTCTGACTGGTCAATGCGTTTTGACTTTACTTGTTTACCATCTTTGTCGAGGACACAAGCGTGATGGAAGTATTTACCGACATCGATGCCGATGACGAAATCGTAGGTCACGAGGACGATTCTCCATGTGCGATATAAGTGTGAAACGGACAGATATCGTCACTGGGTTCGTCGGACATACTCTCGCTGGCATCCACATTACTTGAGACTTCACCAGGCATTCCGGCGAGTCAGGTTCCTATTAGCAGTTGAAGTATGTCACTGCCTTCGGCGGCATCACCCCCCGGATCATTTTCAGACAGGGACAAAAACAAGCCATACCGAAGCCAGTGACGAGTCCCGCTGCTAAGCAGGGACCGGAACAAACATAACCCACCCCAAAAGGGGAGAAACCATGAATCCTCGGGTCCCCAGCAGGGAACTGCCTAAACCGTAATGGG
>NZ_KV821044.1:0-1072 GCF_001815555.1 Corynebacterium sp. HMSC073D01 | reverse complement strand
AGGTGTCCACATCCATGGGGTCGGGTCCGTTCATGTGCAGCTCCATCAGCAAAAGGGGATGATAAGTTTATCACCACCGACTATTTGCAACAGTGCCAACCCATGTTATATTGCACAAGATAAAAATATATCATCATGAACAATAAAACTGTCTGCTTACATAAACAGTAATACAAGGGGTGTTATGAGCCATATTCAACGGGAAACGTCTTGCTCGAGGCCGCGATTAAATTCCAACCTGGATGCTGATTTATATGGGTATAGATGGGCTCGCGATAATGTCGGGCAATCAGGTGCGACAATCTATCGATTGTATGGGAAGCCCAATGCGCCAGAGTTGTTTCTGAAACATGGCAAAGGTAGCGTTGCCAATGATGTTACAGATGAGATGGTCAGACTAAACTGGCTGACGGCATTTATGCCTCTTCCGACCATCAAGCATTTTATCCGTACTCCTGATGATGCATGGTTACTCACCACTGCGATCCCCGGGAAAACAGCATTCCAGGTATTAGAAGAATATCCTGATTCAGGTGAAAATATTGTTGATGCGCTGGCAGTGTTCCTGCGCCGGTTGCATTCGATTCCTGTTTGTAATTGTCCTTTTAACAGCGATCGCGTATTTCGTCTCGCTCAGGCGCAATCACGAATGAATAACGGTTTGGTTGATGCTAGTGATTTTGATGACGAGCGTAATGGCTGGCCTGTTGAACAAGTCTGGAAAGAAATGCATAAGCTTTTGCCATTCTCACCGGATTCAGTCGTCACTCATGGTGATTTCTCACTTGATAACCTTATTTTTGACGAGGGGAAATTAATAGGTTGTATTGATGTTGGACGAGTCGGAATCGCAGACCGATACCAGGATCTTGCCATCCTATGGAACTGCCTCGGTGAGTTTTCTCCTTCATTACAGAAACGGCTTTTTCAAAAATATGGTATTGATAATCCTGATATGAATAAATTGCAGTTTCATTTGATGCTCGATGAGTTTTTCTGATAGTTAGTCTTTGTAGAGACACAAACCTGAAATTCCGGACACGGAGCTGACCCCGTTTGTGTGGACACCCTG
>NZ_KV821043.1:0-868 GCF_001815555.1 Corynebacterium sp. HMSC073D01 | reverse complement strand
GCGACAAGTACTTTGATGCGGATGGCAACCCGCTCAAGGATGGCGAAGGCGACCATGATGGGGATAAGATCCCGAACGCCAAGGAGTCCGACACCAACGTTCAACCCGAGGGTGTTAATGATGACGGCACGGCGAAGGTGCCGCCTACCGATCGCAACGATAACCAGATCCCGGATCTGATTGAGCGCACCTACGCCCCGTGGGTCGGATCCTACGATAGGCTCACCCCAGAATCCGGAACGACGGTGACCGTCACGCCAGAGTTCGACGATACGTCCACTCCTGCCAGCGAACATAAGGGTGCACCTGAAGGAACCCGCTTCGCGCTGGACACTACGACGGTGCCGGAAGGCTGGACCGTGGATGTTGACCGGAACACGGGCAAGGCGACAATCACGGTTCCCAAGGATGCCGTAACTGGCTTGGAAAAGCTCATCACGGTGAAGGTTACGTTCCCCAAGGACATGTCCAATGAGGCGTCGCAGACGGAACTGAGGATTTCCGTCACCCCGAAGGCTAAGCCGATTGCGGATACTAAGACGATCATTGAAAAGTGCATCGACCCGAAGGAATGGTACGCGAACCCGCTGCTGTACCTGGTTCCGCTGGGCCTGATTGCTTTGGCTACGCAGGTGAACCTGCCACTTCCGGAGTCGCTCCGGGTGCAGCTGGATAGCCTGAAGATCAACAACCCGGATAACCAGCCGCAGTGGTTGAAAGACGCGAACGCGAAGTTGGCTGCCATGGGCTCCAACGTGAACGTCGCGGGTATTATGTCCATTCTGGGTCTCGTTGCAGCTGCGTCGCTTGTGGGCATGTACTACGCCACCAAGTGTATCAACGGCAAGGCTTGGGACTTCACCAACCT
>NZ_KV821042.1:0-599 GCF_001815555.1 Corynebacterium sp. HMSC073D01 | reverse complement strand
GCCGCGATCAATGGCACGGGGGTGGAGAACCCGAAGAAGGCGGTGTCGACGAGGCGGGTGAAAAACTCCACCATGAAGGACCTGTGCGTACGCACCTCCAGCCACCTGGTCACCCAGGCTATAAACGCCGCCAAAGCCTACGCCGAAAAGGAACACCTCGACCTGGCAGACGCCATCTGCCAGTTGATTCTGGGCAATGCCACCGGCAAAGTCGCAACCGTTACCCCCGCTGTCATCGTGCCGCTTAACCCCGACGTGTTGGGGGTGACCCCCGCAGAACGCGCACACGCCGTCTTATCGCTTACCGACGGGTCGGTGATGCAAGTCAAAGACTTCACCCAAGTCCAAATCACCGCCTTCGGTTTAGCCCTGACTGTCAACCACATCACCGGTGAAGACCTGGGGTTGTTCCGCCTGGATCCAGAGGATCCGGATGCCCGGTTTGCTGATGCGTATCAGCGTCAGGTGCTCCGGCTTATTAACCCGGTGTGTGTGGCCGATGGGTGCGGGGTCGGTGCAGATTATTGCCAGCCGCACCATGTGGTGGCTTTTAAACACGGTGGGAAAACCACAACCTCGAACCTGACGATGCTGTGCCC
>NZ_KV821041.1:0-13565 GCF_001815555.1 Corynebacterium sp. HMSC073D01 | reverse complement strand
ACCGCGCCGGGAACGCGTCGGCACCACCCCGGCACCGCCTCGGGATCGCTAACTCCATAAATCCCCCCAAAATCAAGCTAATTCGCGAGTTAAGGGGTCTGGGGAGCGGGAGATCCAACCGCTGGTGCACGCAATACCGCGCAACTTCTTTCGGCCGCCAATGCAACCTATTAGACTGTGGAGAATGGCGAGGATTGTGGGAGCCGACGATAGCTGGCTAGATGTGCCCCGCACACTGGCCGTGCGCAGGCGCGACAAAATCAAGGAGTGGATTGGCCAGCCGATCCAGTGGCTCCGCGGTGCCGGCGACTTCGTCCGCACAACCCCCGGCATCATGGCAGCAATGACCCTCATCATCTCGGTCACCCTCCTCGCCGCCGGAATCGTCACGCTGACCTCCACCGATGCCCGGCGAACCTCGTATCAGGAACTGTCGCAGACGATGGAGCCGGCAAGCTACGCCGCGCACAACCTGTACACATCCCTCGCCCTGACGGACACCCTCGCCGTCACGGGGCTGGCGGAGTTCGGCAGCAATTCGAGGCAGGAGCAGACTGCCTACCTCGAACCGCTCAACCGGGCGGCGCTCGCCGGCAACGAGACCGCCGCCAACGCCAGCGGTGCGGATGAGCTCATGGCCGTCGCCAGGGCGAACCAGAATTTGCCTACGTACGCGGGGCTCGTCATGGCGGCACGGATGAACGTGCGGGCGGGCAATCCTATCGGCTCCGCCTACATGGCCGAGGCCAACGCTCTCATGCGCGAGCAGCTGCTGCCCGCCGCCGGTGAGGTGTTCCGCTCCTCTTCCGACCGGGTGCAGGCCCAGCTCCGGAATCTGACGATGCCACAATGGTGGTCGGTGGGGCTGCTTGCGCTCGCCTTCGTTCTTCTCGTTCTGGCCCAGCTGTGGCTGGCGAGACGGACGCGGCGGCGGCTGAATATCGGGTTCCTTGCTGCGAACCTTCTCGTCGCCATCGCGCTCGTGTGGCTCAGTGGCAGCAATGCCGTGGCTTACCACGCGGCGAGCGTCGGCACGCACGAGGCAGCGACCCCTTATACCGCGCTCACCGATGCCCGGATCGTCGCCCAGCAGGCCCGCACGGCCGAGACGCTGGCGCTCGTCCGTCGCGGGGCGTTCAACGAGTCGCAGGTGAGCTTCGATGACGCAACAGTGCAGGTAGAGGATGCGATCAAGCAGTTTGACCACTCGGCATCAAACCCGACCTCGCGGGAGGATGTGGCGACGGCGCGGGCTGCCCTGTACTACTGGGAGAGCGTCCACGCGGACTTCGTTGAGGCGCTGGAAAAGGGCGACTACGAGGCGTCGACAAGGCTCGCTTTGGCGCCGGGGAACTCGACCGGGGAGGCCTTCACGGGCCTCGATGCCGCCCTGACCACGCTTATCGACGCTTCCCGCGCAGGCACTCGCTCCTACATTGCGCAGGGCTTGCGGTCCACGACGGGGACGGGAGTGGGCGTACTCACCCTCAGTGTTCTCGCTCTCCTCGCCATCTGGCTGGGGATCCGACCAAGATTGCAGGAGTACTTATGAGTCGCACCACCCTCACAACCCTGGCTGGCCTCGTCGCCATGGTCGCCTCCGGCTGCAGCTCGGTTACGCCGGCCCCGCCCGCCGACGCCTTGTTCACCGACCCCGCACTCACCCAGCACGATGCTCTGCCACAGGGAGCAAGTTCAATCCCCGCCTCCGAGGTCGATACCGTGGACACCGACTCGGGCCTGCTGGAGCCGAGCCTCAAGCCTGTGTCCACGCCGGCGTCGGAGCTCATTCCCGACATCTACAAGCGGGGCTACATCATCGTCGGTGTGGAGCAATCCCAAAACCTCATGAGCTACCGCGACCTCGCCACCGGCGAACTTATCGGCTTTGAGATCGACCTCGCCCACGAGATCGCCCGCGACATCTTCGGCGACCCGTCCAAGGTGGCCTTCCGCTACGTCGATGCCGCTAACCGGGAGCACGCGCTATCCGCCCCTCCCACCGAACGCGTCGATGTGGTCATCCGCGCAATGACGATGACCAAGGGACGCGCCGATAACGTCGACTTCTCCGCACCGTATTTCTCCACCTCCGCGGGCTTCCTCACGGACAAGGATTCCCCCGTCACCACCGTCGACGATTTGAACAAGGCGACAGTGTGCGTGGCACAGGGGTCTATTAACCAGTACCGCGTCGCCCGCATCGCCCCGGGCGCTACCCTCATCACCACGCTGAGTTGGTCGGACTGCCTCATGGCGCTGCAGCAACAGCAGGTAGATGCCGTGTTCAGTGATACTGCGCTCCTCGCCGGGATGGCGGCGCAGGATGCCTACACCTCCATGACTGTCATCTCGGAGGAGCGTGACTACTACGGAATCGGCATCAAGCAGGGCAACGATAACCTCACCCGGCAGGTGAACAAGACGATTGAGCGCATCATTGCCGACGGCACGTGGCGGTCACTGTTCGCCGAGTGGTTCGGGCCATATCTCGCCACCCAGGGTCCGCCGACCCCGCTCTACCAGGAAGATCAACAACACCGCCAAGGGAGGTCCTGACATGGCTGAGACCGAAGCTGTCGCCTTCAACCCGTTCGACGACGATGACGACGAGGACGAGTACGGCGGAACGGAGCTGCAGGCGCTCATCGACAATCTCACCGGCACCGACTACCCGGCGACATCGGCGATGGGGCCGTTGCAGGCCTCGGCAGGTACCACCAACGACCCCTCGGCGAAGTACCGGAAGATCGCACTTGAGGAATTTCGGAAGCGGCGCACCGATGACCGTGCCGGGCGCGTCGTCGCCGACGGCATGGTCACGCTGCCGTTCGTCGCGCTCACCGACCCGCTCACCGCGTGCGTTGATCCCACCACGTTTACCGGAGTGGAACCACCGACTCTGTCCACCGGCGATGTCGTGGCCGGCCAGTACGACGTCAAGGGCGTCCTCGCTCACGGCGGCCTCGGATGGATCTATCTCGCCCAGGATCGTAACGTCTCCGGTCGCTGGGTCGTGCTCAAAGGCATGCGCGGCGACGTGAAAGCCGAAGACAAGGGCGCTGCCGTCGCCGAGCGGGAATTCCTCGCCGACATAACCCACCCCGAGATCGTGCGCATTTACAACTTCGTCGACGACCCGCGCGTGGAAGACGGCTTCATCGTCATGGAGTACGTCGGCGGCCCCTCCCTCAAGGAACGGCGCAAAGCCTACGAGAACCGGCGCTACCCCGCCGACCTCGCCATCGGCTACATCCTCGAGATCCTCCCCGCGCTCGGCTACCTGCATTCGCGCGGTGTGGTCTACAACGACGTCAAGCCGTCGAACATTATTCTCACCGAGGACCAGGTCAAACTCATTGACCTGGGAGCCGTCTCCGGCATCGGCGCCTACGGATACATCTATGGCACCAAAGGCTTCGCCGCCCCCGAGGTCCCCACCGAGGGGCCGAGTGTAGCCAGCGACATCTACTCCATCGGCCGCACGCTCGCCTGCCTCATCGTCGACTTGCCCAAGGGCGAGGACGGCCGCTACCTGCCGGGCATCCCCTCCCCCAAGGTAGAGCCACTGTTTCGCCGCCACCTTTCCCTCTACCGCCTGCTCTTGCGTGCCACCAACCCCGACCCTGCCAAGCGAATGGCGAGCGTGGAGGAACTATCCACCCAGCTCTACGGGGTGCTGCGGGAAATCCTCGCCGTCCGCGACCACACTTTCTTCCCGGCCCAGCACTCCCTATTTTCCCCGCAGCGCGCCACCTTCGGCACCAAACATCGGATCTTCCGCACCGATCAGCTTATCGACGGCATCAACCGCACCGTCGTCCTCACACCCCAGGAAATCGTCTCGGCACTGCCCATCCCCAACATCGACGCCACCGACATCGGCGCCCCCATCATCAACTCCGCCATCTACGCCGAACCCGGCGAGGAACTCGAATCCATGCAGCAGGCCCTCCAGGTGGAGGAATACCGCTCCTCGCAGGAAATCCCGTACAACATCGTGCGCATCCTCCTCGACATGGGACTCACCTCCGAAGCCCAGACGTGGCTCACCGCCCTCGAATCCAAACTCGGCACCAACTGGAAAATCGCCTGGCTATCCGGCATCACCAGCTTGCTTCTCGACGACCTCCCCGCCGCCCAGCGCCACTTCGACACCGTCCTCGCCATCCTTCCCGGTGAAGCCGCACCGAAACTCGCCCTCGCCGCCACCGACGAACTCCTCCTGCAACGCATGGGCATGGCGCGCACCCCGCTTCTGGAAGACCAGGTGTCCCGCGCCACCGCCATCCTCAACAAGCAGATGGACGCCGTCAACTTATCGATTATGAGCGACACGTGGTCCCACATCACCACCGACCCCGCAGCACTCCGGTTCCACGCCATGCGCCTCTACGCCCTCGTCTGGATGACGAACCCCACCACGGTATCCAGCGCCTTCGGACTGGCCCGCCTCCTCGTCGTGGAAAACCAAGTGGAACTCGCCGTCCACGTCCTCGACCGCCTCAATGCGAGCTCCCGCCACCACCGCATGAGCAAACTGACGACAATCGTCACCCTCATCTCCGACGACCCCAGCGAATCCCGCATCCGGCGCGCCGCCCGCCGGCTGGAGGAAATCCCCACCAATGAGCCCCGCCTCATGCAGGTGAAGTCCGCCGTCTTATCCGCCGCGTTTTCCTTCCTCCGCAACCACGACCTCGACGCCGCAGCCAGCACCAATCCCCTATTCGAGTATTCCTTTACCCAGACCGGTATCCGTGAGGGACTTTCTGAGACCCTCCGGACCCTTGCCCGCACTGCCCCCTTCGCCCGGCACCGCTACGCGCTCGTCGACCTTGCCAACGCAGTGCGTCCCTCCACTCTTTTCTAAAGCGCACCCTCCGCGTATCCGCCCCGGACACACAGAAAGACCCCCACCGTAATGGTGAGGGTCTTTCGGGGACCAGACTTTATTCTCCTAGGAGATCAACTGCTTACTTCTCGTCGGCAGCTGCAGGGGTGGTCGTGGTGTCCTCAGTAGAGGAACCTTCAACCTTCACGTCCTTATCGCTGGAGAGGTTGGAGCTCAGCTGATCGCCACCGGGGGCACACTGCGTTGCGGCAACACCGGCGAGCAAACCGATGGAGGCGATGAACGCTGCTGCGAGCGCAAGGTTCTGCATGTGCGGAGCAACATTGTTCTTGAACGCAACGGCTAGATCCGGGTTGTAAATGCCGAGAGTGCGCTGGATACCGGTATTAATATTCTCAATCTGCTTACCAAACTGTGCAGAGATCTCCTTTACCTGCGGGTTGTTGCCCGCGAGTCCGAGCGCAACCGGGAGGAGGAGCAGCAGAGGCACAGCGGAGGCAGCCGAAGCGCCAACGCACACGGCGAGGTGATCGTCGGACATACCGACCGTCAGCGTGACGTCGTCAAGCTTCTTGCCGTCCTTATCCTTCACCGTCACAGTGACCTTGTCGCCGTACTTCAGGTCCGTGCCGTCGATGGTAATGTCGCCGGTTTCCGGATCGAAGTAGATCTTGCCGTCCTTGTTGTCGTAATCCTTGACATCACCCTTGGCAATCGGAGTGGTATTGCCACTCGGATCCGTCTTGGTGGCCTCGAATGTGGCACCGTCCGGAACCTTTTCACCGACATTCTTAATCGGGTCGCTCTTCGCACCCTCCTTAATGTTGGCGTCATCCCAAGCCGGGTTGCCCTTAGCAATCGGGTTCGGGTTAACATCCTCACCCTTGCCATTGGTGCCATCCGTCGGGTACTTGTCCTCGTTGTCTGGGATCTTATCGCCGTCGGTGTCCTTCTTGGTCGGGTCGGTGCCGTTCTTCAGCTCCTCGCCATCCGGGATGTTGTCACCATCGGTGTCAGCCTTGTTCGGATCCGTGTAGAACGGCCCCTCGATGACCTTCTTGTTGCCCTTGGTATCGGTGATCGTCAGCGAAGGAACCTGTGGGTTGCCGTTGATCTCCTGACCATCGGTCAGCTTGTCATTGTCCGTGTCGGGGCTGGTGGGATCGGTCGGCTTCTTACCAAAGTGGACGTTCTTCTCACCGGAGAGCTCATCACCGTCACCGATCGTGTCACCGTCGGTGTCGTAGTTGGTGGGATCGGTGTAGAACGGGCCCTTCTTGACGTTCTTGTTGCCGTCCTTGTCCCAGGATTCAATTGCAGGTGCGTCCGGGTTACCGTTGATCTCGTCACCGTCGGTCAGCTTGTCGCCGTCGGTGTCGTCGTTGGTCGGATCGGTCGGCTTGTTATTGAAGTGGGTGTTCTTGTCGCCCGAGAGCTCGTCACCGTCGTTAATCTTGTCACCGTCGGTGTCTGGGTTCTTCGGATCAGTCTTGAACGGGCGGTCAGCCTTCTTCTCGTTGCCGTCCTTGTCCTTGTAGGTGACATCGGGGGCAGAGGGGTTGCCGTTGTTCTCCTCGCTATCGGTGATCTTGTCACCGTCGGTGTCCTGCCCCACGGTAAAGGTGAAGGAAGGCTTGTCGACGGACTCGTCCGGGTAGGTAACGATGACAGGAATCTCAACCGTGGTGTTGTTGGTGGTGCCCTCCGGCGGGGTAACGGAGACCAGACCGCTACCCTCGTCGACAGTTACATCCCAACCCTTAGGGATCTCGTTTTCGGGATTGAGCTTAAAGGTCGTCCCCTTAGGCAGGTCCGTGTCTTTCGTCTGCGGGACCTCAGTCTTCTTCCCAGCGTCGCCGCTGGCGTTTTCGTAACCAGGATCGTTCTTGGCGGCATCACCGTTGGTTACGTAGAAGCTGTCCTGCGCAATGTCGGAGCCCTCAGAAACGAGGACAGCTGTGTAGAGATCGCCGTTATTAACGTCCTTAGGAACGATAAAGGAGCACTTAGAGGCATCGGCAATGGAACTGACGCTGCATTGCTCTTTACCATTTGCGTTCTTTACAACCTGATCGTTCGGCCCACGCCATTCGATGTAAGACGGAGTTGCCGGCAGGTTGCCGTCGAGGCGGACATCAACCTTCTGCCCTGCCTCTGCGGGGTTGTCGATGTCATCAGCGTTTGTGACCGTCAAGCTAATCGGGCGGAAAGTAGAAATACCGAAGTCCTGGTTGTAAACACGCTTGACACCAGGTGCAGCAATTGGAGTCGGTTCCCACCAACCAGAGCCGTTGTACGTCTGGAAGAACGGGGACATGTAGTTAGACCAGTATGCGGCAACGTCACCGTTTGGATCTTCAACCCACATGTAGAGGTGGTCGCGATCCTCTTCCAGGTTTTCAACGGGCAGTCGTAGGGTGTAACGACCGTCCTCAGCACTCGTCGCCCACACCGTTCCCTTGATGAACTCCGGGTGAGCAGTGAATGCTTCCTTGGTAGCCTTTGCCCGCTCAGCGATGGGGAGGCTGTTGATCTCCTTCGCCTTGGCTACGCCTTCAGGGGTGAGATAGGAAGCGAAGACCTTGTAACCGGGGGCTGCGGGGTCACCAACGTAGCTAGGTGCCTGGATCGTCTTCTCGCGGGCCGCCTCGCCCGTTTCGAAGTACACCTTGCCGGAAATAGAGTTCTCGGTACCTTCATCACTCAGAACAAAATTAGCAGGGCCCTTCTTGTCCTCAATGAGGTTCTTGGACTTCAAGTAGTTGACACCGGAGGTGCCGTCCACAGGTGCTTCCTGCAGCCAAATGCCCACGCGCTGGACGTTCATACCAATAAGCTGGAAGCTGCCGTTTGCCTTGTACACCGGTGTCCACTTTGAGGTCAGCGCACCACCGTGGCGTACCGGGGTGGTGACGTTTCCGGTATCGGTTGCTTCCGCCGGTGTGGAGTTAAGTGTGCTCTGCCCAACGGTCAACTTGTAGGCGGTGCCGAGCTGCGCCTTGAAGGTATGCTCCTTACCCGCGCTATCCTTCACCGTGGGGAACTTCACCACGAAGGTGCCCTTTCCACCCTGTCCGTTATCACCGGGCAGTTCATGCGTGGAGGTCTTGTAGACCGGGGAAACCCAACCGTCCTCGTCCTTCCACTGGGCGTATACGACGGTACCGTTTGCCACACGCGGGTCACCGCTGGATGTCGGGTCGCCGGAGGACGTGCCACCACCGACGGCGCGGAACACGTGACCGGAAATCGTGTTCCTTGTAGCATCGTTGGTCAGATCGACTGCTCGGGTAATTTCGCCCGTTGCAATCGGGTCTGCTTCGATAGCCGATGCGTGGACGTTAGCAGCAGCAGCCTCCTCAGCCGAAGCGACGGCCGCAAATTGCGGTGCGACCACGGGCTGAATGATGGGGGAAATGACCGCCAGGGAGAAAGCGGCTGCGGCAATGGAAACTCCGCGACGGATCCTGCCATTGCGCGAACGAATGGTAGCCAAGAACCTGGTCCTTTCAGTTGAGTTGATGTAGTAGTTTCACAAATCTCTCAGCCTGTCCTAAGTTGTGGCGATTCTTACACACACTTCGAGCACGATGGAGACTTATGTTTCTCAACCATTCTAAGAATCCTTTACCTAATTGTCTATGTTATTTTCAGTTTTAAATTACCGTCTATGTTGAACAATACAGGCAACAAAAATACTACTTTTACCCATTTAGCCAGGTGAATTGAGCGCCGTTTCGCACGCAGTGCACTCTTTCCATTGAAATCATCATCATTACCTTATACCTATTACCCCCATATTGGGTGTCACTAACCCTACCTTTTTATGGTTTTCCTCAGCAAACTACTCTCAATACCGAAACTGGCTCGCACCAAAATCGATGCGAGCCAGTCAGTGACGGTAGAGGGTTTTACATGTAATCCTTAGGCGTTGGCCTCCGGAGTCTTATCGGTAGCAGCATCGTCGCCGGAGCTCAGGTTGGTCTCACCGGGGATGCATTGCGTGGTAGCAAGGCCAGCCAGCAGAGCAATCGTGGCAATAAAGCCAGCTGCAACAGCGATGTTACCCAGGTGCGGTGCGATCTGGCTGCGGAAGGTGGCAGCAAGCTCAGGGTTGAAGATGCCGAGGCTCTTCTGGATTCCGACGTTGATTTGCTCAATCTGCTGGTTGAACCCATCAGCAATGGCGCGAGCCTCCGGGCTTTGGCCAGCAAGGCCGAGGCCAAGTGCCAGCGGGACAAGGAGGAGCAGCGGGACAGCAGAGGCAGCGGAGGCACCGATGCAGACGTTCTGCTGCTTCTCGGACAGGCCCACGGAGATGGAAACTGTTCCGAGTTCCTTACCGTTCTTATCACTAACCGTGACCTTGATGGTCTGGCCGCTCTTAGCGTCGCCAGGCTTAACGGTCATGTTGCCGTTTTCGTCAATGGTGACGTAGTCCTTGACCTTGTCTTCAGGAACTTCCTTACCATTGATAGTGACGGTAACCTTGTGGTCCTTCGGAAGAGCACCACCGTTATTGTCAATCTTTACCTCGCCACCAGGCTGGACCGTTCCATCCTTCCAGGAAGGAGCGTCCTTGGAGATCGGATCGCCGCCGATGGTGGTACGTGTGCCATCATTCGGTACGCCATCTTCACCGTCATTTACTCCGTCACCGTCGGTGTCGGGGTTAGTCGGGTCGGTGCCGTTTGCAAGTTCCAGGCCATCCGGAACGCCGTCACCATCGGTATCCTGCTTGTTCGGATCGGTCTTGAATGGTCCCTTGATGACCTTGTCGTTACCATCCTTGTCCGTGATGGTGATCGACGGGTAATCCGCGTTGCCAGCATTCTCCTGAGCGTCGGTCAGGCCGTCGCCATCGGAATCCGTGGTCTTCGGATCGCTCGGAACCTCATCGCGAGACTTGGTGCCGTCTGCCGGGTACTTGTCCTCGCCATCCGGAACGCCGTCACCGTCGGTGTCAGCCTCCAGCGGGTTGGTGCCGTGAGCAAGCTCGAAGCCGTCGTCAAGGCCATCGCCATCAGTGTCTGCCTTGTTCGGGTCCGTCTTGAACGGGCCAGAGATAACGTTGCTGACACCGTTCTTATCCACGTAGGCGATGGAATCAACCTGCGGGTTACCGGCATTCTCCTGGGCATCGCTCAGACCGTCACCATCGGAATCTTTCTTGTCACTGTCGGTGCCGCCTGCGCCGTTGGTGCCATCGGCCGGGTGGGTATCCTCGCCATCCTTTACTCCGTCACCGTCGGTGTCGGGGTTGGTCGGGTCGGTTCCGTTAGCCAGCTCATCAGCATCAGAGACGCCGTCGCCATCGGTGTCTGCCTTGTTCGGGTCAGTGTAGAACGGGCCGGAGATGACCTTCTGTTTTCCGTCCTTATCGGTCACGGTGATAGAAGGAACCTGCGGGTTGCCGTGAATCTCTTCACCGTCGGTAAGCCCATCGTTATCCGAGTCTGCCTTGGTCGGATCGGTCGGCTTGTTACCGAACTTCTCGTTCAAAGCACCGGAAGTCTCGTCTGCATCGGTGATGCCGTCCTCGTCGCCGTCCTTGCCGACGGTGAAGTTCACTGGAGCGGTGTCCTTCGTGCCATCCGGGTAGGTGACGGTGACCGGAATCTTAGCGGAGGTGTTGTTGGCCACGCCCTCGTTTGGGGTGACAGTGACGGTACCGTTCTCATCAACGGTGGCGGTGAAGCCCTCAGTAACATCTGCCTTGTTGATGGAGAAGGTGGTGCCTTCCGGCAGAGACTCGTCGGAGGTCTGCGGGACCTCGACAGACTGGCCCGCCTCGCCGGAGGCAGGAGAGTAACCCGGGTTGTGGGAAGCAGCATCAGAATCAGCCACGGTCACAGTGACCGGAATTTCGTCGGTGGAGCCATCCGGGTAGGTGACAATAACCTTGGTGGTCTTCTCACCCGGAGTGGTCGTGTCAATGGGATCCGCGAACTCGGCCTTCGTTCCTTCCGGAAGCGCGTCAAAGTCCTTGATGGACTTGGTGGGATCAGCCTTTTCGCCCATGCGAATCGTCTGCGCCTGTGCAGCCGGATCGTTCTTGGCAGCGTCGTTGCTCTCAACCTCGGGGTTCAGATTCGGCAGCTTGCTCTTGATGTCCTGCGGGGCAACAGCGAAGTCTGCTGCTGCCCAGCCCTGGCGCTCATCGCGCCACTGAGCCTCGAGGGAGGAGGTACGCCAGGAACCGATAACCACGTTGTTCGGGGCAACAAACAGCGGCTTCACAAAGCTGGAGTAGCTAGGAACAACATTGTTATCCTTGTCTGTCACCCACATGTAGATGCGCTTCATGTTCGGGCGTCCGCTATCCAGCGTGTCAAAGCGCAGAGTGTAGAAACCTTCCTCGTTGACGGTGTCTACCTTGGTCTGCTGGAGGTACTCGGGGTGTTCCTTCAGCTGCTTCTGGGTGGCAGCGACCTGGTTTTCCGCCCTCTCGCTTTCCATCAGCTGGGATAGCTGGGTGTAGCCTTCGTTGCTCAGCACGGTTGCCCAAACCTTGTAGCCCGTAGCAAGCGGATCGCCACCCTTTGTGATTGCATCCCAGCGGGGGCCATTACCGGCAGTGAGGTTCTGGTCACCTGCACCGGTCTCGAGCCACACGCGGCCGGCAATGAAGTCGTTCTCGCCGGTGGTCTGTGCACCGGAGCGGTTAAGGGTCTTCCCCTCAGATGCGGAAACGTTGTCTGCGATGAGCGCCTCGTGCGGGGCCTCATACATGAACAGCGCGGTCTTCTGCATCGACGTACCTGCGTACTGGAAGGAGCCGAGCAGCTGGTCGCCGGATTTCACCCATTCGCCTACGCTGAGGCCACCAGTCTGGCGCATCGGGATCATCGTGTTGCCGGTCTGCGGATTGGTGTAGTTGTCAATCCAGAGGCGGTATTCCTGGTGACGGTGCGCATAGTAGCGGTGAATTTCACCGTCCTCGTCGGTCCAGCTGAGACGCTCTCCGTCCTTGCCCTTGAAAGCGTAGGTACCCTTGCCGCCGTTACCGGCGATAACGGAATCAAGATCGTGAGTCTTGGCCTTGAACCACGGCGATTCAGACATCTTGCCGTCCTTGCGCGCCTCACGCAGCTGCAGGTAGACCGTCTGACCGGTCACCGGGATATTGCCATTGTCGTAGGTGGAACCGGGGTTTCCGTTCGGGTGAGCCTCGTAAACGTGGCCGTTGATCTGACCGGCGAACTTGCCGGCGTATCCCAGCTGACTTGCTTTGGTGATCGTTCCCGCTGCGATGGCATCAGCATCGATGGCGCTTGCCTTGATGGCGGCAGTTTCCTCGGCGGTCATCGTCGTCTCAGCGTTAGCAACCGCTGCGATCTGCGGTGCGATAACAGGCTGGATGGTGGGGGCAACTACTGCGAGAGAGAATGCTGCGGCTGCGATGGAGATACCGCGACGGATACGCCCGGAACGGGTACGGATGGTAGCCATTAGTCTGGTCCTTTCAAATGACTGGGGTGTGAAATTGTCAACTCTTCATCGAGGCTTTAGCGTGGAAGCGTTTCACGCGCCGTTTGCCAGGTTTCCTGATTAGTTACAAAACTTACTTTAAGGTTTTCTTAGCTTCCTGTCTATTGTTTACACAGGTAACTAGTTACTTTTTCAGACAATACTTTCCGGTAAGTAATAAGCATTTCCCCATTTACCAAGGTAGAGCCCCTGCAACTTTAAGCAACAACAAAAGGGCGAACCTTAACGCTTCGACCCCCTCGGCCGTTCATTTACCCCGATTCGGGGGCTATTTTCACCCATTCCGCCTCCGAAACAACCTCAATAACTCGCACTTAGCACGTCTCCTGCCCCCTCCGACCATGTCTTTTAAGAGTCACCGTAGACTTCTCAGGTTTCTGTTAGCTCACCTTACTTGTCGACGCTCCCCTCCCCCGTCCCACGAAATAAGTCGGCCCCACGTGGCAATCACGTGGGGCCGACCTTGACGGTAGTCGCATGATCACATCAAGCGATGAAGATCTAGCGACGTATCTCCCAAGGAAGGGAGTCTATATTCCTCCTAAGAGGAAGTCTTATTTCTGGGAACTGGTGTTGTCCGAGCTGCCGCCACCCGGCACACACTGGTTAGCTGCGACGCCAGCCAGGAGCGCGATGGAGGCAACGAAGCCGGCTGCGAGAGCCAGATTCTGCAGGTGCGGAGCAACCTGAACCTTGAACTGCTGTGCAAGCTCAGGGTTGTAGATACCCAGGGTCTTCTGAATACCGGTGTTGATATCCTCCAGCTGCTTACCGAAGCCAGCCGTAAGATCCTTCACCTGCTGGTTGTCCATGGCCAGGCCAAGGGCAATCGGCGTCAGGAGCAGCAGCGGGATAGCCGATGCGGCAGAAGCACCAACACACTTATTAGCCTCATCCTGGGTGAGACCATCGATGGAGCTGGAAGCATCGCCAGGCTTCGTGATGGTAATCGGAAGCTCAGTCTTATTACCATCCTTATCGGTGATAACAACCTTGGCGGGACCGGTCTTGGTCCCCTCAGGAATCGTGACCTTGACGTTTCCATTCTCATCGATCTCGACTGTTGCGCCGTCGATCTTCTTGCCGTCTTCGCCGACAACTTCACCGGTGGCGCCGTCAGGGTTATCGACCTTGCCGTCGATTTCCTTAGCCTTTCCATCGGCCGGGACTTCAGTGCTGTTGTTCTCGGTCACCGTGATCTTGGTCTCAACCTCATCGG